>JAYUIX010000079.1:0-28614 GCA_043765635.1 Sphingomonadales bacterium
GCGGAGGCCGGGGTCGCCTCGTGGTTTGGAGCAACATCAAAGCGGCCCCGGCCTCCGCCGGGGTGACGGAAAATATTTGATCGCTGCATTCATAGTCATCGCCATAACCCTCCTCCTCACTGCATCCCCCGCACTCGCCCAAACCACGCAAGGGCTTGACCGCGCGCTTGATACGATTGCGGGGGACGGGAAACCGCTTTCGCTCTCGCTTCAGCTTTTGATGCTGATGGGGCTACTCACCGTCCTGCCTTCGCTGATCCTGATGATGACGAGCTTTACCCGGATCATCATCGTCCTTTCGATCCTGCGCCAGGCCTTGGGCTTGCAGCAGACGCCGCCCAATCAAGTGCTGGTCGGGCTTAGCCTGTTCCTTTCAATCTTCATCATGCAACCAGTGCTCACCCAAGTGAACGCCAACGCCATCGGGCCTTATGGCAAGGAAGAAATCACCCTGGAGGAGGCAATCTCGCGCTCGGGCACCGCTTTTCACGGCTTCATGATGATGCAGACACGCAAAACCGATCTTGCGATGTTTGCCAAGATCGCCAAAGCACCCGAGTTCAAAAGCAAGGCCGATGTCCCCTTCTCAATCCTGCTGCCTGCGTTCGTGACGAGCGAACTCAAAACCGCGTTTCAGATCGGGTTCCTGATCTTCCTGCCGTTCCTGATTATTGACCTGATTATCGCGTCGGCACTCATGTCGCTTGGCATGGTGATGCTGTCGCCGACGATCATTTCGATGCCGTTTAAGCTGTTGCTGTTCGTGCTCGTTGACGGCTGGGCGCTGACGATGGGTTCGCTCGCCAGCTCATTTGCAGGAGGGTGAGATGGACGCTGACTATTTCATCAGTGTGGCGCAACAGGCGCTGTGGGTGTTGGCGCTTGCGTCGGCCCCGATCCTGATCCCCGCACTTGTCGTCGGCGTGTTGCTCGGAATGGTGCAGGCCGCCACCTCGATCAATGAGGCAACGCTGACCTTCGTGCCAAAGCTCGTGATTGTCGGCGGGTGCATAGCAATTTTTGGCGGCAGCATCATGGTGCTTCTGGTTGATTTCACGCGAGAGATTTTCGCGCGCATCCCTGATCTGGTGCTTTGATGCTTGCTGAGTTCGGCAATATCGAAGCGCAGCTTATGCTGTGGCTGTTCGCGATGATCAGGCCTGGTGCTGCGTTCCTTGCCGCGCCTGTGTTCAGCGCGCCTGCGGTGCCGGTGCAGCTTCGCCTGATTATCGCGCTGGGGATTGGCGTGCCCGCAGCATCCGCCGCCGGGATCACGCTTCCGCCAGACGGAATGGCGTCATTTGCAGGATTGATGGCGATCATTGGTGAGGTTGTCGCAGGGTTGGCACTCGGCTTTGCAGTACAGATTGGGCTGGCGGCGGCGTTCCTTGCGGGTGAAGTCATCAGCAACACAATGGGGCTTGGCTTTGCCGCGATGAGCGATCCGCTCGGCGGCCAAGTCAGCCCCGCGATTGGCCAGTTCCTTTCGATGCTCGGCACCTTCCTGTTCCTTGCGGTTGGCGGGCATCTCGCGCTCGCGCAGATTATCGTTGAGAGTTATATCGCGCTGCCGCCGGGAAATGGGTGGTTATCACATGATGCCATCGGCGGACTGGTGCGCTTTGGCGGGCTGGTATTTGCGGCGGGATTGTCGATTGCGCTGCCAGTCGCGTTTGCGATGATCCTTGTCCAGATCGTGATGGCGATGATCGCGCGCTCAACCCCGACGCTCAACCTGTTCGCGGTCGGCCTACCCGCGACGCTCTTTGCGGGGATTATCCTGCTTGCAATTGCGGCCCCGGCGATGGCGGACTCGCTGATGAGCGCGCTTGAGGCGGGCCTTGATCAGGCAAAGCGGCTCGCCAATGGCTGACAAACCCGATCGCGATCAGAAAACCGAAGCGCCGAGTGCAAAGAAACTCAGCGACGCTGCGACCGAAGGCAATATCCTTCAATCAAAGGAACTTGCCACGGCAATCGTGATGCTGGCGGGTGCGGCGTGGTTCGCGCTCGCCGGGCCTGCCTTTTTTGAGGCGAGCCTCAATCTCATCAAAAGCGGGCTGACGCTGCGCGCGCAGGATCATCAGGATTTTGATCCAGCCACAGCCGCGCTCCGCCTTGCGCAAGGGGTACTGCTCCCGCTCGCCAGCCTGTTTGCGGTGACGCTGGTGGCAGCACTTGCCACGCCTGCACTGCTCGGCTCCTTCGGGTTTCGCGGCAAGGCGCTCGCCTTCAAGGGCAATCGGATCAATCCGATGACTGGCCTGAAACGCATTTTCGGGATGCAGGGGCTGATCGAGCTTGGCAAATCACTCGCGAAAGCAGGCGTGCTCGGCGCACTGGGCTATTGGCTCGTTTCGAGTGACCTCCCCAAAATCCTCGGGCTTGGCGCGCAGGATGTTGCGCCCGCAATCTATAGTGTCGGGAGCAGCGTGACGCAGGCGCTACTGTGCCTTTCGGCTGGGCTGCTCGTGATTGCCGTGATTGATGTGCCAATCCAGCGCCAGCGCCGCAATGCTGATTTGCGGATGACCAAGCAGGAAGTGAAGGAGGAAATGCGCCAGAGCGACGGCGCACCCGAAATGAAGCAAGCCCGCCGCCAACGCGCGCACGAAATGCTCGCTGGCTCAGCGCGCAAGGCAGTTGAGGAGGCGACGGTCATCCTCACCAACCCAACCCATTTTGCCGTGGCCCTGCGCTACCGCCCCGGTATCGACGCCGCGCCAGTCGTCGCCGCGCGCGGACGCGGAGACGTCGCCCTTGCGATCCGCGCACTCGCGAAAAAGCAGGGCGTGCCAACGCTTGAATATCCTCAGCTCACCCGCGCGCTTTATTTCACGACGCGTGCTGGTCACGTCATTGCCGAGGATCTCTACATCGCGGTCGCGACAATCCTCGCGTTCGTCTTCAACATTGAGCGGGCAATGGCAGATGGCGTTGCACCGCCAAACGTCGAAGTGCCTGAGGCGCGCCATTATGACGAGCACGGGACGCGTACAAAGCTAAAAAAACCGCCAAATCATCCGTTACCACTATAATGGATCAGCGCCTGGAAAACAGCTTCGACAACCCCAGACTTTTGGGCGAAGACGCGCGGCTGGGCATATTGGCCGAACTCGACTTGCTTGATACCCCCGCTGACGCCGAATTTGACACGCTGGTTCGCCTTGCACAGCAAGTCTCGGGCTGCAAGATCGCGCTTATTTCATTGGTTGACCAGCATCGGCAATGGTTCAAGGCCAGACTCGGCATTGAAGTTGCCCAAACTCCGCGCGAACACGCGTTTTGTTCACACGCGATTTGCAGCGATACCATAATGATTGTTGCCGACGCCCGCCAAGACGGGCGGTTTTGCAATAACCCGCTTGTTACAGGTGAGCCCGGTGTTATCTTTTATGCCGGCATTCCGCTATTGGTTGGCGCTGAGGCGGCGACACCAGCGCGGGCCGCTGCGATCGGAACATTGTGCGTCATTCACAACGAACCTCATAAACTGACACCTGACCAGCAGTCTGCACTCGAAGACCTTGCCAGGCTCGCCGAAAAGCTAGTCGAGCGGCGTATTCTGACATTTCAAGCCCTCAAACTTGCCGAGCAGCATAAGGCCGATCTTCGGACGATGGATTTGCGCAATCGGCAGTTCCGTCAAGCCGAACGCATGGGCAATATCGGTTCCTGGAGATTAACTCTGGCTGATAACAGGACACAGTGGTCTGAACAGGTTTACGCCATTCACGGACTGCCCGTCGGGCATGACCCGAGCCTTGAAAACGCGCTTGATTTCTATCCCGGTGAAGCGCGCACGATCATATCGGATGCGTTGCGCAATACCGTGGAAACCGGTCAACCATTTGAAGTGGAAACCGATTTCATGACGGCATGTGGCGAATTGCGGCGTGTGCGCAGCATGGGGGAGGTGGAGTTGCAAGGCGGGCACCCGATTGCCGTCATTGGCGTTTTTCAAGATGTAACGCAGCAATATGCGCTTGAAGAACGCCTCCGCCGCTCGGCCCATAGCGATGATTTAACCGGTCTGCCCAATCGCGCGCATTTCAACGAATTTCTTGATTGTAAGCTCGACAAATCGGCAAGAACCGGGGAGCCGGTTGTGTTACTGATGATGGATCTTGATGGGTTCAAGGCGGTCAATGACAAGTGCGGTCATCGTGCTGGAGACTTGATATTGCAGGAATTCGCGCGGCGATTGGCTACCTCACAACTGCGTGACGCATTTTTCGCGCGCTTTGGTGGAGATGAATTTGTGGCGATAATCACTGATGCAGAGGCGTGCCGAAATCTCGAACCGCTTTTAAGCCAACTGCTTTATGATTTGCCGATTTCAGCCAATTATTCCGGCGGCTCATTGCAGGTGACCACAACCATCGGAGCCTGCCTTACAATGTCAGGCCAGATGAACCGAAGCGACCTCCTCCACCGCGCGGACACCGCACTCTACGAAGCCAAACGTGCGGGCCGCAGTTGTGCCAAAATTTATGGTGCGGATGATCTGGTCATCGCGGCCATGCACTCATAAACTAACGTTGGGGTTAAAATCACACGTCAAACCGGATTCAAGCAGCGGCAATGATCTTTTCTACGTCGGCAACTGAATGACCTGTCAGATCCTTTGGTATCTCTCCCACAAGGATGGCCGAAAGCGCCTTGTGATAATGTTTGCGCAATTCACCAAGCGTACGGGGTGCAGCAACGATGATAAGGTGATCAACCTTGCCATCAAGAACACGCTTGTTAAGAAGTTTTGCAGTTCCAGCGGCAAAACTGTCTTCGTCTTGCTGGCTGTCATCGGGGTTGGCAGAACTGCTTTGGTGGCGTCCTCCCGAGCCTTTGTTTGAGGTATCAACGTCTGCGTCTGGCATCGGCGTCAATTTGGGTGTGCCTTCATCGCCAGCATTGCGGAACAAGTTCAATATTTGTCCGTCTGCAACCGCAATGATTGCGCCTTTGGGGATGTCCATGGAATTTCCTTATATCTGTGCCGGGTGGATGAACGCGTGATAGGCAGATTTTGTTGGTCTCTGACATTAACTACCAGCGGATCAAAAAGTGCCGTCATCCTGGCCAATGACTTGGTTTTGGTTTGCAAATCGGCAAATTCAGAATTGCCCTTCACAGGGGGCAGCAACTTCAATCACATGGCGCGCCACGCTCACTGCAACTGGCGTTTTGGCCGCAATCTCGCCATCGACTGAAATTTTTAGCCGGGGACGTGTGTCAAGTGTCATGCTTTTCCCGCGAAATTCGCGGATCATGCCGTGGCGCGCGCGCAGTTTGAGCATCGTTGCAATCCAGCTCCACCCAAGCCCCCACACGCTCTTGCCAGTCACCGCTTGGATAACGATTTCGCCACTGTCGATTGCCTGGCTCTCAATCAACTCTACCCCGCCGTGATGCGTGCCATTGGCGATACGCACTTCAGTGGCCCAGAGCTTGTCCTTACCGCCGTCATCATTCTCAACAATGATTTTGAACGGGCGGAACCGGATGGCACACCACATAGCCCAGATCAGATAACCGACGATACCAAGATAGCGCTTCAGCTTGTGCGGTACTGTTTGGGCGATCAGGGGCGACAGGCCAATCGCCGCTGCGTTAACAAAATAATCACCGTTGATGCGGCCAAGATCAATCCACTTTCGTTTGCCATTGGCAATCACGTCAATGGCGCTATCTATGTCCGTTGGAATACCAAGCGTGCCAGCAAAGCTGTTTGCGGTTCCCAGCGGGATAATCGCAAACACCGTATCTTGCCCCACAAAATAGCCGACATTGGTTGACAGTGATCCGTCACCCCCGCCAATGATAACCATTGGCGCTTTGGCGATTGCGTCAAGAATGGCCGGTGCCATCTGGTTGGGATTGCCAATTGCATGGGCTTCAGTGAGGGTGACGCCCGCCGATACAAGTTTGTCGCGAACTTCCTCGAACGCGTCCGCGCCGCTGCGGCTCATCGCGTTGACAATCAAGATCGCTTGTTTGGGAAGAGCCTGGGTTGATCCAGTAACACTCATTCAATTATGCCAATTTTTTCGCGGACAGTCTGCGAAGCCCAATTATCGCCATCATGCGTGAATTGCACATGACTGCCGCGCTGGAATGCGGCACCGTCCCAAGCAATCACTTGCAATTCCACCGCGTCGTTGCGGCGCGCGTGGATCCAGTTGAAGCTTTGCAACTCGCTGTTGCGCAGCCGGATTGATGTTGCGGTGCCGGCCTGAACCACCAGTACCGAGCCTGCGCTCTCCACCATTTTTGTTGCCGCCTCTGCATAAGTACGGTGAAAGTGACCAGCCAGAGCAATGTGAACGCCAGCCTTTGCCACCGCTTCAATCGCGTCGCGGTGACGGCCCACGGCTTCACTTAGCTCGCCCCCCTCACCTATCGGCATTGCATAAAGCGGGTGATGCGTCACAAGGATGCGCGTCTTGGCAGGGGACACTGCGACAAATCGATCTTGCAGTACGGCAATCTGATCATGATTGATCCGACCGTCCTTAACGGTAAGCGAACGCGCCGTATTGATGCCCAGAACCGCGACCTCGTCATTCTCGAACCACGGGCATAGATCCTGCTCAATATAATGTTTGTAGCGTCTTAGAGGTGCTGCAAACCGCCGGAAAACATCATACAAGGGAACATCATGATTGCCCGGAACCACCAATATCTGGAAACCGGCGGCACGCAGCCGGGCGAGGTAAGCCGAGGCCTGGCGAAACTGATCCACTTTTGCACGCTGAGTCAAATCGCCGCTGATGATGATAAGATCGGGCTGCTGCTGCTCAAGCCACACCTCGGCAGCGGCCACGATTTTCGGGTCATGTGCCCCGAAATGGAGGTCAGAGAGATGCGCGATACGGGCCACAATTAGTAAACGGAAAACCTCAGTGTTGGTTCACAACAAAAGCAAGAATAGCAAAATAAACGACCGACCTCAACGATTGCATGAGCGTGTCGGTTAGAGAGTGTGAGGCAATGCTGCCCAATTGCTAGTTGCAAGCGCGAGTTTGCCATCAAGTTGTGCTTGCCGGAGATAAAGTCGCAGATTTTTCATGATCCGGCCGTTGACCGAATGGATGCGGTGTAGCGCAGTGCCCGTGGCGCGCTCAATAAGCGCGAATTGTCTTGTCGCGGCCTGCTCGACCGCCTCACGCGCAAACAGGACAGTGGCAATTGCCGCTGCTGGCGCTGCGCCCTCCTTCTCGACCGCAAGACACGCCGCGCGCGCCAAAGTCCGTGCGGTTTCGGCTTCCATCGCTGCCAGCCCCAAACGGTGCCATGTAAGTGCGTCGTCGGTTGAACCCCTCTGCTCAATCTGCCCTCGCAATTCACGCGCAAGTGCGGTCAAAGCACCCGCATAACAGGCGATAATCCGCCAAATTCCACCGTGAAACGCTGGTTCTGCAAAAAGCGCATCTGGCATCCCGAGCCGTTGATCATGCTGTGCTAACAATCCAGTACAATCAAATTGGCCTGACCGGCTGCCGACCATTGCTGTCATGTCCCAAGCCTCGTGGTCAAATCGCGCGGGATCGCTCACGTCAGCCAATATCATCTGCAGCCCGTGCGGCGTTTTGGCAGTGAGCACGGCAATCGAGACATCGCCCAAACCTGACGCAAATGCCTTGACCCCTGTCAGAGCTGCATTGTCAATCGTCACAGGCTGGCTGCCGTCTGCGCCCCAAACCCCGGCAATTGCCCCGCCGGATATGCGATCAGCAAAGTTGGCGCGTTGGTCGGGCGACCCGTGGTCAATCACCAGCCGAACCGCGTTGACATGCCCTTCGTAAATGCGTGCGATCGGCAGGTTTGCCTCACCCAGCGCCATTAGCGTTTCCAGCAGCGGCAATGCGCCCTCAACTTCCGTCCCCCAACCCTGACCGCCGTAAGTATATGGCAACGGGTTTCGGATCAGCCCGGCGTCGCGCAGCAGATCAAGTTCAATCCCTGGCCCGCGAATGCCGCGATCAAGCGCTT
This sequence comes from Sphingomonadales bacterium, assembly GCA_043765635.1. Classification (GTDB taxonomy): domain Bacteria; phylum Pseudomonadota; class Alphaproteobacteria; order Sphingomonadales; family Sphingomonadaceae; genus Aquisediminimonas. Next base: position 7,993 of record JAYUIX010000079.1, read on the forward strand.
CGTCGCCATCGGCCAGCGCGGCAAGCAGATCCGGCGTCATTGCCTTGTCGCCATAAGCTGACGCAATCGCACGGTTTCGTTGGCGAGTTGCGCGGGTGTAAGCCGTGTGGCCGGGCGCTTTGATACAGGATTAATTGCAAGATTTCCTGCGCCATCCCGGTTGCGCTGCTGCGTTTTCCACTGGGCAACAAGGTCGTCGGCACGCTCGAACTGCTCACCGCAGCGATAATCATCCGACAATCGGTTTGCAAGCGCATCAGCCATACCACCCGCTGCACGTCCAGACATCCGGGCCGACGCCACGACATGCGAAGTTGGTTCATGGCGCAGTTTGCCGCCAGCGCGCTCAACGGCGTCGAACAGTGCCAGGTCTTCCCCCGTAGCAATGGGTGGCACACCGCCGACTGCTTTCAGCATGGCGCGCGTGATCCCCATATTAGCGCCGCAGCGCTGCGCATGGCGCGGCGCTGGATCGTAAGGTTTGGGATCAAACAGGTTCTCCGCCTCTGCGATCAATGACAGATAGTCCCACTCAAGCTTGCCGATTGCGAGTGCGGCCTTGGGCTGGTGACGCAGCTCCTCCCAGTCGCCGCTGACAGCACCAGCGACACCGTCAACCCCCCTTGCGAACGCAGCGAGCATTGCCTCAACCCAGTCAGGATCTGCAACACAGTCCGCGTCAGTCGTCAGGATAATGTCGCTGAGCATCGCGGCTGCATCCATTGCCGCACCGCGTGCAGCACCTGCATTGGCTTGGCCCGGCGCAAAGATCCGTTCCTCAACGAGCAAGTTGGGCAACCCCGCAAAAGTGCTGGCACGCGCGGCAGTATCGTCAGTGCAATTGTTGGCAACGACAATGACAGCAAATGTCGCCGGATCAACCGTCTGCGTGGCCAATGCGGCAAGGCATCCGGGCAGCAGATCGGCCTCGTTTCGCGCAGGTATTGCGATGGCACATTTCAGCCTGCGCTTCATATGCGTTCAAGCACATCAATGCGCAGCCGCTCGGTTCGCGACGCGTGCACAGTCGCCCAACCCGGCGCATGTGCAAGTGCGATCTCGGCCGCCATTTCGCCTGATAACGCACAGTCAGTTTCACCAAGATAGTTCGTCATGACGATCCGGCAAACTGGTTCGGCGCGCGTTTGTAATAGCACCATGAGCCGAACGACGCCTTGCAATCCGAGATAATAGAGCATGTCGCTCAAGACGATGAGATCATATCGTCCGTCGGGCAGATCGTCAGGAAGATTGCCCAGACGAAAATCAACGCCGTCATGGCCGTCCAGACGTTCGCGCGCCGCGTCAAGTGCGGCTTGGGCCGTGTCAGTTGCGACAAGCGTATTGCAGCAATTGATAAGCTGCGCGGTCAACGCGCCATTTGCGCACCCCAGTTCGAGCGCGGAGTTAAAATGCTTTCCCTCAAGTGCGGCAATCGTCCTGCGAAACCGGTCTGCTTCATATGCAACGCTATCATAACCCCACGGGTCGGGGGATTTCTGAAACATGGCGTCAAAATGGCCACGGGGAACGGCTTCGCTTTCTGCACAGTGCCGATCATGCACAAATCGCGTGTATTCGACAGCGGTGAAATCCGCCAAAACAGTTTTGGAAAGCGCAAAACCACTTTGAGTGTCGATCTGGCTGTGATGACAAGCCAACGCGGCGGCCTTGGCTTCGCCGTGATGGCCAAGTGAATGTGTTGTATATCCTTGCGCTGCAAAAGCGCCGTCGATGCGCTGGCTGATCGGCATTACATCAAGCTGATCGACAAGGCCTTGCGCGACCATGCGCGCTGCAAGCCCAAACGCGGCCTTGTGATCGGGATGACCGTCGGCAGGATCAGTGACAAGCAATCTTGCGGCCGGAAAGTATGCCAAAAATGTGGCGAGAGTTGACCCCGGCCCGATTGGGACATCGCGGGCAAGGAAACTTCCGTCTGGATAGTCAAGAAAAAGGATCGGCGGGGCCATGCCAAGGAGTTTTGCGAGGCCCGCAGTCGTTTCGGCACGACGCTGTATGCGCTGCTGATCGCGTGCAACTGACGGGTCGGACGCACTTCCGTCAGTAATTACGATTACAGCTATCGGCCTCGCATCGGCAACCGCGCGGGCCATCAAGCCGCCAGCACCGAGCAGTTCGTCATCGGGGTGCGGTGCCATCACGATCAGAGGCGTCACGGCGCGAGCAATGCACAGTCGCGCGTAAGCCACGAAGCAGTCGTATCGCTCAGCATGATGTCAGTTGCCAGACCAAGCTTTTGCGGGGCGGACACAAAGCGCAAACCGACATCGCCAATATGGATCGGAACCACTGCGGGTAGTTTGCCCGTGCGCCATTCGCTGATCGCATCCCAGACATAAGAGCGATCGCGTTCGCGTTGTGCGCTGCGATAGCCAGTTGTTGCCTGCGCCGTCAGGCTGTCGGCCTGTTCATATTTTGTGAGCAAGACCTCGTTGATGAACCAGACATTGGCACCGTGCATCAATGCGCGATTGCGCAATTCACGGTCTTCCTCGACACTGTCGACATAGCCACCAATCCGCGAAAATAATGCGCGTCGAAACAGGCCGCTGTTGATGAGTACCCAGTCGCCAAGCGGGCCGGTATTAAATTGCAAATTCGGAAAGAAATCATCAACAAGCGAAAGCGTCCGTGCGATCCGCGTACTGTTTCCGTCGGCAGAAAGAAACTGATGCGCGGTTAACGCGATGTCGATGTGCGCAACAGCGCCTGACACCTGTGTTCCGCCAGCAAGTGCCCACGGCAGACACGGATCAGCAGCCAGATCACACCGCTCAAGCGTTCGTTGCTGCCGCAGCAGCTTGTCACGGTGCGGAATATCATCGGAATCGTGAAAAGTGACCGCATCAAAGTGCAACAGTGCAAGCGCCAGATTTTTTGCGCCTGCCGTGCCAACATTGGCACCAAGTGCGATATAGACGAACCGGGGATTATTGAACCACGGTTCGCACGCAGTCTGCGTGGCATCAGTTGATCCGTCGTCAATCACGGCAACGGTCACATCATCCTGAGACTGGTCAAGCGCAGCCGTTATTGCACGTCCGATCTGGTGCGCGCGATTATAGCTTGGAATGACAATCAGGCTGTGCATTCTGCTGCCCTCGCCGCGCGTTTGAGATCATGGTTCACCTTAAAGCCCGCCAGCAGCCCCGACGCACTCAATGCCACAATGGCACTCGTCAGCCACGCACCTTCAAGGGCAAAAAAGGCCGCAATCGCGAGCGCTATCAGCGATGCGACAGTTTCAAGCGAAAGCGTGCTCAAGGCCTGGCTTTCGATGATCTTGGGCGTCCGGTGAAAAATCAATTGCCTGCCAAATAGTGCTGGAAGCCAGCCAAAACTGCTGGTCCATATCATTGCCATCGTTGCCAACAGCGCGCCGCCACGCCCGCTTGCAAAGACCCGGACAGAAATTGTTGCCAAAGTAAGGCCAATCGTTGCGACCGCAATGATTTGAGCCGCCGTCATGAACGCATCGTCTGCAACACCAACCAGCCGCAATCCAGCGATCAAAGCCAATGTCGTGAGCGGCACAGCAAGAAAATTCGTCCACGCCGTCAACTGCGCAACAATTGCGACAACGCCCGGCCGCAGGATGGCTCCCTTCCCGACCACCGAATAAAGCAATGTCTGGACATTGCCCGCTGCCCAGCGTCTGCGCTGCTGTCTAAGGCCTGCCAGATCAAGCGGTAGCAAACCATGTCCAACGATACGGTCAACATATCGTCCGCGAGCGCCCGCATGCCAGAGCGCGACCCCCAGTTCGGCATCCTCGGTGATTGAACCCGTCGGCCATCCGCCGACGCGGCGCAGTGATGCGGCGGAAATCAGGCTCAGAGTGCCAGTGAGCAACGACGCACCAGTTCGGTTGGCAGCAGCAGGGAAAATGGCAAAATAATCACGAAGTTCGCTGCACACTGCCTCGGCGCCTTCGCTTCTGCGATAGCTTTGCGGAAACTGGACAAAGTCGACGCCCTCCGCACAAGACGCAGTGGCAAAACTGAGGAAATCGGGCGTAACCTGATAATCCGCGTCAACGATGGCAATATAATGAGCCTGCGGATCAGTCATCTTCAAAGCGATATTAAGTGCACCCGCCTTTGCCCCGGTGACGCCATCAGCATGCACAAATCGAAACCGATCCCCGAGGTGCGCCATATGGACGGCAACAGGCCGCCAAAGCGCATGATCAGCGGTGTTGTTATCGATGACAATCACTTCAAAATTCGGATATTCGAGATGCGACAGCGCATTAAGCGTCGCAATAACCATTGCGGGTGGCTCGTTATGCGTTGCAACATGCACTGATACAAATGGTGTTCCAGTGACCACCGCGAGATTATTATCTACATGGTCATACGCAGATCGCGCACCAGTCGCAGACTGATAAAGGCTGATTACAGCAACAATAACAGCCAACGCCGCATTGAACATACCCACCGCCACCACGATCAGCAAAAGGCTTTGAAACACAATCATCTGTGATCTTGTTTGCAAGGCAATTTTGCGATGTATAAGTCTTGGAACTTCTCGGGAGCAGACATTTGGCATTCTCTTGCTTATTGATGCAGCCTGAACGCTACCTTTGATTAACCCGGAAAAGGGTCGAAGGTTCCTGTGTGAACCTAAGATTGCCAACGTCACAATATATTTATTGTGCAGCGCAGCAACATTGGCAAAGCTGCGTGGTTGAATAGGTGCCGAAACCCTCGGCGAAGGATATCATAATGCCGATAACTCGCACCCGTCACTTCGGTGCCGCTGTTGCCACCCCTAAAGAACTGACCAAATTGCCAGATTTCAAACCCAATCCGGGGAATTTGGCTGGGCAAGTCTATCTGCCTGACGCGATGGTTGTGGGCGCCCCCCTTGTCATCGTGCTTCATGGCTGCACGCAAAATGCAGCCGATTATGCTGACGCGTCTGGATGGTTTGCTCTCGCTGATCGACACGGTTTTGCCGTGCTGATTCCGCAACAGCAAAGGGCGAACAACCCCAATCTTTGCTTTAACTGGTTTGAACCCGGCGACACGCGGCGCGGCCAAGGTGAGGCAGCATCAATCAAAGCAATGACTGACAGCGTGATCGCACGGCACGACATCAATCCTGAACGGGTTTTTATAACTGGCCTGTCGGCGGGTGCCGCGATGGCTGGCTCGATGCTTGCAATTTATCCGGAACTTTTCGCCGGCGGCGGGCTGATCGCGGGAATTCCGCATGGCACGGCGACGTCGGTAATGATGGCGCTCCAACAAATGCGCAGCGGCCCGCGCGAGAATGCGGCACAACTTGGCGAACGAATTTACACGGCCAGCAATCATCAAGGCCGCTGGCCAAAAATATCAATCTGGCATGGCACTGCCGATCATGTTGTTGCTTCGGACAATAGCAAAGCAACGCTTGCCCAGTGGCTGGTTGTTCACGGTCTTGCCGATGCAAAGCCCGCAAACGAAAAAAATACGCAGTTTCATCGGCGTATCTGGCATGACGCGGCGGGGCGTGCACAGGTTGAGCATGTGGAAATGCAGGGCATGGGCCACGGCACGCCAATCGATACGCGCGCAACCGACGCTGTCGGGAAGTCGGCACCATATGTGCTTGATGTCGGCGTTGCATCAAGTGTGCATTTGATCGAATATTGGGGCATTTCAGACAGGGTGGCTTCAAGCCTCCCTCAAACAACTGCCAAGCTCGCACCGTTCGCGCCGCGCCCCGAATTCGGCGTTGAGAAAATTATCAATGATGCCCTACGATCTGCCGGGTTATTGAAATAAAGTGCAGGGGGCAGATATCTGCCCCCTGCGTACTGACTTAAGCGAGCATGCGAACTAAAGCCTCACGCGCCCAGATCCGCCCTTTGCCGGCCGCCTCAATGTAAAGGACAGCCTCGTCCTCGTCTCCAAGCATTATGACACCTTCATCCTCATCGACGCCTGCGGCATCTAGGAGATCAGCCGCTTCGGGCGAATGCGCGATTACCTTGAGATGCGCAAACGCGTCGTGCGCCCAGGCGACAGCGGCAGCTTCGCCAAGCAGCATCTCGACACCTTCTTCGGAAACGACAATCGCAACCGTATCGAACAGCACTGACGGCCCGCCCGCAAGCTGGAAATCTGCCTTGAGCTTGCTGCCGTCATCAAGTGTCACGCCGCCAACTTTTGGGGCAATGATCTTGACTGTTGCCTGTGCAGCGGTTGCCGCTTCAATAATCGCGCCGATGATCGCGCACGATGCGCCGTCGGTGACGAGAACCCCAACCTGACGCCCGACAAGCGTAGGCGGCCCGTTTGCAATAATGCTGAGCTTTGGTGACACGTCAAGATCAGTCCGCGTCGCAACCGCCGCCTCAGCGGGAATGATCGGGTCATCATGGCCAAGGCCGTTTGCAACACGCTTGCCAAGTTCAGCATCAATGTTGACAAGGTGGCCAAGCATCGCCGCGCGGATGATCGGCATTTCTACCTTGCTCAGTTCAAACACCAAGGCCGCGACAATATGATCCTGCTCGGGTTTGGTCTGACTCATGAAGAACTGCCGCGCCTGGCTGTAATGATCGGCAAAGGTCGCTGATCGTTCGCGCAGCTTCGTACCCTCGACGGGCGCCGGGAAGCTCCGAAAACCCGATGGATGTTCGCGCGGCCCCGAAGGATTAATCAGGCTCGGCGTATAAGCAACGCGCGTCGCCTGCGGATGCATCTGCATATGGCCGTCACGCTGCATATTGGCGAACGGGCATTTGGGCGCGTTGATCGGCAACTGCGTGAAATTGGTCGAGCCAAGCCGCGACAATTGGGTATCAAGATAAGAAAAATTGCGCCCGTGCAGCAGCGGATCATCCGAAAAATCAATGCCGGGGACAAGGTTTTGCGTGCAGAACGCGACTTGTTCGGTTTCGGCGAACACATTTGCGGGATTGCGGTCAAGCACCATCCGCCCAATCGTGCGGAGTGGCACGATTTCTTCAGGGATCAGCTTGGTCGCATCAAGATGATCGAAATCAAATTCAGCGGCCTCTTCTTCAGTGAAAAGCTGGACGCCCAACTCCCACGCCGGATGATCGCCGTCACGGATCGCGGTATATAAATCGCGGCGATGATAATCGGGGTCAGCGCCGTTGATCTTGACGGCTTCGTCCCACACCACTGACTGCATATTGAGCACCGGCGTCCAGTGGAATTTGACGAAAGTAGACTCGCCCGCGTCATTGACCAAGCGGAAGCTGTGGACGCCGAAGCCCTGCATGAAACGCACCGAGCGCGGAATCGTGCGATCGGACATTTGCCACATGACCATGTGCATCGCCTCTGGCGTGCACGCAATCCAGTCCCAGAATGTGTCATGTGCCGACGCCGCCTGCGGGAAGCCACGGTCAGGCTCTTCCTTCACCGCATGGGCCAGATCGGGAAATTTCATTGCATCTTGAATGAAGAATACGGGAATATTGTTGCCCACAAGATCCCAATTGCCCTGTTTGGTATAGAATTTGACAGCAAAGCCGCGCACGTCGCGGGCAAGATCGGCAGACCCCCGGTTGCCTGCCACTGTCGAGAAACGCGCGAATACGGGCGTCCGTTCGCCGACTTCGCCCAGCACAAGTGCGGTCGTGAGATCGCTCAGCGAGTCAGTCAATTCGAAATAACCGTGCGCCGCAAGCCCGCGCGCATGGACAACGCGCTCTGGAATTCGTTCATGATCAAAATGGAATATTTTTTCGCGAAGGACGAAATCCTCAAGCAAGGTCGGCCCGCGTGGCCCGGCTTTCAGGCTGTTATGATCGTCCGAGATTGGCGTGCCGTGGTTGGTCGTCAGCAGAGGCTGACCCTCGGCGGCAATCTGATGCAACTCATCCCCGATGCCGTACTCTACCGTTGCAACCGGCAGAAAAGGCGCTGTAGTTCCCGGAGCTTGGCCGCCGGATATTTTATCTGATTTCGAAGTTGCGGAACCGGTTTTGGACGCCATCATAACTCTCCTCTGCGTCCGGGCATCGGCCGCCTGCATTCAACAGCGGGGGTAAAGTTTAGTTCCGATTGAATATAAAGATTTGCAGCGTCGGGTGGGTGGGGCAAGGGGAGACGATCCAATATAAAGTCATCACGCTCTAAAAGGTTAATGATCCTGACCTTAGTTTTCGACACTGACTGCAAAATTTATATAAAGAGGTGCGGCTTGCCCCCCAACCCCGTTCGCCCTGAACCTGTCGAAGGGCTGTCTTTTTCTTTCGAATGCTAGAAGAAGAAAGGACAAGGCTTCGACAGGCTCAGCCCGAACGGGGTTGGGGGAATGATTCAACGCGGTTAATGATGTTGGAAACTCGCGGAGCAGGAGTATCAAACATGGAAACGCCAGAAACCGTAAGCTATTCGACCGAAAGCGCTTTTCATGCGCTCGGCCTGCCCGATGCCGATGATTTGCAACTGCGCGCCGATTTGATGCGCTCAATTGTGCGGATCATCGCCGAACGCAAACTGACCCAAGCACAAGCGGGCAGACTGATGGCAATGGATCAACCGCGAGTCTCCGCGCTGATCAACGGCAAGATCACCCTCTTCTCCACCGACCGCTTCCTCCGCGCACTGAGCGATCTTAGGCAGGATGTGGAAGTGCGGGTGACGCCTTCGCGAGGGGAGAAGGGGAGTTTGCGGCTGGCGGCACGAGCGTTAGGGAGCGATGCGCCACTGAGAACGAGGCAAATACTACCCCGAAGACCCGGCCCGGTTGTATTTGAAGGTGATTGATCGCTATCCCGAGGCGGCGGCGCGGGCATTGTGGGCGGCTTAAGGTTTCTGTTAAATGGGCTGTCGTTGCAATCGTAGTGCTATTTTGGAAATGAGCGCTTGCTCGAACACTACGACGGACTCATAACGCCTAAATGCAAAATACCTCACATGCCGTTATGGCGCAACGCGTTGAAGCTCGCGACAGTCTTGATGACTTTCCGACCCCTCCTTGGGCAACAAGGGCATTAATTGAATATGTCATTGGCAAGAACGTAGCAGACTTAAATTGCCTTGAACCCGCATGTGGTGCCGGCAATATGTCTAAGCCCCTTTCTGAATACTTTGGGGAGGTTGAGTCGAGAGATATAGCTTCTTATAATTTCGGGAGGCAAGAAGATTTTTTAACTTCAAGTCTCGTTGAGCAGTGGGATTGGATTATTACAAATCCACCTTTTCGATTAGCAGAAAATTTCATAAACCACGCTCTAAATAAGACCAGAGTGGGTGCAGCTTTTTTAGTTCGAACTACCTTTATAGAAAGTGTGGGACGATACAATCGCCTTTTTTTGTCGAATCCGCCAACGATATTTGCACAGTTTGTAGAGCGCGTACCAATGGTTAAAGGTAGACTTGATCGCACAGCCTCAACGGCAACTGGTTATTGCTGGCTAGTGTGGATAAAAAATAGCGAAATTTCACCAAAATTAGTTTGGATTCCTCCTTGCAGAAAACGACTTGAATTCCCAACTGACTATATAGACCAACAACGGTTCTTAGACTTTGGCCGCGCAGGAGCACAACATGGGAGAAACATTGAGCATACCTGAGGTTCGAAATCGTTTACGCGAACTTGCAGAAGAACATGACATTGAAGAACTGTCTGAACTCGCAAATGAACTATATCGCAAGCCGCCAGCAAAAAAGAGAGCCTCCGTTCGAAGCCCCAAGCTAACAGCAGAATTAGCTGAAAAAATTAGGGAGTTTGCTGGTATGAATCCTAATGCTCATCAACAAGATATTGCCGAGCATTTCGGAGTCAATCACGGCCGAGTTTCAGAAGCTCTTCACGATCAGCTATGAAACGTCAGTAATGGAACCCCTAACTTTAATCAGCAACAGTTATATTCCGGCACTACAATGCTAGTTAATTTTTCTTAAGCCAACGCTCTTAATTCCTTTACCCGCCGCGCTTGAACCTCGTCACGTCTTAACCCAATATTAGTAATCCCGTCATTTCTTAAGACAACAAGACATTCTTCGAGTTTCGCCTGACTTATCCCCTCAAACTTTCCGCACCGCAATTGCGATAGTCTAGGCTGCGAAGTGCCCATCCGCTTTGCGGCGGCGCGCTGGTTTAGGCCTAACTCCTTAATGGTCAGGTGAATACGAATTGCCAGCTTGGCTTTGACGACAAAGGCAGAATCAAGCCCCAAATCATCAAGAACGCTGACACCTGCCGGGGTACGGTAAATCTCAGTCATTGCGGCAGTTTGATACCATAATCATTTTTGTTTCACAGCCCCTTTCCTACAGGCTCATCAATAGACTATGTTCCGCAAATGTTTAACTCAACCCGCGTTTTTTATCATTTGCTGCGTGTAACGACGCGGTAGGCTTTGGGTGGATTTTGAGAGGGTGATTATATACGGATTCAGTGTCAACTTACTGAGAAATCTGCGGTTTTCTTCATGGGGTCGTGGTGTGTTGCGGGGTTGGGTGTTGATCGATTTTATCAATCAGCGCGGTGCGAAAAATGGGCGAACAAATGGTGTAAACTTGGCACTCTGTGAGTGATGGAATCGATCAGTGGGAAGTGGTCGGATTGCACACATTTGTCATTGCGAGTCCTTCGACTGCCTTGCAGGCGCTCAGGATAAACTTCCGCTTTGCGGAAGCGCGGCAATCCAGTTGCGATGGTGGGACTGGATTGCTTCCCCCGGATCAAGTCCGGGGTCGCAATGACGGATCTAGGGCACTCACCCTCTAAACATCCGCCTCCCTTCGCCGTTCCTTGTGCAAAGGACAATTGCTATGCTGCCACCCATTGCTGCTTCGCTCGGCTTCGGTTCGGGGATTGATACTGCCGCGCTGGTGCGTGATTTGGCCGCGGCCTCGCGCGCGCCCAAGGTTGAGCGGTTTGACGCGCTGACGCGGGCCAATCAGGCAAAGATCAGCGCGGTGGCGCGGGCGCGTTCTGATCTGGATAGTTTCGCCACGACGCTTGGCGGGGTGGTGGCGAGTGGTTCGCTGCGCAGCCAGCCCGTTGTTTCCAATCCGACGGCGATTACAGCAACCGCCGATCCCGGCGTCCGGCTCGGCACCCTGACCGGAGAGATTGAGGTACGCCAATTGGCGCGCGCGCAGACGGTATTCTCTGGCTTTGTTGGCGCTGCGAGTGATCCCGTCGGTCAGGGCAGCCTGACGCTCACCGTTGGCGGCACCGCGCGGACGATCACCGTTGATGCGACCAACGATAGCCTCACCGGGCTGTCCGACGCGATCAACGCGAGCGGCAGCGGGGTGCGCGCGAGTGTGATTAGTGACAGCGGCGGATCGCGGCTGGTGCTCAAGGGCGAAAGCGGTGCGGCAAAGGCGTTCACGCTCACTGCCGATGCGGGCGCTGATCCAGCGCTTAATCGCTTCACCTATAATGGTGCGGGCAGCGCGATGACGCTTGGTCAGGCCGCACTTGATGCGCAATTCTCGCTTGACGGGGTGGCCTATACCCGTGCGTCGAACAGCTTCTCGGATGTCCTGCCCGGTGTGTCACTGACACTGCGCCAGACGACAATTGGCAATCCGGTATCGATCACGGCCGAGCGCCCGCTCGCCGGGTTGCGGCAAGCGGTGGCCGATTTTACTGAGGTGTTCAACACGCTCAAACGCGATCTGGGTGAGGCGCGCACGACGACCGGCGGCGATCCCGCAACGCGCGCGCTTGATCAGCAATTGAGCCGTTTGATCAGCCAGTCAGTCACCAGCGATCCCGCGATCAACAGCCTGTCCGATATCGGCTTTGCCACCAATCGCGACGGCACCGTGACAGTCAACGCCGCCAAACTTGAAGCAGCACTCACCGCCAATCCCGATGCGGTTGAGGCGCTGTTCAATCCCGTTCGTGACGCCACTCGCACCGAGGCGACTGATCCGGGCATTTCGGTGGCGCTGCGTACCATCAAGGAGGGTGCGACGAGCACTAACGGCTTGCTGGAATCGCTGCGCAAACGGCTTGTCACCGAGGGCGATAATATCACTAAAAACCGCGAGCGGATGGAGGAACGCGAAGACCGTTTCCGCGCGCGGCTTGAGCGGCAGTTTGCCTCGCTCGACGGGCGGATTGGCGCTCTGCGGGCGACGCAAAGTTATATCGAGCAGCAGTTCAATCTCAACGGCAACAATAATAACTAAGGATCATCGGTGTACGGTCGCCCCAATTTGCTGCGCGCGCGCAACCAGTATAAATCGCTTGAACTCGCCAGCCGGGTTGAGGGGGCGAGCCCGCACGCGCTGGTGGCGATCCTTTATGATGAGCTGCTCCGTTCGCTTGACGTGCTTGGTGCCGCACTTCGTCAGGGGCGGGAGATTGCACGCGAACCGTGTGCCGCGCGCGCGCGATCAATCCTGATGGCGCTCTCCGCCAGTCTTGATTTTGATCAGGGCGGCAGCGTCGCGCAAACGCTCGCCGGGGTGTACCGAGCGATGACGCGTCAGCTTTCAGAGGTGATTGCGGGCGGTGACGCGGTCAAGCTTACTGAACTGCATGACGGGGTGGAAGCGATTGCCCAAAGCTGGAAGCGGCTTATTTGATCCGCGCGCGAAACCGGACGGTGAAGCTGCTATTCGCCGCCATTTGTCCTTTGGGATTGAGGCGGATGGCATTGATCGCGGCATCATAGCCAGCAGCCGGGGCATAGCCATAGCTTGATCCGCCATTGTTCGAAAAAGCAATATCGGCAGAGGCCATGCTAAGGCCAGTAGTGCCGGGGACGAACTCAAAATTGGTGATGACCGGCCCGCCGTCATCAAAATCACTGTTTCGGAATGTGATTGCGGGTGGCAGCACATCAGTGAGAACCAGTGCGTTGAGGTCAACCGGGCTGGTGTCGCTGTTGCTGACCGTGACTGCATAAACCACATCGGCTTCGGGAATGTTGAAACGGTTGGGATCGGCGGCGGCACTTGAAAGCGGGGTTGATGATTTGGTGACGGTCAGTTGGGGCATCGGGCAGAAACTGATTGACTGGATGCCGATGGCTTGCTGGCCGGTTGCGCTTTCGCCACTGCTCAACGGGAAATTGCCGTATCGCACCTGAACCTCGGTCACGGGCGCTGCAAATTCTGCGGTTAGGGTGCCGCCATTTGCGTTGTTGGGGTTGGTCGATGTGCCCGCGCTTTGCCGCGCAGTGAGCAATAGCGGCGAAGACGATGTCCCAAGCTGCAATGTGGAATTGGTGGCTGTGCGCTGCCCCCCGGATGCGTTGCTATTGCCGTGCGGGGTTGTGATTACAGAATCATAGTTGGTTGCGGCGTTAATGCCGTCAATCTGAACCCAATCACGGAATTGATCGACGAGGGAATCAACGTCGTTAACTTGAATCGTAAAATCACGGATCGGCGTGGTAAAAGTGAAGCGGATAACCGCAACGCGTGAATTCGCCGCCACATCAGCCGTACGGCCACTAAAAATGCCGCCCAAAACGAAATTGTTGTTTGTTGTGCCCCCATCATTAATGAAGTTGCTAATCTGCGGCATTGTCAATCCCGCAACCTGATTGGAAATCAGATCAAATGTTAAAAAGGAAATACCCATAACTTGAGTTTGCCCGCGTGAATTACTTACTGTGGCATTATAACTAACGGCATAGTTGAGCTGCTGAGCAGCAATATTTGCCGCATTGAGAGTGAAAAGATTGCTCGTCGGACAGGTTGCAAATGCGTTTCCAGCGAATGCAAAAGCACAAATTGCTCCGGCCAAAAAAACATCTTTCAGCATGACCGATCTACCCCGTATTTGCGCATTTTTTCGATAAGGGTCGTGCGCTTTAGGGTAAGCATCCGCGCCGCCTCTGAAATCACGCCGTCTGCCATGTCAAGCGCCAACTGGATGCGCTCAAGCTCAAGCGTTTCGAGCATGTCTTTGAGATTGATCGGCGCATTGTCGGCGGTTGGCTTTGCAATCGGCGCTACGGGCTGCGGCGCATTCGCGGCGATCCTGAGAGCACTTCCTGAAACGATCCGGGTGCGCGTGTTGCCAAGCAGCGCCTCGATGCCGTACGCATCAAGTGTTTCGCCGCCCGCAAGCACGCCTGCGCGTTCAACCACATTACGCAACTCACGAACATTGCCCGGCCAGCAGTGCGCCATCAGCCGTGCCATCCCAGTGGCGTCGAACCGCGCCACTGCGCCGCGTGGTTTACCCTGTTGAAAGTGGGAGATCAGCGCGGGAATATCTTCTACCCGACTGGCAAGATCAGGCACCTGAAGCATCACGACGCCAAGCCGGAAAAACAAATCCTCGCGAAAACGGTTACTCGCGATGGCATCGTCAATATTCTGGTGCGTCGCCGAGATGATCCGAACATCGACTGGAGCGGCAGCCGTGCCGCCAATGCGCGTCACAATCCCGTCCTCAAGGACGCGAAGCAGCTTCACTTGCATATCAAAGCGCATGTCGCCGATTTCATCGAGAAACAAAGTGCCGTGATTGGCCTCCTCAAAGCGACCAATCCGGCGACTGTGCGCGCCAGTGAACGATCCGCGTTCATGGCCGAACAGTTCGGACTCGATCAGTTCGGACGGTATGGCGCCGCAGTTGAGCGCCACGAACGGTTTATCGCTGCGCTGGCTGCTTTGATGGATTGCACGCGCAACCATTTCTTTGCCGCTGCCCGATGGGCCAGTTATCATTACCGATGCCGATGAGCGTGCCACCAGCGCGATCATTTCGCGCAAGGCAACAATTGCCGGACTGTTGCCGATAATCAAATTTTCGGTTGGCGCTTTAATTTCAGTCTTAATTGCCAAATTTGCCATGTTCGCCTCGTTTTTTATGAAGCAGAAAGTCTGCCGCCGACGAACAATTCCAATATCATGGTAAACTAACAGTTAATTGACAGGTTAACTATTTCAGCCTTAATTACACTATATCCATATCAGATATAAATATCGCCAGATAAGGCCTTTGTTGATGTTTAATTTTATTTATTATGATCCATATTGAATGTTTTTTATTTAAACGAAATTCAATTTATTGACGTGGAATCAGCTTTATGGGGATTTCTGGCGGGCAAGCGTGATTGACATGCGGCGGTTGCGCGGGTCGAATTTATTGTCGGGAATATAGGGTTCACGGTCAGCCACCCCCTCGATCCGGTTAATCCGCGCTGGGTCAACTGAGGCGCGCATCAGATACAGCCGGGTCACCTCGGCGCGCGCGGCCGAAAGCTGCCAATTGTTCATCCCCGCCCCCTTTGAATATGGCATGGCGTCGGTGTGCCCGCGAATGACAAGGCCGTTAGGGGCCTCCCGCACAGCCGCTGCCACTTGCTGAAGCAGTTTTGCCGCGTCGGGGGTCAGTTGATCGGTTCCGGTGATGAACATCGTGAAATCAGCCTCATCAACCATGTCAATCCGAAGCCCTTCGGTGGTTTCGGTAAAGCGGATATTGCGAGCGAAGCGGCGCAGATTGCCATTGGCTTTCAGCTTTTCGGCAAGCGAGGATTTGAGCTTGTCAAACTGCTTCTTCTCGCTACCCGGCCCTGATGCTTCCTTTGGCCCACCCTTGGCATCGCGCGGAATCGTCATTGAGCGCGTACCCGTTTGTCCGGCGCGGTTTGGGTATTTATCGACCGAAACGATTGAATCCCCGCCGAAAAAGCCACTGCCGCCCGCACTGTCCGATTTTTGCGTCACCAGCGTCGGCGCAAAATAGTCGGCGAGCGCCTTGCGCTGTTTCTCGGTCGTAGCGCCGAGCAGCCACATCAGCAGGAAGAATGCCATCATCGCGGTCACAAAGTCAGCATAAGCGACCTTCCACGCGCCGCCGTGATGGCCGCCGTGGGCAACGACCGTGATTTTCTTAACGATGACGGGACGGATTGGTTCAGCAGCCTTGGCCATTACCGCCCCCGCATCCCATCAAACACTTCGGCAAAACTCGGCTGGTTTGAATGCTCAATGCCAGAGCGCGCCGCCTCAATCACCAGCGGCTGCGGATGACCGTGGAGCGAGGCAATGATAATCTGCTTCACAACATGATAGATCGCCGAATCCGCTTCGATAATCTGCTTGGCGCGACCGGCAAATGGCCCAACCAATCCGTAGGCGAGCAACACACCCAAGAACGTGCCCACCAGCGCAGATCCAATCATCCCGCCGAGCACAGATGGCGGCTTATCAATCGACCCCATCGTTTTAACCACACCCAGCACCGCCGCAACAATACCAAGCGCTGGCAGTGCATCGGCAAGACCTTGCAAGCCTTCCGCCGGGCCCATCGTGTGGTGGTGATGGCTCTTGATCGCGTTGTCGAGCACTTCCTCAACCGCATGGGGGTCAAGCGTGCCCGATGAAACAACCACCAGCCGCAACGTATCGCAGATCAAGTGGATCAGCGTATCATCCTTCAAGAGCCTTGGATATTCGGTGAAAAGCGCTGACTCCTTGGGCGCCTCAATATGCGGCTCAACCGCGACTGGCCCTTCGGTACGCAGCATCTTCATCAGCTTGGACACCAGAAATATGCAGTCGAGATAATCCTGCTTTTTATACTGCGGCCCCTTGAAAACCTTACCGACGCACGCGCCAAGCGCCTTCAATTCCTTGCCCGAATTACCAATGATCAGCGCGCCGATGGCCGCCCCGCCGATGATCAGCATTTCGTGCGGCAGCGCGTGCATCACTGGCCCCAGATTGCCGCCCGTGAGCGCAAAGCCACCGAACACCATCAGGATCAGAACAACGATACCAACCCCTGCGAACATCTGCGGTAAACCCTTATGTAAATATTATGCGCTTCATGATGAATAACGGCAGCGCTGAGGAAAGATTGAACGTTAAGAAAGAATATCAAACAGCGTCTGGCTGTTGATCCGCGCGAATGCCGCCTGCGCCGCCTGAAGCGTAATCGTTTGCCCGTTGAGGCGCGCGATCGCTTCGCTCAGATCAGTATCCTCAAGCCCTGAACGTTCGCTGGCATATTCAATCCCGCGTGTGGCGAGCGTTTCGCGCAGGCGTTCAATCCGTGCGCCGCGCACGCCAACATCGGCATTCGCGTCGGCAACATGATCGACACTGGCTTTGATCGCCGTCAGGGATGCCCCAATCTGCGCCGCGTTGCCGCTATCAACCGAGGTCGCTGCGCTGCGAACAAGCGCGCTGATCGCGCTCCCGCCGGTTTCAAACACATCGACGCGCGCTGGCACTGGCGCGAACACCGTGCTCTCGCCGAACCGGATCGCAGTTGCAGGGCCACTCGCAAAAAGCGGATCACCAAGCGAAGAACGTGTCGCGGCAAGGCTATCAATCTCATCAGCAATACCGCGCAACTCAAGCCCGACAGTGGCGCGGTCAGCAGGCGAAAGGCTTTGATTTGCGCCTGAAACGATCAATTCTTGCGCACGCGCCAGCCGTTCAGACATTGTCTGAAGCACGGAATCCGCCTGTGCCGACAGCGAACTGCCGAGCGAGAGATTGGCTTTCCACACGCTATCGTCAGACTGCGCCTGCCGGATCGTCGCAACTCGTGCGGCGGCGACTGGATCATCCGAAGCGGACAATATGCGCCGCCCGGTCGAAACCTCAATCTGCGTCCGCGCAATCTGCTGCGCCAGATTGGACTGGCGGCGGATTTCCATTGTCAGGCGATTGCCGGTTGAGTTGATCATCGCGCAGCCCCTTAGAAAATGTTGAGGATGGTCTGGAGCGTTTCGCGCGCAACCTGGATCGTTCGCGCCGCGCCCTCATACGCCTGCTGATACCGCAGCAGGTCGCCCGCCTCACGGTCAAGGTCAACCGCGCTGAGATCATCACGCGCATCGAATGCACCGTCACGACGCGTTGAGGCTGCCGCATCCTGCGCGCGCGATGCAGCCGTGGCTTGTGCTTGCAGCGCGACCATATTGGCCCAGCCCGCCTCCGCTCCGCCGGGGCCGCGCAAGTTTGCCAGCGAGAGGATATTGCCATTGGTTGAAGTCGCGTCTGCTGCGGCCACATCGTTTGGCGTCAGCGCGATTGCGGCAATCGACGCCGCCCCGCTGCCCGGATCAAGCAGCGCAACGCCGGGATTGCCAAGCGCGTCGCGCCCCGCTTGATTGGCGGCGTTGAGTTGCGCTGAAAATTGATTGGCGAGCGTATCAAGCCCGGTGCGCTGCCCCGCGATTTGGGTTGCGGCCTCCGACAAGCCAGCAAGGCGACCCGAAATCGGTGTCAGCGTTCCCGTTGCACTCGGCGTAAGGCCGTAACTGAGCTGACCGCCTGTGGCGATGCTGAGCGAAACAGTGGCCACCGCGCCGTTATCGACGAGCAACTCACCCCCCGGCCCAGCCACCCGCAGCGAAGCTTCGCCGCGTGCGTTAAAGCTTGAATTGACAGCGAGCGTTCCTGAAATTTCGTCAATCACCCGGTCTCGCTCATCAAGCAAGCCCGCTTGATTTGAAGAACCCTCGCGCGCACGGCGAAGGCCGTCGTTAATACGCTCAAGCGCGATCAAATTGGTATTGAGTTGATTAACGCTGCCCTGCGCATCGCTCGCAACCCCGGTTGCCGCTGATTGCAGCGAAGTCGCGGTACGGCGAAATGCCGAAGCCGCCTCATCGACTGAGGCCAGAAATCCGCTTCGCAGCGCCTGATTGGCTGGATCAGCCCCCAGTTGATCGGCCTTGTTAAATATCGCGGTGAGCGAAGCCCCTACCCCGCCGACGCCGTCATCAAGCGCACGCTCAGTGGCCTGTACCCAGTTCAGCCGTGCCGAGGTGCGGCCAGAATCGCTGCCCGCAACACGCGCGTCATCGATCAGCATTTGATTGACCGCGCGGTCAATCCCAGCGACCAGCACGCCGCCGGGGCGGATCGTGTTGCGATAAAAGACGACATCGCCGCCCGCTGTCGCCTCCTCAAGCCGCAGCGAACGGCGCGCGAATCCGGGCGTCTGCGCATTGGCGATGTTATCACTCACCGTGGCAAGCGCGCGCGAATAGGCTCTGATACCCGATGCGCCAATGGAGAGGAGATCGCTCATTTTGTCGTTCCCGCTGTTTTGGTAAGCTGCTTTTCAATCAGCCCCGCAATCCCAAAATGGCCAAGCTTCGACATTTCATCAGCCGTCCGCGCATCGGCCATTTCGCGAAAATTATCCGTCGCGCTTGATCCGAAGATATCGTCGGCCAGTTTGCCTTTGCGCATTGCCCCGATAATCTCACGCAGGAACACCGCCTCAAACCCCTGCGCGGCTTTTTTGAGCGCTGGATCAGGCGTGGTAGAAGTGGTGGACGCAATTGGCGCGATCATATGATGACGAGCTCCGCCTTCAATGCACCCGCTTGCTTGAGCGCCTCAAGGATCGCGACCAAATCACCCGGCGATGCGCCGATGCGATTGATGGCCTTTACGATGTCGGAAAGTGACGCGCCGCTAACAAGGAACGCCGGGTTGCGCTCTTCCTTGATCTCAATGTCGCTTGATGGCTCGACCGCCGTTTCGCCGCGACTAAAGGGTGCGGGCTGAACGATAGTTGGTTTTTCATTAACCTTGACCGTCAGCTTGCCGTGGCTGACCGCCGCTGGGCCAATCCGCACCGCGCCGTTGATTACGACCGTCCCCGTGCGCGCATTGACGACAACGCGTGCGGGGGGTTCAGTTGATTTGACTTCGAGATTTTCGATAAGGCTCATCAGGGCAACGCGCGCCTCGCTACCCACCGGTGCTATGATCTTGATCGACGATCCATCGCTTGCATAGGCAGTGCCCGGTGCCGTTGCGCGGTTGATCGCGTCGGCCACAAGACGGGCATTGGTGAGATCTTGCGTTGCGAGGTTGAAGGTCAGGCCAGCACTGCTCGCAAAGCCAGTATCAACTTCACGTTCAACGCTCGCGCCGCCGTCAATCCGGCCTGCCGAGGGAATGTTGATCGAAACTTTCGACCCATCAGCTGCATCAACGCCGAGCCCGCCGACGACGAGATTGCCCTGAGCCATCGCGTAAATCTGATTATCCGCACCGTAAAGCGGCGCAAGCAACAGCGTACCGCCGCGCAGTGATTTTGATTTGCCGATGGCAGACACTGTAATATCAAGCCGCTGACCGGGCTTGGCAAAGGGCGGCAGTTCAGCCGTAACGATCACTGCCGCTGCGTTTTTGAGAGCAGGATTTATACCGGGCGGCAGCGTCAGGCCAAAGCGCGAAATTGCGCCCTTCATCCCCTGCGTTGCATAATCAAAACTATCGTCGCCCGTGCCAGCCAGACCAACGACGATGCCGTAACCCGTCAACTGGTTGGCGCGCAGCCCCGCGAACTCGCCCATATCTTTGATCCGTTCAGCCTGCGCAGGAACGGCAATAAGCGCTGCGAGCAAGGCCAAAAGCGCGCGCATCAAAACGGGCTGACTTTGGAGAAGAAGCGCTGCAACCAGCCCTGTCGGCTCGCGCGCGCAACCTCACCCTTGCCGATATAGCGTATCTTCGCATTGGCAACACGGGTTGAGATGATCTTGTTATCAGGTGAGATATCCGCCGCGCGGACAATGCCCGACATTTGCAGTCGTTCATCGCCGCGATTGAGCGTCAGCAGTTTCTCACCGCGCACCAGCATCGTACCATTGGGATAGACGGCGGTGACAGTCACACTCACTTCTCCAGTTAACGCATTGGATTGGGCGGCATC
>JAYUIX010000080.1:0-6770 GCA_043765635.1 Sphingomonadales bacterium
ATCCTAAGTTTTACAGCGCATGATTTGCCAATCGATCTCCCGAAGATTGAGGCATTTCGTGGGCGTGGGGGCAAAGACCGTGAACGCACCATTCCCGAACTCGCCCAAATTGGTGATGATGCGGCAAAGCCACTGATGCTGCGCAATGAAAGCCGCGCCAATTTCCATTTCCGGCTGGTTGAAGTGGCAATGATGCTGTTGCTGCCCTTGTTAGCAGTCGCGCTTGCGGTGCCACCCAAGCGCTCAGCATCGGCACTCGGTGTCTTTCTCTCAATTGTGATGGTGGTGACCTATCATAAAATAAATGAATATGCCGAAAGCATGGGCGCACTAGGGCGGATTGATCCATTCTTTGCATTATGGGGGCCATTCTTAATGTTTGCCGCACTCATCTGGTGGATGTATTCAACCCTTGCGCACAAACCGGGTGGGCAGCCTATCGGCGCACTTGAAGTGGCGTTTGCCAAAATTGGCAAAGCTGTGCGCGGTGCGCTTACCCGCGACAAACTTATTACAGTGGACGCTTAAGCGATGGCAACAAATTCATTTTTTCCTTCGCGCATCATCACCATCTACATGGCGAAGATGTTTTTGATACGCACTTTTGCGGTGCTGTTTGCGCTGGTGCTGGTACTGCAAACGCTTGATTTGCTCGGCGCGTCAGGCGATGTGCTTGCATATGAGGGCAACGATGGTGGTGATATTCTCACTTACATTTCGCTACGTGCGCCACAGATTATTTCACTATTCCTGCCTTTCTCAGTATTGCTTGGAACGGTGGTGACGCTGGCAACACTCAATCAGAATAGTGAAGTCGTGTCGATGAAAGGTGCGGGGCTTTCAGCACATCAAGTGCTCGCGCCGCTGATCGTTGCAAGCCTGCTTGTTGCAGCCGCCTCATTTGCCTTCAATGACCGGATCGTCGCGCGCGCAACAACAACCCTTACACGCTGGCAAAAAGCCGAATATGGCCCAATTCCCAAAGACACGAAAATGCAAACGAATGTCTGGGTGCGCGAAGGCAGCCTGCTAATCCATGCGGACATGGTTACCGGTAGAGGCACGAAGGCAAGGCTGAGCGACGTAACCGTTTATAATCGGAGCGGTGGCGCGCTCATTGCCATTACTAAAAGCCCCAATGCCATTCCCGATAACGGCACATTGCAACTCTTGGGAGCGCAAGTGTTTGATGTGGAGCGCGGATCGCAAACCAGCGCCGGCACCGTCCGCGTCGGCAACAATCTTCAACCAGAGCAATTCACACTTGCCTCGGTTGATGCCGCAGGCATGTCTTTTGGCGAACTCAAGGCCGCAATCATCGATCTTAAAAGTGCAGGCCGACCAACCGGGGTACTTGAAGCGGGGCTGTGGCACAAAATCTCTGGGCCATTGTCGAGCGTATTGATGCCGCTGCTCGGTGCGGTGGCTGCTTTTGGGATAGCACGCTCTGGAAGGCTTTTTTTCCGCGCGGTTATCGGGATGGGGCTTGGTTTTGCGTACTTTGTTGCCGATAATTTTGGCTTGGCAATGGGCAATCTTGGCGCTTACCCGCCAATGCTTGCGGCGTGGGGGCCGTTTTTCCTGTTCCTCCTAATTGGTGAAACGGTACTTATCCAAACCGAAGAGTGATAACGGATTTTCGGGCTCTTGCCCTAGCTCAAACCAGAAGGAATGAATTTTAAGCGCGGCTGCCCTTAAACGTGCTGGCGATAAGCCGTGAGACAAGCCCCGGGAGCCCCTTGTAATTGCCTTGGTGATAATAGGATTCACTTGGTAACGCCGCGCTTAATCGGCGGTGCGCCTCACCAAGCGAATGATAAGGCACACCGGGGAGCAAATGGTGGATCGCATGATAACGCAGGCCAACAGGTGCCCAAAGTGCAGGCAATAGCGCGGGCGGTGGCACATTGACACTGTCAAGAAACTGCGCAGTGACAGTTAAA
This sequence comes from Sphingomonadales bacterium, assembly GCA_043765635.1. Lineage (GTDB taxonomy): Bacteria > Pseudomonadota > Alphaproteobacteria > Sphingomonadales > Sphingomonadaceae > Aquisediminimonas. The sequence goes on from JAYUIX010000080.1 coordinate 1,944, forward strand.
ACCTCACCGTCATTATCCCATAAATGCGCAACCAGCGTTCGCACCTGATTGAGGACAATAGTGCCTGACGCGATGCCAAGTGCAATCAAGAAAGCGCCGAGCGGGATAACTCCGGTCGCAACCATGCTTAACAATGCAATAGCCCATAGGCTTGCGGCACTTTCCTGAATGATCCAGTTGCGGCGGAGTTCGCCTTCGGACATCCGACGGCGAAAGTCGGGATTAATGACAAGACCTGAATAGCGCTCAACCACAATCGTCCGAAGCGGCGGGATGAGCGCAGAAAGCGGTGCCAACACTGCGTAGCGAAACAACAGCGCAATTGGCGCAAGGGCAGATACCACAACGAAAAATGGCACAGTCCACGGCTTCATGCGCGCAAGCGGCAGATATTCGGGGTCTTCGGCTGTACCGTAACGCGTGCGGGCATGGTGGAGGTTGTGGACACCTTCATACATGAAAGATGGCACAAGCAGCGGAATACCGATTAATGCATTCCAAACCAGACGGAACCCCGGCACGGCGGCATGTTTGATATGCGTCAGTTCGTGAATAAAACTCCCGGCGCGGTAAAGCGCCAGCACTGATATGACCGCTGATCCAATCGCAAGGACGGTTGAACCAGCGAAAATCGCCCCGAATAATGCGGCATACCCGATCAGCGTCGAGCCAAGAAAGTCAGCCCAGTAAATCATCGGTTTGGGTGCCGTAAGATCGCGTGTCAGTTCCGCTGCGGCACGCAACATCGCCATATCGTCGGTAATGCGCGCCTTCACGGGCACATCAGTGGCAGTGCGCGCGCTGCTGTCAGTCGAAAGGAATACTGAATTCATAATATGTGCTTTAACCTGACTATAATGGCAACATGATGGCAAGACCGATTTTCATCTTTCTTGACAAGCGAACCAAAAGCAAGAACAGCCTCGTATCTACCTCATGATCAGTGATTTGCGAGAAGTTCTTGTGTGCCCATCTGAGATAGTAATCCATTCAGTTACAAACAAGGCTGATCAAAACGCCTTTGTCGATCTGCCTTATCGGCTTTACGCGAATGACCCGAACTGGGTTCCGCCGCTCAAAAATGAGGTGCGTGACCTCCTCAATCCAAATAAGAATACATGGTTTGACCACGGTAAAGTTCAGCTTTTCATCGCCAAGTGCGGCGGGCACGTTGTTGGGCGGATATCAGCGCATCTTGATACACTTGCACTGCTTCAACCGCTTGACCAAGGAATGGGGCCTGGCACTGGCAATTGGGGTTTATTTGAAGCCGAGGACGGCGAAACAGCCGCTGCGCTCATCTCTGCTGCCGAAGATTGGTTGCGCAGCAAGGGCATGACACGTTCATTGGGGCCGATCAGCCTATCTATCTGGGACGAGCCCGGCCTGCTTACCCAAGGCCATGATCACCCCCCCACCGTCATGATGGGCCATAATAGCGCTGCTTATGAGGCATGGGTGCTAGCGGCTGGCCATACCCCTGCCAAGGCTTTGCACACTTGGGCGCTTGATATCAGCAAGCCCTTCCCCGAGCTGGTGCAGCGCATCGTTGCCTCGGGTGAGCGCAATCCCCGAATCAACGTTCGCAACGTCGACAAACGCCATTTTGATAAAGAGGCCGCGCTTATCCTTGGCATTCTCAATGATGCATGGTCTGGCAATTGGGGGTTTGTGCCACTCACTGATGCCGAAGTTGCCCATGTTGGTAAGAAGCTCAAGCCGCTCGTGTTCAACGATCTGATCATGGTTGCAGAAGTCGAGGACGAACCCGTTGCCTTCATGATTACCGTTCCTGATCTCAACGAACAATTGATCCGGATGGGTGGCAGTCTATTTCCGTTCAATTGGGCAAAATTGCTCTGGTGGCTGCGCGCGCCGCGCGTGCGGACGATGCGGGTGCCGCTGATGGGAGTTGTCAAAAAACTTCAGGCCACGCGCCTTGCCAGCCAGCTTGCCTTCATGATGATTGAATATATCCGCCGCAATTCACACGCCAACTACGGCGCGACACGCGGCGAGATTGGTTGGATCCTTGAAGATAACCAAGGAATGAATGCAATCGCTGGTGCCATCGATAGCCACATCAACAAGACCTATATGATTTATGAGAAGGCGCTGGCTTAGGCCTGATCCAAAACCACCCACGTCGCGGCGTGATCGCTCGCTTTTTCACGCATCCGGTGATCCTTATCAACGCCAGCGCTTGTCAGCCGATCAGCGGCTTCGGGGCTGAGCATCAGATGGTCGATACGGAAGCCAGCGTCACGCTGAAGCGCGCCAGCCTGATAATCCCAATATGTCCATAGTGGCGTATTTGGAAAGCAAGCGTAAAGCGCATCCGTCCACCCTTGCGCACCAAGCCTGCGAAAGGCCGCACGACTTTCGGGCTGCATTAACGCGTCATCAACCATCGCGTTGGGATTGGCGATATCAGCATCTGTCGGGATGACGTTATAATCCCCCGCCAGCACCACCGGAATTTCTAACGCGAGCAATTCAGCCGCACGGGCATTAAGCCGATCCATCCAGCGCAGTTTATAATCGAATTTTGGCCCCGGCTGCGGATTGCCATTGGGCAGGTAAATGCTGGCAACACGAACGTCGAATACCTCGGCTTCGATGTAGCGGCTCATCTCATCCTCGGGTTCGCCGTCAAGTCCCTTTCGGATCAGCACTGGTTCGGCTCCGCGCGCCAGAATTGCAACGCCGTTAAAGCCCTTTTGTCCGTGCCAAACCGCGCCGTACCCTGCCGCCACAACGTCAGCAATCGGAATGGTTTCATCACTGCTTTTAAGCTCTTGAAGGCAGACAATGTCAGGCTTGGTCTCGTCAAGCCATTCAATTAGGCGCGGCAGGCGCGCCTTGATGCCGTTGACATTATAGGTCGCGATTTTCACTAAACTGAAAAGCTCGCGCCGCAGCCACACCCAGAGGCGGCATTTGGATTGGTTACCTTAAACGCCGACCCGCCAAGCGATTCGACGTAATCAACCGCGCTGCCTTCAATTAAATCAAGGCTCATCGGATCAACGACAAGGCGAACATCACCGAGCGACGTGACGATATCATCGCCCTCAACGCCGTCGGAAAGGCCAAAGCGGTATTGAAAGCCTGAACAGCCCCCGCCATCAACAGCAAGTCGCAAAATTGCGGGTTTGCCGAGCTTGGTTGCAATCATCGCGACGCGTGCAGCAGCAGATTCTGTAAGTGAAACAGTCATAGCATTAAAATAGGGACGATCACGCCCCCCGGCAAGCGGAGATTATTTTGCGCCTGCCGCAGCACGACCTTCAACCGGGCCACCCATCGCAACGCCCGTCGCGCGGCGCTGCATCGCCTGAAGATAGTTGTTGGTTTGCAAAAACGGTGTTGGGTTAACCGCGCGGCCATCAATGCGGACTTCATAATGAAGGTGATTTCCCGTCGAACGTCCCGTCGATCCCATCAGTCCGATCAACTCGCCGCGCTTAATGCGTTTGCCGGGGCCAACGAGGATCGATGACAAATGGCCGTAGCGCGTTTGAATGCCCTTGCCATGCTCAAGCTCAATCAGGTTGCCGTAGCCACCGATCCAGCCTGTGCGGCCAACCACAGCATCAGCGGTTGCATAAATTGGCGTTCCATAAGGGCCAGGAATGTCAACGCCAGCGTGCATCGCGCGACCACCACGAAACGGGTCAATCCGGACGCCGAAATTACTGGTCAGCGACATGGCCTGAACTGGCTGAGCCGAAGGGATCGCTACAATGCCCCCTTGCAACTGATCAAGGCGACGCCATGAGTTGAAGAGTTCCCGAAACTGCGGATCGGCTTTCTTGGTTAGCGTAATCGGCGCGCTCGATGTTGCTGGCAGCGGCTCATAAGGGCCGCCAACGCCACGCATTGATTGTGCATACATGCGGTTAGGGGAAATACCAAGCTTGGCAATCATCTGTGCGGTGTTGCGATAACGCGCTTCTGTTGCGCTGCGTACAACGCCCGCCATCTTAGCTTGATCATAATCAAGCTGACTAAACATATGAGCGATATCAGCCGCGACAGCGGGGGTTTTGCCTGCATCACTCGGCAGCATAGCGGCTAATTTAGCAGGATCACTTTCGCCTTTGATCATCGCAGCGAGAAAAGCTTGGCGCGCCTCAAGCCGAACAGCATGACGCTTTGCCTCTAATTTAATTGTCATAACATCGGCTTGAAGTGCTGCAACGCGCGTTTCCATTTGCGAAACTTCAACGCGTTGCGCAGCAACATTGCTAATCGCGTTGGTGAGTACAGTTGTCCCGAAGGCAAATTGTGCGATCCCAAAAGTCGCGATAAATGCCACTGCCGCACATGAACCGGCGGCTGAAAGCTGTGCCTTGGTGGAAACATGAACCCGGCGCATCGCGGCACCATCATGAATCATGAGATCACGGGGCCGAAACATAATGCGAAACTTCGCGATAAAACCATCATTCGCTGACACCGACCCAAAAATCATGAACTGTCCCAACTACCCGTTAGTTTAGCAAGCCTTGTAGATTGGGCTGCTTTTGTGACGTCAAGCTGTGAAGCGCCAAGGCTGTTCATGCAACAGTCAGGAGCGCTGCGCGGGTTGAACCGTCCGCTTCGCACGGCGAGTTGTTGAATTTTGAGCAAGTTTGTGACAATTTTAAGTGTGACTCACCACACAAATGTCACAGATCATGCCAATTGCATGATTCGCTCGCTTTTCCGGGAATTGCTAACGTTGTCAGACGATCAAGCTTGCACCGCTGCCAATACGTCGGCTGCGTGGCCGGGAACCTTGACCTTGCGCCACACCCGGGCAATCTTACCCTGCGCATCAAT
>JAYUIX010000081.1:0-6765 GCA_043765635.1 Sphingomonadales bacterium
CTGACACCGCAACGCTTAAGGCGCTGATCCGCAAGGGCACGCTCAACTTCTCATTCGTGCCCGTTCTCTGTGGTTCGGCGTTTAAGAATAAGGGTGTTCAGCCACTGCTTGACGGCGTGGTTGATTATCTGCCTTCGCCGCTTGATATTCCGCCGGTTGAAGGCTTGAAGCTTGACGGTGAGACGGTTGAAACGCGCGCGCCTTCGGATGATGCGCCGTTCTCGGCGCTCGCGTTCAAGATCATGAACGATCCCTTCGTCGGAACGCTCACCTTTGCACGCATTTATTCGGGCAAGCTCGATACGGCCTCGATCGTGATGAATTCGGTCAAGGATAAGAAGGAAAAGGTCGGGCGGATGCTGCTCATGCACGCCAATGACCGTGAAGACATTCAGGTGGCCTATGCTGGTGACATTGTTGCGCTTGCGGGCCTTAAGGATACCACCACCGGGGAAACGCTCTGCGCACTCAACGCGCCGATCATCCTTGAGCGGATGGAATTCCCCGATCCGGTTATCGAAGTTGCCGTGGAACCAAAGACCAAGGCCGACCAAGAAAAAATGGGCATCGCGCTCAACCGTCTTGCGCGCGAAGATCCGTCGTTCCGGGTTACGTCAGACCATGAGTCGGGCCAAACGATCATCAAGGGCATGGGTGAGCTTCACCTTGAAATTCTCGTTGACCGGATGCGCCGCGAATTCAAGGTTGAGGCCAACGTCGGCGCGCCGCAGGTGGCCTACCGCGAATATCTCAAGAAAAAGGTCGATATTGACTACACCCACAAGAAACAGTCGGGTGGTTCGGGTCAGTTCGGTCGCGTCAAGTTCACCGTTGAACCAGGCGAGCGCGGCTCGGGCATCATCTTCAATGATGAAGTCAAGGGCGGGAATATTCCCAAGGAATATATCCCAAGCGTTGAAAAGGGGATGCGAGAAACGGCGGCCACTGGCTCGCTTATCGGCTTCCCGATTATCGATTTTGTGATCTCGCTCTATGACGGCGCATATCATGACGTTGACTCCTCAGCACTCGCGTTTGAAATCGCTGGCCGTGCCGCAATGCGTGAAGCCGCGCAAAAGGCAGGGATCACGTTGCTTGAGCCAGTGATGAAGGTCGAAGTCGTCACACCAGAGGATTATCTGGGTGATGTCATCGGCGACATGAACTCACGTCGTGGCCAGATTCAGGGCACTGACACACGCGGTAATGCGCAGACGGTTGAGGCAATGGTGCCACTTGCCAATATGTTTGGTTATGTGAATCAGCTTCGTTCGTTCACGCAAGGCCGCGCGCAATATTCAATGCATTTCTCACATTATGACGAAGTGCCATCAAATGTTGCCGAAGAAGTGAAGGCAAAGCTGGCGTAATGCGCCGGGGACAGCCTATTGGCTGTCCCCTGCTCCTAAAGGGGACACCGAATACGGTGTCCCCGAGCGACTCGGTTTCCGGGGACACGCTATTGCGTGTCCCCTTTTTCGACTGCGCCTAGCTATTGGTTGCCACCCTAATTGGCCCGCGCTTCCCCGCACTCAGCGCCCGCCCCGTCCGCGTTTCCATCTCGCTGAGCCATGCCGGCGAGCCGACAGGCCGCCCTACACTCTCTGCCCGTCTGAGCGAGGCGTAGGCTAGGGCTTCGTCAAACTCTTCGCCCAGAAACGTTTTGAAATCGCCCACCCGTTCAAGTGCTGGCGCGACCCGCACGACATGATCATCGATCCCTGATAGATGCGCCTGCACACTCGACCAGCGCCACTCCTCAGGCCGCGTGACTAAACGCGCACGCACTGGATTGAGCGAGACATAGCGCAGCGCGGTGAAAAAATGTGTTTCGTCCATTGCAACCGATCCAAAACGCCCCTGCCACAAATGCCCGGTCGTCCGTCGCTTTGCGTTGATATAGCTCGTATAGCGCCGATGCAGTTCGCCAAAGGTGCGCGCCAGCCCCTGCTCGTCAGATGGTGTTAGAATGATATGGACATGATTGGGCATGAGGCAATAGGCCCAGACCTCAGTGCGGGCGCGGTTGGCAGCGTCGGCGAGCAAGTCAAGATAAAGCGCGTAGTCACCGTCTTCGAAAAACGTCATCTGCCGCCCGTTGCCGCGCTGTGTGACATGGTGCGGAATGCCGGGAATGACGACACGGGGCAGGCGGGCCAATTGTGGTCTTCCTTCTGAGAGAGGCAGAAGGGGACAGCCTATTGGCTGTCCCCAACAAGTGTGCGATACGCCAGTTTGGGGGTTAAGTAAAGTGTCACCGAAATCCCAAAGTGTCACCGAAATCCCATAAGTAAAGTGTCACCGAAATCCCACCGAAATCCCGTGTGTCACCGAAATCCCGTAATCACAAGTGTCACCGTAATCACACACCGTAATCACAAAGTGTCACCGTAATCACCGTAATCCGTCACCGTAATCCCCCAATGAGGCCTTCGCTAAACTGGTCGCTGAAGCTCAGGCAACTGGCCAGCAGTGTTGCGCTTCAGCTTGACACCACCTCTCCATGTCGAGAGCAGGTACGGGGACAGCCTATTGGCTGTCTCCCTTTGGATGAAGCGATATAGCCTTTTGATAAAGGTTGCCGACGAAGTTAATACAAAGCTTGCTTAATTTTGAGATATTATTAAAATTTGTTAATTCAATTTATTTGGGGGCTTAGTCATGAAAATTACTGCCTATGTGTTGATAATCGCGTCGTTAGTGCTTTCGGCCTGCGGAGAAAGCTCAACGGCAAAAGCGGAGCGAGAAGCTTATGAGCGCGCTCAAGCGCAGCAGGCAGCAGATGTAGCAGCGGCCCAAGCAGAGGAAGCGAGACGAATAGCTATCCAACGGGAATGTGTAGGCCGTGCAGCTACGGGGTTTAATGATTCGCTTAACAAAACCTTTTCTGATTCGCATTCAGCACTGATGAGTGTCAGTTTAGAAAACTGTCCAACTGCTATTTTATCACGTTATTCTGCTTATGCTACCCGAATTTCGGGTGTTAGAGACGCGTATCAGGCACTGGCTCAAAATCAGTCAGGTCAAGAAGATGCTTGCAAAGCAGGGGCAGTTCTGACTGTACTTGAAATGTTAGTTGGTGAAAGCTCGGGATTAACGCCGTGCTCAGATAGCCTTAACCAAAATGCAACTCTGAAAGAGAACTACCAGTCAGCACTTTCAAATTTTCGCGCTGCAGAATCTGAACTGAGGATAGAGTTTGCTAATAATGGTTTTGTGCAAAAAGAGTTGGGTGCCTCAGATGATGACGCAATGAGCGATTCTGCTGCTGATCCGATGGCCGCTTCTGATGAGATGAAGAAGTAAGCGATTGTCGGCGGGGACACGGAATACCGTGTCCCCGTTTCCTCCCGTGAATCTTGAAAAAAACCCCTAGCGCTCATTCGAATCTCTCGCTATGGACGCGCCTTCGCTTGGGGGCGGGTGTTGTTTCATCCGCTCTTTGCGTATGGGTGGGTTGCCCCATTCCAGAATCTGAGATTTTTTAAACGGTTGCGTGTTTCGCCTCGCTTGGCGGCGCGCAGATGAAGGAAAAACAATGGCAAAGGCAAAGTTTGAGCGGACAAAACCGCACTGCAACATCGGCACCATCGGGCACGTCGATCATGGTAAGACATCGCTGACCGCAGCGATCACGAAGATCCTCGCCGAAACCGGCGGTGCAACCTTCACGAGCTATGACAATATCGACAAAGCGCCTGAAGAGCGCGCGCGCGGCATCACCATTTCAACCGCACACGTTGAATATGAAACCGCCGAGCGTCACTATGCGCACGTCGATTGCCCAGGTCACGCCGATTATGTGAAGAACATGATCACGGGTGCCGCACAGATGGATGGCGGCATTCTTGTTGTGTCGGCAACTGACGGCCCAATGCCGCAAACGCGTGAGCACATCCTGCTTGCGCGGCAAGTTGGCGTGCCTCAGCTTGTTGTCTTCATGAACAAGTGCGATCTGGTTGATGACGCGGAAATCATCGAACTCGTCGAAATGGAAATTCGTGAGCTTCTTTCGAAGTATGATTTTGACGGCGATAACATTCCCGTCATTCAAGGTTCGGCAACATGCGCGCTCAACGACACAAATCCTGAGCTTGGTCGCGATGCTATCATCAAGCTCATGGCAGCGGTTGACTCGTTCATCCCACAGCCTGCGCGTCCGCTTGACAAGCCATTCCTGATGCCAATCGAAGATGTGTTCTCAATTTCGGGTCGCGGTACGGTTGTAACCGGCCGTGTTGAACAGGGCATTGTCAAGGTTGGTGAAGAAGTTGAAATCGTTGGCCTAAAGGATACCAAGAAGACCGTCGTTACCGGCGTTGAAATGTTCCGCAAGCTGCTTGATCAGGGCCAGGCTGGCGATAACATCGGTGCGCTTATTCGCGGCGTTGGTCGTGAAGAAGTTGAGCGCGGTCAGGTGCTTTGCAAGCCCGGCTCGATCAAGCCGCACACCGATTTCACTTCGGAAGTTTATGTCCTTTCAAAGGACGAGGGTGGCCGTCACACGCCATTCTTTGCGAACTATCGTCCGCAATTCTACTTCCGCACAACTGACGTGACCGGCGAAGTCGTTCTGCCAGAAGGCACCGAAATGGTTATGCCTGGTGATAACGTACAGCTCGGTGTTAAGCTCATCGCGCCAATCGCGATGGAGCAGGGCTTGCGTTTCTCGATCCGCGAAGGCGGTCGTACCGTGGGTTCAGGCGTCGTCGCCTCAATCTCAAACTAAACTCCGCATTGGTATCGCCCGGTTCTTCTTACAAAGGATCGGGCGATTGCCATTTCTAAAAGGCCCGTAAATTCGGGCGTGGCTCTTTCGCATTGGTATTCGACATGGAAACGCAAAATATTCGTATTCGCCTTAAGGCCTTTGATCACCGCGTACTTGATCAGGCAACGGGCGATATCGCCGATACCGCAAAGCGCACAGGCGCTTCGATCCGTGGCCCGATTCCACTGCCTACAAAGATTGAAAAGTTCACGGTCAACCGTGGGCCCCACGTTGATAAAAAATCGCGTGAGCAGTTCGAAGTGCGAACCTACAAGCGTCTTCTCGATATTATTCAGCCAACCCCGCAAACCGTTGATGCTTTGATGAAGCTTGATTTGGCTGCAGGGGTTGATGTTGAGATCAAACTCGCTTAACGGCGACACTCATTAAGGGATACCGCACAGCATAAGCGATTCGTCGCGCTGTGGCCTGCGTCCCCCGTTCAGTTTTTGACTGGTCTTCTGATCAGGCAATAACGCCAGCCCGGACGGGGCGATGTTTCACATATTAGGGCTTCAAGCATCTCGGAAATGGTTCCGGGGTGCCTCTGTTTTGAGGAGAATAGATCATGCGCACTGGCGTGATCGCGAAGAAGATGGGCATGACTCGCCTGTTTAAGGATGATGGGCGCCACGTGCCTGTTACCGTTCTTTCGCTAGAAAATTGCCAGGTTGTTTCGCAGCGCACCGAGGCGCGTGACGGTTATGTCGCGCTCCAGCTTGGTGCCGGAACAGCCAAGGCCAAAAACTTGACGAAGCCTGAGCGTGGCCATTTCGGCAAAGCCGAAGTTGAACCCAAGGCACGTCTCGTCGAATTCCGCGTATCCGAAGATGCGATGGTTGATGTCGGCGCGACAATTTCTGCCGATCATTTCGTTGCCGGACAGCTTGTTGACGTTAGCGGTCATACGCAGGGCAAGGGCTTTCAGGGTGGGATGAAGCGCTGGAACTTCGGGGGCTTGCGCGCAAGCCACGGTGTTTCGGTTTCGCACCGTTCGCTTGGTTCAACTGGTCAGCGTCAGGATCCCGGCAAAGTGTTCAAGGGTAAGAAGATGGCCGGCCACATGGGCGACCGTCAGCGTACCCAGCAATGCCTTGAAATCGTTTCAACCGATGTTGAGCGTGGGCTTCTTTTCGTGAAGGGCAGCGTTCCCGGATCAAAGGGCACATGGCTTCAAGTCAAGGACAGTGTGAAGGTCGCGCGCCACAGCGATGCGCCTTATCCCGCTAGCATCAAATCGGCGGCGTCAGCTCCGGTCGATGCACCCGCAGAAACCCCCGCTGAAGTCGTCGAAACGACAACAGCAGAAACCCAGGAGGGCTGAACATGAAAATCACCGTTCAAACCCTCGACGCGAAACAGTCTGGCGACATTGAACTTGCCGATGACGTTTTCGGGATCGAAGCACGTGCTGACATTCTTCACCGCGTCGTCACATGGCAGCTTGAAAAGCGTCGTGCCACGGCCCGGCCAACGCGTGAACGTTCCGACGTTGCGCGCACGGGCAAGAAGTTCGGCAATCAAAAAGGTGGCGGTACGGCCCGTCACGGCAACCGTCGCGCACCAACCTTCATTGGTGGTGGTAAGGCCCACGGTGCCCGCCTGCGCGACTTTAACCCTTCGCTCAACAAGAAGATCCGCGCGCTTGGCCTCAAGATGGCGCTGTCATCAAAGGCAGCCGCTGGTCAGATCGTTGTGATGGATAATCTCGCAGTGGCCGAAGGCAAAACCAAGACCTTGGTTGCGAGCCTTGCCAAGCTCGGGTTCGGTAAGACCGCACTCGTGATTGACGGCGATATGGTTGACAACAGCTTCGCGCTCGCTTCGGCGAACCTCCACGGCATCAACGTGATGCCAGCGGTTGGCGCGAATGTGTATGATATTTTGAAAGCTGAAACACTGGTTCTGACCCGTGCAGCAGTTGAAAAGCTGGAGGCACGGTTCAATGGCTAAGAAGCTCGAAAAAGCTGCGCCAACGCTGCGTCATTATGACG
>JAYUIX010000082.1:0-27974 GCA_043765635.1 Sphingomonadales bacterium
CATGTTGGAAGCAGACGTTCTTTATGAAAATCAAAGGCTCAGCGCGCGATCCATTGGCCTGAATTGCGATACTCATCACGCACATCCGACTCGGGCAGTGCGCCAGCCACATAGCGGCGATCCGCAGCAATATTTGCAGAAGGTGCAGCGGCAACAGCGCCTGTTGCTAGGCCTGATACTGGCGGCGTAACAATCAACACCTGCGGCATCACCTCACCCGCTGTAGCAAACACCAACGGATCGGCGGGCACGCCAATCTTTGCGCGTGGCCCCGGCGTTGGTTCACCCCCACGATAGCTGTCATAAAACGCCTTTGGTGCCCCTGCTCCACCAGGAAGCCGATAGAATATATGCGCGCCGTAAATGCCAACCGGGGTCAGCCTCTTGCCCCATGACGGCGCAACCGCAAGAGTGTGATAATTGGTTGCGAGGCCTGCAGGCGCGTGAACATAGCCCGCAAGCGCGGCCTGCGCGACACGGCGCGCGCGCACCCAACCGCTAAGCGAAGGTGCGCGCGCCAAAGCCCCGTCACAACCAAAGGTAAATTGGCACAGCGTGCCGGGGCGTTCAGTCCCCTGATAAACTACATCACAGACAGTATCAGGCCAAGCGGGATGGCGAACGCGGTTGAGCACAACTTGTGCCACCGCGCGCTGGCCCTCGTCAGGCTCATTGGCCGCTTCATAATAAATCGCGGCGGTCAGGCACAGCGAGGCGCGCAGCGTATCAGTCGCGTTGCGGCCCTTGAACACATAGGGCGCAGCGGCCGCCCCAACCGAATAGGCCGAAGCCTCCGGCATCACGAATGCGCTCGCGATTTCAGCCGTCATCAAATCAGCACTGCCCTTAGTCATCGACATTGCGCCAAGTGCCGCGGATTGCAAAAGCTGCATCGGATCAACCGCCGGGTTAAACGGCCTTGGTGCATCAAGCATGATGCTGACCGCCGCGCCGCGCGTCATGAGCGGCGTCCGCGCGCCGGCAAGCGACTGGATGCAACTTGCCGGGAGCGCGAGCAAAGCAAAAGCGAACAGCGCGCGCACGGCGTTTGGCATCCGAAGATGCCCCGCGCCACGCTTAATGCTTACTCTCGCCATCGTTACCCCAAACAACCCGCGCAATGCCCCTGCGCGTGTTTGCCCTTAGCGTGAAAAATCCCGCCCGGCTTCCCCCAAAATCGGTTAATATTGGGCTGTTCCGTGGCGGGACATATAGCTGACAAAAATTAACGGCGGCTGTTCGCGCCGCAAAGGCTGTTAACCAACAATCTCTTCTGGCTTAAAGAAATAGGCGATCTCAATCGCGGCATTTTCATCTGAATCCGAACCGTGAACTGAGTTGGCTTCGATGCTTTCCGCGATCTCCTTGCGGATCGTGCCGGGTTCGGCGTTTGCAGGGTTGGTTGCGCCCATGACGTCGCGGTTGCGCTGCATCGCATTTTCGCCTTCAAGTACCTGAATTACTACGGGGCCGGAAATCATGAAGGTCACGAGTTCGCCAAAGAAAGGACGCTCTTTGTGGACGGCATAGAAACCCTCGGCCTGGTCACGCGTCATGTGAATCCGCTTTGAAGCGACAACGCGCAGGCCGCCGTCCTCAAGCATCTTGGTCACCGCACCCGTCAGGTTGCGACGCGTGGCATCAGGCTTGATGATCGAAAAAGTGCGGGTAACAGCCATTTGATAAACTCCAGAGATTGGGATTAAAGTTGGCCGCGCGTCTAGCTTGTGCGGTGCAGCATGACAAGGGGGACCTTAATCCATCGTTCTTTCGGAAAGTCACACTAAAATCTCACCAAAATCCTATTTCCAAACAGGCCGCGTCGCCCGCCGAAAACGGTGCAAGTGGTTCACGCGAAGCCGCGAAGACGCAAAGAAGGAGGAACGAGAAAGCAATGATTTTGAGAAGCGTTCCCCTTCCAAAAAACCCCGAAAACTCAGGAAGTTGACACTGAATTCGTATATTCGCGCACGCCCCACGATGTGAGAAAATGCCACAACCGATCCACCACAGCGACGCAGTGAGAAGGGCAAGCGAAGGGCGAAAACGGCAACCATAATTAGAACATATCATGAATATTTGCTGTAGGAAAGGGATTTGATTGGCGGCTTGGTTGGGGATTACTTACTGTCGGGCTTTAGGAAACGCGCTGCCAATAGCAGACATTGCTCTGATCGAATTATCAATGATAGCGTCTATATCGCCAGATAGATTGCGAACACTATTGTTGTGATGCCTAGCCGTTAGTTTTAGATAGCACCCGAACCCGCTTCAAAAAAACAAAGCCAAAGAACAGCATAAAAACGAAGTCATTGGCTCCATAAATCGTATAAAATATTCCTGCGAAAATATCCATTTCGTAAATAGAACTCAATGAATGCGAGGTTATGAAGTCCAGCCAGGCAATTACATAAGCTAGTTTTTCGATAACAAAAACACCTACAAGCCACCGCACTTGATTGTAGCTTTTGCAAACTGAGATATATGCGAGGCCCCACAAAATGATCATGATTAGACCAAAGCGACCCATCACATCTGGTTGAGTTGCAAGCATCACATCGTTTGTGAACGCTTTGGAGCATATGATCACACCAAAAATGTTACTCAGGCCAGCAACTATGAATCCTTTGTGGATGATTTTCTCTGTCATTTTAGATCACTTTCGAGTGTTGTAAAATTGTCTTCTATACTGCTGAATAAGAACAAGATACTCATCGCATATATCAGACAGGCCTTGCGAATATTTCAATCCAATCGAGCTATAAAAATATCCCGAATGTCTGCAACCAAGAGACAGCATTTTAGAGCTGAACGACTTCTGTTTGTCGAAACCCGCCGCAACACCCCCCATCAAAGCCAAACAACTGAATAATGTTGACGGTGCATCCAATAATTGACAGTGATTCCCCCATGAAAAAACGCTATTTCGTTTACGCCACGCTTGGGCTTTTTGCGGTGGGTGCGGTTGCGCTTGCCGCCGTTGATCGCATAGCAGAGCCACCGGGGCCGGTTGGTGAAACGCCTGAGCTTGGCCGCATTGGCAGCTTTGCGATTGGCACGATTGAGAAGGATTACACGCTGCCTAATCGCGCGCGCATTTCGGCGATGGGTGCGGTTACGGGCAGTCTGCCGGTTGAGGATCGCCGCCTCAAAGTCCGCATCTGGTATCCGGCGACTGTGGACGCCAGCGCAGCCCGCGCTCGCTACTCGCACAGTTTCAAAGGGCCGGGGCAGCCCGCGTTTGAAATTGTGATGCAGGGCGTGGCGGTTGCGAATGTGCCAGCGCTTTCGGCGAAGAAATTTCCTCTTGTGCTGATGTCGCACGGCTTTGGCGGCTGGAATACGCAATTCAGCAATTTGGGTGAAACAATCGCATCGCACGGCTATATCGTCGCGTCGATTGATCATGGCGACACGGCGATCACATCTAAAAGTGATTTTCTGCTGTCATTCGGCAACGTCTTGCTCAACCGGGCGCAGGATCAGCGCCAGGTGCTGACGCGCCTGCTGAGTGAGGCAACGCCGCTCAACATTGATGCCGATA
Organism: Sphingomonadales bacterium; assembly: GCA_043765635.1. GTDB lineage: Bacteria > Pseudomonadota > Alphaproteobacteria > Sphingomonadales > Sphingomonadaceae > Aquisediminimonas. The sequence goes on from JAYUIX010000082.1 coordinate 3,545, forward strand.
AAATTGCGATGCTTGGCTATTCAATGGGCGGTTACGGTGCGCTGGCGACGGCGGGTGCCAGCTATGATCCCGCGAGTGTGACAATTGCCCGCCTTCCCGCTGCGGCGCAGAAAATCGTTACTACAGACGCACCCGATATTGCGGCGAAGATTGATGCACTTATCATTTTGGCACCGTGGGGTGGTCAGCCTGACAGTCGCGTTTGGACGGCGCAGAGTCTGTCTCGCATTACCGCGCCGACCCTTGTTGTTGGCGGTGATCATGATGACATTGTCAATTTCACGCAGGGTGTCTCGTGGATTTTTGATCAACTAAGCGGTGCAGATCGCCACCTGCTGGTGTTCCGCGACGCGCGGCATAATATTGTCGGCAATCCCGTGCCGTTTACTCCGCAAACCGCTTTCCCGGTTATTGAGTTCATGAATGAACCTGTCTGGCGGCAAGACCGGATCAACATGATCAACCAGCATTTCATCCGCGCGTTTTTAGATCTGCACCTGAAGGGCGATACCGCCAAAGCCGCTTACCTGAGCGTACCAACCGAAATCGCTGGTGATGGCGATTGGCCAACCGGATTTGGCGAAAGCGTTGGTGGGATGATGGCGAGTGACGGTGAGCCCAAATATTGGCGGGGCTTTCAGCGCCGTTGGGCGCTCGGCCTTGAAATGTATCAAGCGACTAAGGGTGAAACTGGGAAAAGGGCTCAGCCAGAGAAATAGGACGCGCTAAACATCGCCCCCTACGGCCCCTCAACCCACTTCCCCGCAGCATCCTGTTTCCAATAATGACGCTCGACTTCGCTCCGCTTCGCCAATCCGCGCCATGCGCCCCTCGCACCATCAATGCTCTGGCTGTCGAAGAAATAAAAGGCGCGGGCGAAATCTAGTGCGCTGTCACGCCACACACCGTCGATCAGCGCAATGTTTTGTGCAGGCGATCCTTCCACGTCTGCCGTTAACAGGATCGGCTGATCGCCCTCGCGCCCATGGGGCAGGAAGCTTTCGGGCTTGTAGCTCCACAGTAGCGCATCGATCCGGGTAAGGAGCTTTTCATCCTCGGCCACAATCACCAGCCGCTCACCATTGGCGAGTATGCGTTCGGCGATGCTGGGCAGCGCCTTTTCAAGCGGAACGCGGGTCAGGTGATAGAAATCAGCCCTCAAAATTATCCGCCACAAAACGGTCAAGCAAGCGCACACCAAATCCGGTTGCGCCCTTGTCCCAGACTACACCGGGTTTTGCCGCCCATACCATGCCTGCGATATCGAGATGCGCCCATTTGACGCCTTCATCAACGAAGCGGCCCAGGAACTGTGCGGCGGTGATGGATCCGCCCTCACGCGGGCCGACGTTTTTGATGTCGGCAATCGGGCTGTCGATCAGCTTGTCATAGGCTGTCCCCATTGGCATCCGCCACAGGGGATCGCCCGCCGCCTTGCCCGCCGCGCTGAGTTGGCCCGCGAGGCCATCATCGTTGCAGAACATGCCGCCATATTCATTGCCAAGCGAAATGATGATCGCGCCTGTCAGCGTGGCGAGGTCAATCATTATCTTGGGGGCATATTTCTTTTGCACCCATGTCATCGCATCACACAGGACAAGGCGGCCCTCGGCATCAGTGTTGATCACTTCAATGGTTTGGCCAGACATTGACGTCACGACGTCACCGGGGCGCTGCGCATTGCCGTCGGGCATATTTTCAACCAGCCCACAAACGCCGACGACATGCGCTTTGGCCTTGCGCTTGGCGAGCGAATGCATTGTCCCGGCAACGGCCCCTGCCCCGCCCATATCCCACTTCATATCTTCCATCCCCGGCGGGGGTTTAAGCGAAATACCGCCGGTATCGAATGTCACGCCCTTACCGACGAAAGCGAGCGGGGTCGGCTGTGCGCCGTTCGTGCCGTCCCACCGCATTACCAAAAGCCGCGCCTCTCGCCGTGACCCCTGCGATACGCCGAGCAGCGAACCCATGCCAAGCGCGGCCATCGCCGCCTCGTCAAGCACTTCAATCTCCACGCCGAGTTTAGTGAGATGCTGGCACCGCGCAACGAAGCTTTCGGGATAAATGATGTTGGCAGGCTCAGTCACCAATTCGCGCGTGAGTGACACGCCGTCGCAAATCGCGCTCGCCCGCGACCATGCCGCTTGCGCGTCAGCAGTAGCGCCAACAATGATCATTTGCTCAAGCGTTGGTTTGGATTTGGGGGTTTGTTTGGTGCGGTATTTATCGTAACGCCAACTCCGTAGCGTAGCTCCTGTCGCCATTCGCGCGACCGCATCGGCCGAGGGTGCAATCGTCAGCCCGCTTAGATCGACTATCGCGGCGGTTTGCCCCGAGGTGAGCAGCTTTGCCGTAATCGCAGAACCCGCTTTTTCAAAAGCCTCAGCGTCACCCTTGTCTATGCCGACGAGCAAAACCCGCTGTGGCCCTGCGATGAAATGATCCCAAACAGCGCCCGCCTCTCCCTCAAAACGATCTGCCGCCGCGCCTGCGCGAATGACGGCAACCTGATCATTCGTCAGCCCCGGCATCGCCGCTGCACTCACGCCGTCTTTGCGCACCGGAAACACGCGCGCATTGGTGTGGCCGACGGTGCTCAGGGCCTGAGCGAAGCTGATCTTGATCATTACTGTTCCTCATAGCGTCCGCCGGCCGCATGGTTTTGGCGAATCATCCTGTCCCCTGTTAATGACTGATCTGCAAATCGCCAATTGCAGTGCGCGGCTTCCAGTGCGATAGACACGCGATGTTGTTAACAGTCAGGTAATTGTGAGAAAACTTCAGGCATTCAAGCTGGCCTCATTGCCGTTTTTGCTGGCTGCGAGTGGTTCAGGCTGGGCGCAGAGCGCACCGGCAGCCCCGCCGATTGACAAGAATATCATCGATTTTGAGGCTGATAAGCTTGATTATGATGACCGCGCCGACATTGTCACCGCAACTGGCAACGTCAATATAGAGCGAGAGGGCAACCGCGTCCGTGCTGACAAAGTCGTGTGGCAACGCAAAACGGGACAGGTCATGGCGACAGGCAATGTTGCCGTCACCAGCCCGGGCGGCGATGTTGCTTACGGCGATTCGATTGAACTGACTGATACACTGAAGGACGGCGTAGTTCGAGAACTGCTGATCGTGCTTGCCAATGGCGGGCGGATCGCGGCGCGAACGGGGGCTCGCAAAGATAATGTTTCAGTGCTTGATAACGCTGCGTACAGCCCGTGCGCGGTCACTGATGATGCGGGATGCCCCAAAAACCCGTCATGGAAGCTTAAAGCGCGCAAGATCACTTACAACCCTGCGCAAAACCGCATCCGTTTCAAGGGCGCACGGCTTGAACTGTTCGGGCTTGAACTGCCGGCACTGCCCGGTTTCTCAATTCCTGCCGACAACAGCGGAGGCGGCACCACAGGCATTCTCGCGCCTGATCTGCGTTATTCGCGCGCCAACGGGCTTGAGGCGACACTGCCAGTATATCTGCAAATTTCTCCAAACCGCGATTTGACGATTACGCCGCATCTCTACACCAATGTGCTGCCCGCACTTGAGGCCAATTACCGCGCGCTGACGGGCGTCGGCGCGTATCAGGTTGGCGGTTTTGCCACTTATGGTTCGCGGCTTCCCGCTGGCACAGTTGGAGCGGATAGCGAGCGCGACTTTCGCGGTTATTTCTTTGCCAACGGCCGTTTCCAGATCAATCCGAAAATCAGCATCAAGGCATCAACCCGGCTTGCTACTGACCGCACATTCCTGCGCCGCTATGATATTTCGCGCGATGACCGGCTGCGCTCGGTTCTCAATGTTGAACGGACTTCAAAATCATCCTATTTCTCGGTGGCTGGGTTCGGCTTTCAAACGCTGCGCAGTGACGACAATCAGGGCCAAGTGCCGATTGCTCTGCCACTCATTGATTACCGCAAGCGCTTTGTTGATCCGCTGATTGGCGGGCGTCTTGAGGTTCAGCTCAACAGCCTCGCGATCAGCCGCACCAGCGGACAGGATACCCAACGCGTGTTTAGCAGCGTGCGCTGGGATGTTCGCCGGATCACCAGCCTAGGTCAGGAAATTCAGCTGACCGGCTTTGCGCGCGGCGATATTTATCACACTGACGAATCCGCAGCGACACGAACCGCAATTTACCGTGGCCGGGATGGCTATCAAACCCGCTTCATTACCGCAGGTGCCGCAGAAATCCGCTGGCCGTTCATTGGCCGACTGTTTGGCGGGACGCAGCGGATTACGCCGCGTTTCCAGATTGTCGCGTCGCCCGGCACCAAAAACTTGAGTCTGCCCAACGAAGACGCGCGCTCGATTGACCTTGAGGATACCAACCTGTTCGCGCTCAACCGCTTTCCCGGTTATGATCGGTTTGAGGACGGCACACGCGTGGTTTACGGTGCCGATTGGGCGTTTGACGTGGCCAATTTCTCGCTCCAGGCCAATATCGGTCAAAGTTATCGGCTCTCATCAAAAATTCGACTTTTCCCTGACGGTACGGGGCTTACCAATCAAAGTTCAGATGTTGTGGGAAGAGCAACTCTCAAATACAAGCGTTTTGTCAGCCTTACTCACCGCTACCGGCTTGATAAGGACAGTCTCGATATCCGCCGTAATGAACTTGACGCGACAATTGGTACTGACGCCACTTATGCAACAATTGGCTATCTCCGGCTCAAGCGCAACGTAGACATTTCAATTGAGGATTTGCGAGACCGTGAAGAGGCGCGTGTTGGCGGGCGGGCACAGCTCGCGCGCTATTGGTCGGTTTTTGGTTCGGCGATTGTCGATCTGACGAGCAGGCGCGATGATCCAACATCATTATCAGATGGGTTTTCGCCGGTGCGCACGCGACTTGGCGTTGCGTATGAGGATGATTGCCTTAAACTTGGCTTTACCTGGCGGCGAGATTTTGATGCCACCGGCGATGCAAGGCGGGGCAACAGTTATCAATTGGAACTATCATTCCGCAATCTTGGTCGCTAAACGCGCTGGTACGACAGCGGCAAGCGTCAGCCTGTATTCAGGCGAGTTGTTATAATCGGGGGATGTTATGTCGGCAATTTTCAAAGGTAGTCCACGAATGAAATCTATGTTGCGTCAAAAGCTGCTGGCCCCAATTGTGGTGACTGCATGCCTCGCATGGGCGGTTCAGGCTCAAACAGTTGATGATGATGGCACAGTGCCAACAACAGGACTAAACTTGCCTGCCAACATTGCGACCTTTGGCAAAGTCGAACCGACTGTGCGCAAGGCAACTGCGATTGTAAACGGCGAAATCATCACTGGAACTGACGTTGACCAACGTTTGGCACTGATCATTATCGCCAATGGCGGCAAAGTTTCCGCAGAAGAAAAAGAACGCCTGCGCCTTCAGGTTCTGCGCAACCTGATTGATGAAGCGCTCCAGATTCAGGAAGCAAAAGCCAACAAGATCGAAATCTCCCGCGATGAAATCGGCCAAAGTTTTGCGCGCGTATCATCGAATTTCAAACGCACGCCCGATGTGATGGCAACCTATCTGCGTCAGCAGGGATCGTCCGACCGTTCAATCCGCCGCCAAATTGAAGGCGAAGTTGCGTGGAGCCGATTGCTGCGCCGCAAGGTCGAGCCACAGGTCACGGTCAGTGAACAAGAAGTCAATTCTGTGATGGAGCGGCTCAACGCCGCCAAAGGTACGTCCGAATATAAGGTGAGCGAGATTTATCTTTCTGCCACGCCTGAAAATTCAGATGAAGTCCTCGCCAACGGCCGTAAGATTATTGAACAAATTCGCGGTGGCGGATCATTTATTGCCTATGCGCGGCAATTTTCCGAAGCCTCAACAGCCGCAGTAGGCGGCGATCTTGACTGGATTCGTGCGGCCCAATTGCCCGATGCGCTTGCTCAAGCGGTGCAGGAAATCAATACCGGCCAAATTGCCGGGCCAATCGCGATTCCCGGCGGCTATTCAATCCTGTATTTGACTGACAAGCGTCAGGTGCTGGTTGCCGATCCGCGCGATGCACTGCTGGCGCTACGCCAGATGAGTCTTAATTTCGCTGCCGGAACGAATATCGAAGCGGCAAAGACAAAGGCCAGCGAGTTCGGCCAAGCCGCTCAGTCTATGGGCGGATGTGGTAAGGTTGATGAGGTCGCCGCCAAATTCGGTGCCGAAGTCGTTGACAATGATCAGGTTCGCGTGCGCGATTTGCCAGGGGCACTTCAGGAAATGCTGCTCAAGCTCCAAATCGGCGAAGCCACGCCGCCGTTCGGGTCACAAAGCGACGGGGTTCGTGTCCTTGTGCTGTGTGGGCGCGATGAACCCGCGTCAGCCGACGGGCCATCGTTTGACAAGATTATGGCACAGCTTGAAGAAGAACGCGTCAATCGCCGCGCCCAACGCTATTTGCGCGATCTTCGGCGTGATGCAGTGATCGATTATCGTTAGGACTATGCTCTAAGTGACTGAAGTTGTTCAACCACTTGCGGTTGCGCTTGGCGATCCGTCAGGCATCGGCCCCGAAGTGACTGCCAAAGCATGGGCCGCGCGCACCACGCACGGGCTTGGCACTTTTTTCGCGGTTGGTGACGCCCGCTCGGTTGAGGCAGTCTGGCACGGCCCGGTTGAACGGATCACCGATCCCGCAAAAGCCGCCGAAGTCTTCCCCGATGCATTGCCCGTCATTCAAGTTGAAGATGCTGGCGACATCATGCCCGGTGTGCCCAATGCCGAGGGAGCGCGCTGCGCGCTGGCCTCGCTTGAAATGGCGCTTGGGCTTGCAAGGTCTGTGACGGCGAGTGGGCTGGTCACTTGCCCGATTTCCAAGGTTTGCTTCTATGAAATCGGCTTTACGCATCCGGGACAGACCGAATTTGTTGCCGAGCGTTGCGGCATTTCGCCCGCCAATGCAGTGATGCTGCTCGCCGGGCCAAGCCTCAAGGTCGTGCCGATGACGACGCACATCCCAATGGTGAGCGTTTCGGAAACGCTCTCGATTGAGCTGCTAATCTGCAAAGCACGCGCCACCGCGCGCGGGCTGACGCGCAATTTCGGCATTGCCAATCCACGCCTCGCCTTTGCTGGTTATAATCCCCACAGCGGCGAAAGCGGACAAATTGGCCGCGAAGAAATTGACATCATCATGCCCGCGATTGAGCAATTGATCAACGAAGGGATCGACGCGACCGGCCCATTCGCACCCGATGCGATGTTCCATGCCCGCGCGCGTGAAACCTATGACGTTGCGATGTGCATCTATCATGATCAAGCGCTGATCCCGCTCAAAACGCTCCATTTTGATGACGGCGTGAACATGACGCTTGGCCTGCCGATCGTGCGCACTTCGCCCGATCACGGGACTGCCTTTGATATTGCGGGCAAGAATGTTGCCGAGCCCGGCGCAATGATCGCTGCAATCCGCATGGCCGCAAGTGCCGCGCAGTTCCGCCTGCTTGATGCCTAAGCTGCCGCCGCTGCGTGAGGTGATCGCGCGGCACGGCCTTTCTGCGAACAAAGCGCTTGGCCAAAACTTTCTGCTTGACGAGCAATTGCTTGACCGGATTGCCGCTGTCCCCGGCGATCTGGCTGGACAATCAGTTTATGAAGTCGGCCCCGGCCCTGGTGGGCTAACCCGCGCGCTACTCCGCGGCGGCGCAAACGTCACCGTGGTTGAGCGAGACCGCCGCTGTCTGCCTGCACTTGCCGAACTTGAAAGCGCTTTTCCGGGGATGCTGCGAATCATTGAGGGCGACGCGCTGACGATCGCGCCGCACGACGTGCTGGCAGAGGGCGGGCATATCGTTTCGAACCTGCCCTACAATGTTGGCTCGGCTTTGTTCGTCAAATGGCTTACGGGTGAAGCGTGGCCGCCACGCTGGGCAAGCCTAACCCTGATGTTCCAGCGCGAAGTGGCTGACCGGATTGTCGCCACGCCGGGGGCGGACGCTTACGGCCGCCTCTCAATCCTCGCGCAGTGGCGGTCTGCGGCGCGGATCGCGATGCCCGTCCACCGCTCGGCCTTCACCCCGCCGCCAAAAGTGATGTCCGCCGTTGTCCACATCACCCCGATTGCGCAGCCCGAAGGCGTGAATGCCAGCACCCTGGAAGCCATCACTGGAGCCGCGTTCGGCCAACGCCGCAAGATGCTACGCCAGAGCTTGAAGCCGCTACTTGGCGGGCTAGCCGCATTGGAAGCAACCGGAATTGACAGCGCAAGGCGCGCAGAAACGCTGAGTATCGCAGAGTTTGTGGCGTTGGCGCGCGCTAATTCTTAATCTTCGGTGCTTCGCTTACCACTGGCTTGGGCTGCACGGCTTGGGCTGAAATCACCGGAACCACTGGGCCTTTGGCGATGACAGCGGCAAGCTTGTCTTGCTCGGCACAAGTCGCGACGCAAAGTTGCTTGATCCGCGCGAGGTTTTCGCGCGCCTTTGCAACAGCACCCTTTTGGACGAGGGCGTCGCCCTGCCCGGCAAGTGCGGCAACATCGTTGGGCTCGATCAGCAATGCCTCACGGTAAAAACGGATCGCTTTACCCGGAAGGCCTTGCTTTTGCGCGACATGAGCAAGGTGGATGAACGCCTGCCGGTTGCGCGGATCAACCGCGAGCGAGCTTTCAAACGAATTGATTGCGTCATCATATTTCTGCGCGCCTGCGAAACCAAGGCCTTCATTAAGCAGCGCAAGCGAGCGCGGATCAACTTGGGCATCGGGGCGCTGGCTGTGGCTAACGCTGGCAACGGTGAGGAGTGCAAGCGACAGGGCGATTGCAGGAGGGGAAAAACGCATCAACTTCTCCACTAAACTATTTTGCGACGTCATCTTGATATCAGCTTCTTATCATCCGCGCGATGAAAAAACCGTCTACACCGTCATGGCCCGGTGTCAAAATAAGACCAGCGCCGTGTGGGCGGCCCATATCAACCGAAATGCTCTCACTTTTCCAACCTTTATTTTCGGCAAGGAATGCATCGACCTGGGCCTTGCCCTCTGCATCGATCAGCGAACAGACCGCATAGACCAGCGCACCACCCGGTTTGACGAGCGATGCGCCAACGCCAAGTACATGCCGCTGCGTCGCCGTCACTTGCTCAAGCCGGGTTGGGGTCAAGCGCCAGCGCGCCTCGGGATTGCGCCGCCATGTGCCCGAGCCTGAGCAGGGCGCATCAACCAGCACAACGTCAGCCTGCCCGACCAGATCAGTCAGCGCCTCATGCTCCTTACCCGGATCAAGCAGCCGCGTTTCCACTTCGCCAGCACCCAATCGCCAGCCGCGCTGTGGCAGGCGTTGCAGCCGGTCACGGTTGGTGTCAGTCGCGATTAAACCCGCCGTGCCGCCCATGTCTGCTGCGAGCGCAAGCGTTTTGCCACCTGCGCCAGCGCACAAGTCAACCACCGTCATCCCAGCCTTGGCAAGGCACGCCTGCGCGATAATCTGGCTGCCCGCATCCTGAATGTCGATCAGTCCAAGCGTCCAGGCGGGCGTCGCCTCCACCGCGACATTTTCGGGCAAGCGAATGCCGTCGCGGCCAATCGGTTCAGCCCCTGCAAAATGAGTCAGCACCGCCTCACGTTCGGCCTTCAAACGGTTTGACCGCAAATCAAGCGGTGCGCGGTCAAGCAGCGCGCTATGCTCCGCTGGATCAATCAAGCCCGCCAGCCACGCCGAGAGGGGCGACGGGCCAGCAACTGCATCGCTATGCCGATACTCAGCCGGGCCATAGAGAGACCCATCGAACAACGGGCGCAGCGCCTTATCAAGCCCAAGAAACGCCGCGCGCCCGCTGTGGGGGCGCGTGCCGAACGCGCGAACGGCGGTGTAGACATGCTCACGGATCGCGCGCCGGTCTTTTGATCCGACAAAGCGCCGCGTTTTGAACCAACTGCTAAGGATCGTATCCGCCGCCGGGCCGTTATCCTTCGCCGCATCAATCACGAGATCAAGAATTTCAATCGCCGATTGCAGGCGCGCCGAGGGCGTCACGAGCTTAAGCCCCTACCCTTTAGGGGAGGGGTTTGGGGTGGGGAATGTTGAAACTTTACTGGGTAACAGATTGATAGAGACACACCCCACCCCAACCCCTCCCCTGAAGGGGAGGGGCTTTCCTGCCTACCGCGTCGGATAGTTGGGTGCTTCGCGGGTAATTGAAATATCATGGACATGGCTTTCGGAAAGACCGGCATTAGTGATTTGAATAAATTGCGCGCGTTTTTGCAAGTCGGCAATCGTCGCGGAGCCAGTATAGCCCATTGCGGCCTTTACGCCACCAACAAGCTGATGAATCACATCCTTGGCTGGGCCTTTGAACGCAACCTGCCCCTCAATGCCTTCGGGGACGAGCTTCAACTGATCCTTGATGTCCTGCTGAAAATAGCGGTCAGCCGAGCCGCGAGACATTGCGCCGACTGATCCCATGCCGCGATACGATTTGAACGCGCGTCCTTGATACAGGAATGTCTCGCCCGGCGCTTCAGCCGTGCCCGCAAGCAGCGAACCCACCATCACGCACGAAGCGCCTGCTGCAAGTGCCTTGGCAATATCGCCCGATGTGCGCAGGCCGCCATCAGCAATGATCGGAATGTCTGACTTTGCGGCTTCTTCGGCGGCATCCATGATCGCGGTCAATTGCGGAACGCCAACACCCGCGATCACGCGCGTCGTGCAGATTGACCCCGGCCCAATGCCAACCTTCACACAGTCAGCACCCGCATCAATTAGCGCGCGGGTGGCATCGGCGGTTGCGACATTGCCCGCCACAATTTGAATCCGGTTGGAAATTTTGCGGATCCGCTCAACCGCTTGCGCAACCATTTTTGAATGGCCGTGCGCAGTGTCCAGAACGATCAGGTCGCACTCGGCATCGATCAACGCCTCGGTGCGCTCAAAGCCTGCATCGCCAACCGTCGTCGCCGCTGCCACGCGGAGCCGCCCGCTCGCATCCTTGGTCGCCGAAGGGTAAGTCACCGCTTTCTCAATATCCTTGACCGTAATAAGGCCGACGCAGCGGTAATCCTCGTCAACCACGAGCAGCTTCTCAATCCGCCGTTGATGAAGCAGGCGCTGCGCTTCGGCTTGGCTGACGCCCGCTTTCACTGTGGCGATGTTCTCGTGCGTCATTAGCTCGCTAACGCGCTGGTTCGGATTTTCGGCAAAGCGGACATCGCGGTTGGTGAGGATACCGACAAGCCGCCCGCTGGCCTCAACTACGGGAATCCCCGAAATCCGGTTCGCCGCCATAATTGCCTTAGCGTCGGCAAGCGTGGCACCCGGTGCAATCGTGATCGGATTAACGACCATTCCCGATTCAAAACGTTTCACCTGACGAACGGCGGCAACCTGCTGTGCCACGTCGAGATTGCGATGGAGGACACCAATCCCGCCCAATTGCGCCATGACAATCGCCATGTCAGCCTCAGTCACCGTGTCCATCGCCGACGAGAGGATCGGGATATTGAGGCTGATATCGCGCGTGAGCCGCGTTGCAGTGTTGGTTTGCCCCGGCATGATTTCAGATGCCCCCGGCAACATGAGCACATCATCAAACGTCAATCCAAGGCGGATATCCATGCCAGCGATCATCTTTCAAATTTCGATTCGTGGCAGGCCACATAACCAGAGTTTCGCCTGGGCGCTAGGGCTAGCAGCTTAGGACTTAGAGTGTGGCGAGATTAAAAGAAACCGTTCGTCCTGAGCCTGTCGAAGGGCTGTCCTTCCCTTTCAAATGCGGCAAGAACAAGGACACGGCTTCGACAAGCTCAGCCCGAACGGTTTTGATTTAATTAGATCCCGTCAAACTTTAAGCCAAACCACTCCGTTTGTGTCGAGTGAAGTCGAGACACCCGCGCGTGCTACAGGTCCCTCGACTTCGCTCGGGACGAACGGATCAGCCTACCCCAATCCGATTATGCTTGGCGCAAGCTCATGTTCCGGGCAATGTGCCCGCAATTGGTTCGGGAGGGCATTATGGCAACAGGGTTTGGGTTCGCATTATTTCTGGTGGTGCTTGCCATCGCGTTTCTGTTCATGGGGGTCACTGTCGTTCGGCAGGGCTTTGTTTACACGATCGAGCGTTTTGGACGTTACACCAATACCGCCATGCCGGGCTTTAATTTCATCATGCCGTTTATTGACAGGGTCGGCCGCAAGGTGAACATGATGGAGCAGGTGCTTGATATTCCGGGGCAGGAAATCATCACCAAGGATAACGCGATGGTCGCGGTGGACGGCGTTGTGTTTTTCCAAGTGCTTGATGCCGCCAAGGCGGCCTATGAAGTCAGCGACCTTTACCTCGCGATTATGCAGCTCACCACCACCAACCTGCGCACCGTGATGGGCGGGCTTGATTTGGACGAGACGCTGTCCAAACGCGACCAGATCAACGCGCAACTGCTCTCAGTGATTGATAATGCGACCGAAGCCTGGGGCGTCAAGGTAACGCGGATAGAACTCAAGGATATCCGCCCGCCCGCTGATATCGTCAATGCCATGACGCGGCAGATGAAGGCCGAACGTGAAAAGCGCGCGACAATCCTTGAATCCGAAGCCGCACGTCAGAATGAAATCAATCGCGCCGAAGGGATGAAACAAGCCCAAATCCTTGAAGCCGAAGGGCGCAAGGCATCAGCATTCCTTGACGCCGAAGCGCGCGAACGTTCGGCAGGCGCAGAGGCGACCGCAACCAAACTCGTCTCCGATGCCATCGCGGGCGGGAGCACGCAGGCGATCAACTATTTCGTCGCGCAAAAATATGTTGAGGCGATTGGCCTGTTTGCCACCTCACCCAACGCCAAGACGATCCTGTTCCCGGTTGAGGCCACTGCCCTAATCGGGACGCTTGGCGGGATTGGTGAACTCGCCAGAGATGCGCTCGGAAAGGACAAGTGAGATGATGGCCTGGATTGAAGCGCTAGACGCGCACTGGGCTTGGCTGATCCTCGCCGCAGCGCTTGCCACAGCCGAGGTGCTGGTGCCGGGGTTTTTCCTGATCTGGTTCGCGCTCGCGGCATTTGCGACGGGTTTGATCGCGCTATTTTTGCCAGTGCCAGTTGCGATACAACTGGTATTGTTCGCCATGTTTGCGGTGGTTTCGGTTTATGCGGGGCGGCGTTGGTTCAGGATGAACCCAATTGAGTCAGCCGATCCAAAACTCAATGATCGCGGCGCGCGGATGATTGGCGAAATCGTCACTGTCGTTGAAACAATTGAAGCCGGCGGCGGCCGCGTCAAAATCGGCGACAGCGTCTGGAGCGCCAAGGGGCAAGACGCGAAGGTAGGCGCGAAAGTGCGGATCTGTGCGATGGACGGCAGCGCGGTTGCGGTTGAGCCAGTTTAGGCGGTAATATGATCAACCAGATCCGTTCGGGCTGAGCTTGTCGAAGCCTTGTTCTTTTTTCTCTAGCTCACGACTAAGAAAAAGGCAGGACTTCGACAAGCTCAGCCCGAACGGATTAGGATGCGTTTCCTAATGTAATCAAGCCGCCTTCGGTGCAGCCTGACGCACGCCCTCATCGACATGGTCTGAAAACTGGGCGAAGTTATCAATGAACTGACTGACAAGCTTTTTTGCCGTCACGTCATAATCAGCTTTGTCGGCCCACGCGCCGCGCGGATCAAGGATGCCGCTATCAACGCCGTCGACCGCAACGGGCACTTCAAAGCCAAAGTTAGCGTCTTTGCGGAATTCAGCATTGCCCAGCGAGCCATCTAGGGCTGCATTGAGCAGCGCGCGGGTCGCCTTGATCGGCATCCGCTTGATCCCCGGCATCGTCGCCTTGCCGCCTGTCCAGCCCGTGTTGACCAACCAGCAACTCACGCTGCCCTTGGCAATGCGTTCTTTGAGGAGGTTGCCGTAAACGCTTGGGTGGCGCGGCATGAACGGTGCGCCGAAACAAGTTGAGAAGGTCGCCTCTGGCTCAGTCACGCCGATTTCGGTGCCCGCAACGCGCGCGGTGTAGCCCGAGAGGAAGTGATACATCGCCTGATCAGGCGTAAGCTTCGCGATTGGCGGGAGGACGCCGTAAGCATCGGCGGTCAGCATGATGATATTCTTTGGTACTGGCCCCATATTATGTTCCGACGCGTTGGGAATGAAATCAATCGGATAGGAGCCACGACTGTTTTCGGCCAGGCTGTTATCATCAAAATCAAGCTGGCGCGTGACAGGATCAATCACGACATTTTCAAGCACTGTGCCGAAACGCTTGGTCGTCGCGAAAATCTCTGGTTCGGCCTCGGGCGAAAGCCGGATCATCTTGGCATAGCAGCCGCCTTCAAAATTAAAGACTGCGGTATCAGACCAGCCATGTTCATCATCGCCGATCAGCGTGCGGCTCGCGTCAGCAGACAGCGTCGTTTTGCCCGTGCCCGAAAGCCCGAAGAAAATCGCCGAGGTGCCGTCCGCGCCAATATTGGCCGAACAGTGCATCGGCATCACGCCTTCAAGCGGCAGTTTGTAATTAAGGATACCAAACACTGACTTCTTCATTTCGCCCGCATAGGCGGTGCCGCCGATCAGGATCAGCTTCTCAGTGAAGTTCACCGCAATCACCGTTTCGCTGCGGGTGCCATGGCGCTCAGGGTCGGCGCGGAAGCTTGGCAAATCGATGATGGTGAATTCGGGTGTGAAGCCCGTCAGTTCCTCCGCAGAGGGGCGCACCAGAAGTGTCTTGATAAACAGATTATGCCAGGCAAGTTCGTTGATCACGCGCACGTTGACGCGGTGTTCGGGCTGCGATCCGCCAAACAGATCGGCAACGAACAAAGTTTCCTTCGCCGCGAGCGCCGCCATGAAATCTTCCTTGAGCGCGGCAAAATGCGCGGGCGTCATCGACACATTGGTGTTGCCCCACCACACGCTATTTTCAGTCTCAGCATCGCGGACAATGAATTTATCCTTGGCAGAGCGCCCAGTGTGCTTCCCGGTGGCAACGACAAGCGGGCCGTCGGCGGCCAAAACGCCCTCGCCGCGCGCGATTGCTTGCTCAACCAACTGGGCCGTCCCCTGATTGCAAAACAAAGTTGCAGAGGTTTTAATCCCTTGGGCTTCAAGTGGATTGTTTGACGCGCGCTCAGTCACTGTACTTCTCCATTTGGAACTGAAATGGTGTCTCACGCATAGCTATGCGTTAAGAGTCGCGTTTCGCATAGCCATGCGGGGGGTACGGGTCAAACCTGTCAACCATGATATCAAATTCGCAATCGTTTGCACCGTGATTGCAACCGTGATTGCAAGAGATAATGGTCTTCGGTACTAACCACGTCAATGAATGTTATCGAACCACAAGTATTTGATCGGGTGATTGCCCTTGTCGATGATGATCGCAATATCCTGACGTCGGTTTCAATCATGCTGCAATCACAGGGCTATAAAACGCGGGTTTATTCCGACGGCGATTTGGCGCTCAAGGCGCTCATTGAAAATCCGGCTGATCTCGGTGTGTTTGACGTCAAAATGCCAAAACTTGACGGGCATGAACTGCTCCGCCGCCTGCGCGAAAAATCGGCGATGCCGGTTATTTTCCTCACTTCAAAGGATGATGAGTCCGATGAAGAGCTTGGCCTGTCGCTGGGTGCCGATGATTATATCGCCAAGCCGTTTTCGCAGCGGCTGTTGCTCGCCCGGATTGCGGCCATCCTGCGCCGCGCCGAAATTAACGCCCGTAGTGATGCAAATACCGATAAGGCCCAAAATAGCGAAACCATCAGCCGTGGCCCGCTGCAAATGGATGCGTCACGCCATCAAGTGCTGTGGCACGGAAAGAAGGTAACGCTTACTGTCACTGAATTCATGATCCTTGAGGCGCTCGCACAGCGGCCCGGCGTGGTCAAAAGCCGCAATCAGTTGATGGATGCCGCCTATCAGGATGATGTTTACGTCGATGATCGCACGGTCGACAGCCACATCAAGCGATTGCGCCGCAAATTCCGCCAGGTCGCGCCCGATTTCGATGCAATCGACACGCTGTACGGCGCGGGCTATCGCTATTCCGGTGAATGAACTCGCAACTGCGCGCTGGCACTGGCCTTGGCAAGCCACACTGACGCGGCGGATATTGGCGGTTAATATCTTCGTCGTCGGGCTGCTCGCGGGCAGTCTGTTTTACCTTGACGGGCTGCGGATACGTTTGATTGAGGAGCGGATCACCCAGGCTGCAAGTGAAGCGGCACTCGCAGCGTCAGCACTTGCCAGCATCAATCAAACCGCCAGACCCCAACTTGTCAGCGATATCGGTGCCAAGAGCCGCGCGCGTTTTCGCCTGTTTGGCAGCGACGGTGAATTGGTTGCTGACAGTTGGCAGACGCATATCCCGACGTTTTCGCTTAACAATCCCAAGGAGGAAAGCTGGCAGCGCAATTTCGCGCGTGCGCTTGATGAGGCGGTTGATTTCGTCGTGGGGGCCGATATCCCGCCCGCATTCAAGGGATTTGAAGGCGCTGGCCAGCGCCTGAACCGGGTTACGCTCCAGCTTGCACCAGACCGGACGCATATTTTAACCGCGCGCGCTGAACTAGGCGGCGTTAACAGTCAAATATTGCTGATGGATCGCAACGCACGCGATATTCGCCGGATTGTGCGTGCCGAACGGTCACGGCTTGGTTACGTCATCCTGATCGCGACGCTGTTTTCAGTGTTTCTCTCGCTGTTTCTTGGCCGCACCATCGTCCGTCCGCTCCAGCAATTGGCGCAGGCCGCTACGCGCGTACGGATGGGGCGTGACCGTGAGGTTGTGGTGCCGCGCCTGCCCACCCGCGTTGATGAAATCGGCACACTCGCGCGCGCGGTTTCGGACATGAGCCATGCGCTCCACCAGCGGATTGACGCGACCGAAATGTTTGCAGCCGACGTCGCGCATGAGCTTAAAAACCCGCTGACCTCGCTGAGTTCAGCGGTTGAAAGCCTGCGCACAATCACGCAGCCAGAACTTCGCGCGCAGCTTCAGGATATCATTAGTGATGACGTTCGCAGGCTTGACCGGCTGATTACTGATATTTCCGAACTCTCGCGAATTGATGCGCGGCTTTCGCGCACTGCGTTTGAACTGATTGACGTAGATACACTGATCGAAGGGCTTGTATCGCTACGGCAGACACGCGAAAAATCGCCTGAAGTCGCAGTCAGCTTTGCCAAAAACGGCAAGCAGCACTTATTCGTTTCGGGCGAAGCGTCCCAAATCAGCCGCGTGATTGAGAATCTGCTTGATAATGCCATTTCATTCTCTCCGCCGGGTAGTACCGTCCGCATCGGCGCCACTTCTGATGCTCCCTGGGTGATCATTACTGTGGATGACGAAGGGCCGGGCATCCCAGACTCTGCCCGCGAAGCCATTTTTGAGCGGTTTCACAGTGATCGCCCTGAAGGGGAAGCATTTGGCAAACATAGTGGGCTTGGCCTTGCGATTGCGCGCGCGATCATCAACGGCCATGACGGTACGATAATGGTTGCCCCAAGCGATGCTGGCCGAACCGGCGCACGGTTCATCATTCACCTGCCCAAGGCGCGGCAATGACATTACCCTCATCCGAAATGCTTCACGCATCGACCGTGGCGATTGATGGCCAAGCTGTTCTGATCACTGGCGTTTCTGGCAGTGGCAAATCCGATCTGGCCTTGCGTTTGATTGATCGCGGGGCCAAACTGGTTAGCGATGATTATACCATGCTGACACATGTTGGAGCGGTTTTGATGGCGTCGTCGCCAGCAACGATTAAGGGAAAACTCGAAGTGCGCGGAATTGGCATTATTAACTGCGACACGCTCGACATGCTCGACTCTGGGCCCGCCGCGCTGATCGTACGGATTGACGAGGTGCCACCGCGGATGTCCGAGGATGATGTTCAAAACATCATCGGCGTTTCAATTCCGGTGATCGTCCTCAGCCCGTTTGAAGCCTCTGCACCGATAAAAGTCGAACTTGCACTGCGCCGGTTGGCCGCGCGCTAATGCCGCAAACCCGCCCTAACCGGATATTGCTGGTCACCGGCATGTCAGGTGCGGGCAAATCAACCGCGCTCAAAACGCTTGAGGATATGGGCTGGGAGGCGGTCGATAATCTGCCGTTCAGCCTGCTTGATCGGCTGCTCGCGACACGGCCATCAGAAGGCACAAACGGCGCGCGCCCGCTCGCACTTGGTATCGACAGCCGGACACGCGGGTTCAAGGCGCAGGCGATTATTGACCGGATCAAGGCAATGCGCGAGGCCGACAGCGCGAACATCGCCACACTTTTCCTTGATTGCACCGGGGCGGAGCTTGAGCGTCGCTATTCCGAAACGCGCCGCCGCCATCCGCTTGCGCCTGACCGTCCCGCCGCTGACGGGATCGCGCGCGAACGCGAATTGATCGCCCCGCTGCGGCGTTGGGCCGATCATGTGATTGACACAACCGCAAGTACAAGCAATGATTTGCGGCTTGAACTTCGCAACAGATTTGAAGTTGATAGCGGCGGTGACCCGATCCTTTCGGTCATGTCATTTGGCTTCGCGCGTGGCCTTCCGCGCAATGCTGACCTTGTATTTGACATGCGGTTCCTGCGCAATCCTCACTGGGATAGCATGCTTCGCCCGATGACGGGACTTGACGAATCGGTTGGTCTTTATGTCCGCGCCGACCCCGCCTACGGGGACGCGACCGCACGCATCACGGATTTGCTCCTGCTCCTGCTTCCGCGTTACAAAGTTGAGGGAAAATCCTACATAACCGTCGCATTTGGCTGCACTGGCGGGCGTCACCGTTCTGTTCATGTTGCCGAGGCTATATCATCGCAGTTGCGCGGCGCGGGTTTTTCGCCCACGGTATCGCACCGCGATTTGACAACGGTGGCCGATGATGCCGTTGAAGAACGACCGCGCGAAACATCGTGACTATTTTAGCAAGCGGGTGGAGTTGAGATGATAGGTTTGGTGTTGGTGACACATGGCCGGCTTGCGGTCGAATTTGTCACGGCAATGGAGCATGTGGTTGGGCCACAAAATGCGATGGCAACCATTTGTATTGGCCCGGAAGATGATATGGAGGTACGCCGCGCCGACATTGCGGAGGCGATTAGCACCGTCGAGCAGGGACGCGGGGTGATCATCCTGACTGATCTGTTTGGTGGTACACCTTCAAATCTGGCGATTTCGCTGATGGAAACGGGGCGGATTGAAGTGATTGCGGGGGTGAATTTGCCAATGCTGATCAGACTAGAGGGCGCACGGCGGACGATGAATGTCGTTGATGCGGTTGCCGCCGCACGCGAGGCTGGCCGCAAATATATTTCGGTTGCGTCTGAAGTGCTCGGCGAAGCTGCCGCGTGACCTTGATCGCGCGCACCGTCCTGATCACCAACCGGCGCGGTCTTCATGCCCGCGCAAGCGCCAAATTCGTGACTGTCGCCAGCGGCGTTGGGATGACAGTGGAGGTTGAAAAGGACGGATCGAAGGTCGTTGGCACCTCAATCATGGGGCTGATGATGCTCGGCGCGGCAATGGGCGATTCGATCATCATCAGCGCGAGCGGTGACGGCGCAGACGCGGCGGTGCAGGTCTTGGTCGATCTGGTCGAGGCCAAGTTCGGCGAGGAATAGGCCGTGCCCCGCGAAATTACTGGATTTTCGAACCCGCTGGTTAAGCAGGTGCGCGGGCTTCGCGATAAGAAACAGCGTCGGCTAACCGGACTGTTCCTCGCCGAGGGCTTGCGCATCCTGACCGAGGCATTTGAGGCGGGCATTCTCCCCGAAATGATCTGGCACGCTCCCGAAAGCGGCGCGCATCCACTCGTTGCAGAGCTCAGCGAAGCGGTTGAAGCTGCGGGCGGCGAAGTGTTTGTGACCAGCACTGACATCCTCTCCAAACTCTCGGGCAAGGATAATCCGGGTGCTGTGATTGGCGTGTTCCGCGAACATTTGACCCCGCTTACGAGCATAGATCGCACATCCGCGCCGATCTGGCTGGTCGCCGAAAAACTACGCGATCCCGGCAATCTCGGCACGATCCTGCGCACGGGCGATGCGGTAGGTGCTGGCGGGCTGATCCTGATTGATGAGTGCACTGATCCCTTTTCAGTTGAGGCGGTGCGCGCGAGCATGGGCGCGATCTTCACACAAAAAGTCGCGGCGGCACGGTGGGACGAATTCCTGCCGTGGCTGCGGTCTGCGCCGGGGCAGCTTGTCGGCACCAGTCTCAACACCAACACCGATTACCAAACCCCGCGTTACGCAGCGCCAGCATTCCTGCTTGTCGGCAATGAAGCGCAAGGCCTGCCAAGCGAATATGAGGCGGCATGCGATCTCCTCGTCAAAATGCCCATGCGCGGCAAGGCTGACAGCCTCAATGCAGCAGTCGCCACCGCAGTGATGGCCTATGAAGTGCTTAATCAGGCGGGGAAATAGCTGATTCTATCAACGCAGCACTTTCATCGCCGTAGCGCGCAAGTGCCTCAATCGCAGGGACTTCTTCAATCTCGCGCGCGCCGGTTTCGATGTTGAGTTCCTTGAATTTGCGACCAGTACTCAAGATGTTACGCTCAAAACTTCCGACGAATTTGTTATAATTATTCACTGCGGTCGAAAGCCCGCTGCCAACAGTGCGCAGGTGCCCCGCCGCTACCGCAAGCCGCTCATGCAATTCCTTGCCAAGCTCACCAATTTGCCGTGCTTCCTTGGCCAAGCTCTCCTGCCGCCATACCGCCGACACCGTCCGCGCGATTGCAATAAGGTTCGTAGGTGTTGCCAGTAACACCTTCTTTTCAAACGCATAATCCCAGAGGTTATGATCAGTTTCAAGCGCTGCGGTGAGGAAATGCTCGCCGGGTACAAACATGATCACATAGTCAGGCGCGGCTTCAAACTGGCTCCAATAGGCCTTGGCCCCAAGCGTGTTGACATGCGCCTTCATCGCCGCGGCATGGGCTGTCAGCCCCGCCACCCGCTCACGCTCATCAGTGGCGCCAAAGGCATCCTGATAGGCATTCAAGGACACTTTGGCATCAATCACGAGCGCACGCCCGCCCGGCACTAGCACAATTGCATCAGGGCGCAGCCGCCCGTCTTCACCCTCGACACTCACCTCGGTCTGGAAATCGGCATGTTCGGAAAGCCCGCACATTTCGAGGACGTTTTTCAACTGCTGCTCGCCCCAGCGCCCGCGCGCTTTGGGGGCATTGCGCAACGAATTACCGAGCTTTGCAGCTTCAAGACGCACAGATTCGTTGCTCACTCGCATCGATTCCATCAGCCCTTGGAGATTGCCATACGCCTCCCGCCTTTCAGACTCGACCTTGGTGACCGCCTCTTCGTATCGCTGGAGCCGTTCAGTCACCGGCTGAAGCAACGCCTTCAATTCCTGACCCGACGTGGCCTCAGACTGTTTGAAACGCGCGTCAGCCCGTTCCAAAAATGCTTGCTGCGCTTGGCCGAGCAGTTTTCCGCCGATTTCACTAAATTGGGCTGAAAGCGCATCCTTGGCCTCGCGCAGTTCGGCGAGTCGTTCTTCAAAGCCAGCTTCGCGCGCATTTTGTTCGGCTTCAAGCGCAGCATAGCGCATTCTGACCTCATCACGTTCTTTAACAGTGCCGTTCAAGTCACTGATACTACGCTTAAAATTTTCGAGATGAAGGTCACGCTCAACCGTAAGCGCCGACGCCCCGCGCCCACCGATCAGCCAGCCCAAAGCTGCGCCTATCAAAAGCGCAATAAGTGCCGTAACGATCATTTCAATCATCATGAGCTAGGCTACGCATGCTAAAGGATACAAAAGAGACGGCCGATCAAATTGATTTTGTATCTTTTGTTGCTTTAAGCAATGCTTTTCGATTGAGCGCTTCATCCACATCTTTAGAACATAGCTCGAACGCATCTCGAAGTGAAGCGAAAAATTAAGCCGCCAACTTCCGCTGTTTCGCAAGCTTTTTAAGCAGCATATCGCGCTTCAATTTTGACAGATGATCAAAAAACAGGATGCCCTCAAGATGATCCATCTCATGTTGCAGGCAGGTTGCGATCATGCCGTCGAGTTGTTCGTCATGCACCTTGCCGTCACCGTCTAGCCATTTTGCGCGGATGCTCGCGGGGCGCTCAACATCGCCGTACTGATCGGGCACTGAGAGGCAGCCTTCGTTATATACCGAATATTCGTCACCAAGCGGGGTGATTTCGGGATTGATGAAAACGCGCGGAACACGAGTGACCGTGCCGGTTTCCTCATCCTTTTCCTGCAAATCAATCACGAGCAAACGTTTCGCTACGCCGACCTGAATTGCGGCGAGGCCAATGCCGGGTGCTGCATACATTGTTTCAAACATATCCGCGATCAGCGCACGAATGCCGTCATCAACCGCCGCAACGGGTTCCGAAATCACACGCAGGCGCGGATCAGGCGCTTCAATGATCGAGAGTATAGTCATAATTGCGAGGTAAGAATGCGCGATCAATTGGTCAAGGTGTTGGTTGCGCTTTGAGTTCGGCAGTTTTCGCTTCGTCATTCGCGGCGGCTTTAATAAAAGCTATAACGGCTTCACGGCTCACTGCTGCCGTACTTTTCGCCATCCCGGCACAAAAACCGCCCATTTTTCCGCCAAATTCCACTTCGACATTCACTGGTCGCGATTCTTTACCAGAACCAGCGCTTACGCTGCCGTCTATTGCAACGCGCGTGATACAAGTTCCTACTAACTCGCCTGTTCCAACACAGCGTGAAAATGTGCGTGCTTGATCAATCCGAAGCGTCACATCTGCGTTAGCGCCGGGACTTGCCAATGTTCCATCACTATCCCATTGTGTGGTAATAGAACGTATAATCTGTGAAATAGGATTATCAATTTTCCAAGCTGAACAAAACACACCGCCACGAACCACTTGGTGATCAACGCTTGGTGATATCTCAAGCGCAACATTACTGACTGATTTTGCGGGCAATGCAGATAAAGGATTGATATTTTGCTCCTGCCCCCATTTAATGAGTTCCGCGTCGGTAACAGAGTAATCTGCAACTCGCTTTGCCTCTGTTGGTGAGGCAAAAGCAATGCCCGCGATCATCAAGGCAGCGAGTTTGTGCCCCGCATTCATGAGTCACCTTTTATTTTCTTCTTCGATCCGCTGAGTGTTTGCACCAGCCGCTTGGAAAATTCAGCCGCAAGTTTTTCACGCACGCCAGAACCACGCAGCGCAAGCCCTAACAAACCACTGCGCTGATTGAGAACATCAACATAATATTCTCCAATTTTTTTCCCGGATTCTGCATCTGTGACTGTTACCAAACCAGCCAACTGATCATTGCTTCCAAACAGCATGGCAGCACCGGCATTTGCGGTTTTCAAACTATCAAACTCAACGGCGACGCGCACAGCCTTGCCGGATGTCATGCCACGTTCTTTGGCAACATCTTCAAGCATTAGTGGGAACATCTGTACAATGGGCAAAGTGGAATAATCGTCTGGCTTTGGACGTTCGCCAGGTGCAAAATCCTTGGCAACAACAGGCAATCCGGCTTCAGCACGTTTTCCAGCAGCCTTAGCTTCAAGCTTATCAAAATTTGCACGCGTAACGTCACTCAACGTTACCTTCGTTTCGACAATCATGGTTTTACCAATATATTCGGCAGATAAAGGCTGAACTGGTTTTACAGCTTTACCGAACGCTGGACTGCTTACTGAAAGCGTGATTGCAGCTATAACAGCAAATCTCATATTACCCCCCTATTAACAGGTGATGTATACGACAGCCATTATAATATGCGCAAGCAAAGAATTTTGTATAATAACTTTATGTCAAGAGACGGGTCGCCGCGCGCGCAGCGCCTGTGCCAGCGTGCCATCATCGAGATAATCAAGCTCCCCGCCAACCGGAAGCCCGTGGGCAAGCTGCGTCAATCGCACCGGAAAGCGCTCAAGCCGCTCAACGATGTAATGCGCAGTGGTTTGCCCATCGAGCGTGGCATTCATCGCGAGGACAACCTCATCAATCCCGCCCGCCGCCACACGCGCGACGAGTGTATCAATCGCCAAATCCTCCGGCCGTATTCCATCAAGTGCTGAAAGATGGCCGCCAAGTACATGAAATCGACCGGGAAAAAGCCGCGAGCGTTCTAGCGCCCACAGGTCTGACACATCCTCAACCACGCACAGCGCGCGGGCGTCACGGCGCGGATCGGCGCAGATTTGGCAGGGGTTTACTGTATCGATATTGCCGCAGGTTTCACATGTTGACAGCCGATCATTCACCACCTCAAGCGCGCGGAGCAGCGGGGTGAGCGCAGTTTCGCGTTTCTTGAGCAAATGCAGCACCGCGCGCCGCGCCGAACGCGGCCCCAATCCGGGGAGTTTCGCAAGCGCTGACGCAAGTGTTTCAAGTTCGTGGCTGGCCATTAGGGTCAGAACCTATCAAATGCACGTTCGTGATGGTCTGTTATCGGGATGAGATGCGAGGAAAGCAAGCAAAGGCGTAGCGGGGCTACGTCTTTGTCTTGCTTGACGACGCAGA
>JAYUIX010000083.1:0-2399 GCA_043765635.1 Sphingomonadales bacterium
ATTGCCGCGATTGAGGCGGCCACGGTCAACGCGTCGCGGTTGCTAGGTGTTGATAAAGAGGTTGGCACACTCGAACCCGGCAAGGCGGCAGACCTGATCGCTGTTGAAGGCGATCCAACTCTTGATGTCACGCGGTTCAAGCAAGTTGCTTTCGTGATGAAGGGCGGGGTTGTCGCGAAGAGCGAATAGCGCCCCACTAAAATAAACCCTTCGTGTCAAGCGCAGTCGAGACACCTTCTGCCTGATGCGCGTCCCTCGACTTCGCTCGGGATGAACGGGCTTTGACTCTCCACCCCCACTTGCCATTGCCACCCCCCTTGCCTAACAGGGCGGCGCGCTTGGGCCTAAGCGCGTTTTACGCCACGGCATAGGGAAATTCATGGCGCGCATAGTGATGAAATTTGGCGGCACTTCAATGGCCGGGATTGAGCGTATCCGCTCAGTCGCGGCGCGGGTGAAGCGCGAAGTTGAAGCGGGCAATCAAGTCGCCGTCGTCGTTTCCGCAATGGCGGGTGAGACTGACCGGCTGGTTGGTTTCTGCCGTGAAGCCTCTCCGCTGCATGATCCGCGCGAATATGATGTCGTGGTTGCGGCGGGGGAGCAAGTGACCTCGGGCCTACTCGCGATTGCGCTGCAAGCGGCGGGCGTGAAGGCGCGGAGCTGGCTTGGCTGGCAATTGCCGATCCACACTGATGATGCCCATGCCTCGGCACGGATTGAATCGATTGATACGCAGGCGCTTAATGTGGCGCTTGAAAGCGGCGAAGTCGCGGTGATTCCTGGCTTTCAAGGGATGGACGGTGATGGTCGCGTCTCAACGCTTGGTCGGGGCGGATCGGACACATCGGCAGTCGCTGTTGCCGCCGCGATGAAGGCCGACCGCTGCGACATTTATACCGATGTTGACGGGGTCTATACGACTGACCCGCGCATCGTCCCGCGTGCGCGCAAGCTCACCAAAGTCACTTACGAGGAAATGCTTGAGCTTGCGAGCGTTGGGGCCAAGGTGCTGCAAACGCGCTCGGTTGGCCTCGCAATGAAGATGAATGTCCGCATCCGCGTGCTCTCCTCATTCGATGATCCGGCGAGTGGCGACAATAGCGGCACGATGATTGTCGGCGATGATGAAATTGGAGAAAATGACGTGGAACGGCAACTGATCACTGGCATTGCGCATGACAAGAATGAGGCGAAGATCACGCTGACGGCGGTTCCCGATAAGCCGGGCGCAGTGGCGCATATCTTCTCGCCACTGGCTGAGGCGAACATCAACGTTGATATGATCATCCAGAATGTTGCGCATGATACTGGATCAACCGACGTGACCTTCACCGTGCCGGGGGCAGAGCTCGCACGCGGGCTTGATGTGCTTGAAAAGGCGAAGGATAAGATCGGCTATACCAAACTGATGCACGATACGCGGGTGGCGAAAATTTCAGTCGTCGGCGTTGGGATGCGCAGCCATGCGGGTGTGGCCTCAACCATGTTCACTGCGCTCGCCGCGCGGGGCATTAACATTCAGGCGATCTCGACATCTGAAATCAAGGTCTCGGTTCTGATTGACGAGGATGAAACCGAGCTGGCTGTGCGGGTGCTGCATACGGCTTATGGGTTGGATGCTGTGGATGAGGCGGCGTGAGTAACCTCAGCGCGCTCATGAAACGCGGCACAGATTTCCTCGGCTCAGACGTCGCGATCATGGCAGGCGCGATGTCGTGGATCAGCGAGCGCAATCTTGTTTCGGCGATGTCAAACGCGGGCGGCTTTGGCGTGATTGCGTGCGGCGCGATGACGCCTGAACTGCTAGACGCTGAAATCACTGCGACCAAGGCGCTCGCGAAAAGACCCTTTGGCGTCAACCTTATCACGATGCACCCCCAGCTAACCGATTTGATCGCGGTCTGCGCCAAGCATCAGGTTACTCATGTCGTGCTTGCGGGCGGCCTTCCCCCCGCTGGATCGCTTGAGACAATCAAAGCGAGCGGCGCGAAGGTCATCTGCTTCGCCCCTGCGCTGAGTCTTGCTAAAAAGCTTATCCGTTCGGGCGTTGATGCGCTCGTGATTGAAGGGATGGAGGCTGGTGGCCACATTGGCCCCGTTTCGACCTCGGTGCTTGCGCAAGAAATCCTCCCCGAAGTCGGCGATCAAGTGCCTGTCTTCGTTGCGGGCGGAATCGGGCGCGGCGAAATGATTGCGTCTTACCTGAAACAAGGCGCGGCAGGCGTCCAAATCGGCACACGGCTTGTGTGTGCGACTGAGTGCATCGCGCATCCGGCGTTCAAGAAAGCGTTCCTGCGCGGTAATGCCCGCGATGCCGTCGCCAGCGTCCAGATTGACCCCCGCCTGCCCGTCATCCCCGTCCGCGCGCTCAAAAATGCGGGCACCGAAGAGTTTACCCG
>JAYUIX010000084.1:0-2395 GCA_043765635.1 Sphingomonadales bacterium
GCACATAATTCGGCGAGTGGTTCGGAACTATCGATGAGCGGGTGAATCTGCATTCACTCTCCATAGCGCGCGCGCGCCGCTTGACAAATAGGCGCTTCCACTGTGTTAGGCAGCCCATGACAAATATGCACATCTATCGCTCGCACAACTGTGCCGAACTCCGCTCAAGCCATGTGGGTGAGACCATTCGCCTATCGGGCTGGATTCACCGTAAGCGTGAACACAGCAACGTGTTGTTCGTTGATCTGCGTGATCATTTTGGGCTGACCCAGATTGTCGCGGCGTCTGGTTCTGATGTATTCAATACGCTTGATAATGCCCGCGCGGAATCAGTGGTTACGGTTGAGGGCGTGGTTGTTGCGCGTGACGCAGCGACGGTGAACCCGAACCTCAAAACGGGCGAGATTGAAATCCATGCCAAAGCGGTGACCGTGCAATCCGCTGCGCAGGAATTGCCGCTGCCCGTTTTTGGCGAGGCTGAATATCCTGAAGAAATTCGTTTGAAATATCGCTATCTCGATCTTCGCCGTGAGCGGCTTCACAATAATATTGTGCTGCGTTCGAATGTGATTTCGAGCGTGCGGCGACGAATGATTGATCAGGGCTTCACAGAATTTCAGACGCCAATCCTGACCGCGAGCAGCCCAGAAGGCGCGCGCGACTATCTGGTGCCAAGCCGTGTTCATCCAGGCAAATTTTACGCGCTTCCCCAGGCACCGCAGATGTTTAAGCAGTTACTGATGGTTGCTGGCTTTGACCGTTATTTCCAGATTGCACCGTGCTTCCGCGATGAAGACGCGCGTGCTGACCGTTCACCAGGCGAATTTTATCAGCTCGATTTTGAAATGAGTTTTGTGACGCAGGATGATGTGTTCGCAGCGATTGAGCCTGTGCTGCACGGCGTGTTTGAGGAATTTGCCAAGGGCGAAGCCGTAACGCCTGCGCCGTTCCCGCGTATCCCTTACCGTGAATCTATGCTGAAATATGGCTCTGACAAGCCTGATCTGCGTAATCCGCTGCTGGTGCATGATGTCACCGATCATTTCCGCACGTCAGGTTTTGGCATATTTGAACGTATCGTCGGCGATGGCGGCGTGGTTCGCGTTGTGGCAGCACCAAATACTGCTGAGAAGAGCCGAAAATATTTTGATGAAATGAACGATTGGGCTCGCGGCGAAGGCCATGCGGGTCTTGGCTATGTCACGCGTAAGGGCGGCGAGTTTGGCGGCCCTATTGCTAAGAACCACGGCGAAGAGGGCATGAAGGCAATCTATGATGCGCTCGGTCTTGGTCCTGATGATGGATTATTCTTTGCTGCGGGAAAGGAATTGCAGGCGGCTAAGCTCGCCGGAGCTGCGCGCAACCGCGTTGGTGAAACGCTCGGGCTGATTGAACAAAATTGCTTCAAATTCTGCTGGATCGTTGATTTCCCTATGTTTGAATATGACGAGGATGCGAAGAAGGTTGATTTCAGCCACAACCCATTTTCAATGCCGCAGGGTGAGTTGCATGCACTTGAGACGATGAATCCGCTTGATATTCTTGCCTATCAATATGATATCGTCTGCAATGGCGTCGAGCTTTCATCAGGTGCAATCCGGAACCACCGGCCAGAAATCATGTACAAAGCGTTTGAGATTGCAGGCTACACCCAAGAACAGGTTAATGAGAATTTCTCCGGCATGATCAACGCGTTCAAATTCGGCGCACCACCCCACGGTGGGTCTGCGCCGGGGATTGACCGGATCGTAATGTTGCTTGCCGACGAACCCAATATCCGTGAGGTCATCACCTTCCCGATGAACCAGAAGGCCGAGGATTTGATGATGGGCGCGCCGTCGCCAGTATCACTCAAGCAGTTACGCGAGCTGAATATTCGGAGTGTCGAACAGCCGAAATAGTGCTTGTGATTATGTGAAACTGTGATAATGTGTGGTTCATGAAGAATTTAACCCTCTCGATTGATGATGAAACATACCGTGCGGCGCGCATACGTGCGGCTGAATTGGGTACGTCTTTATCGGCGATGGTGAAGGATTACTTGCAAGGGCTAGTTGTTGAATCGCCAGTGATGGGAGTGCGCGAAATGCCGATGAGTTTTGTGGCCGAACCATCGTCCAAACCGTTAGCAAACAGCGCGCCACCTTATATGGTAAATGGTAAATTGGTTTATACGAAGGACGGCAAACCGCGTCAGCCGGGGTCGCTCAAAGCTGTGTCGGACATTGTCGATGATATCGACGAATGGCCGCCTGAGATGCAAGCCTTCTTCGAAAAATTGCAGAACGATTCTGTAGACGACGGGTTCGACTCGCTGCCGTGAAACTGCTGCTTGATACGCATGTTTTGCTGTGGTGGCTACGCGACAACCCGAAGCTAGGCGCGCAGACGCGTC
>JAYUIX010000085.1:0-89333 GCA_043765635.1 Sphingomonadales bacterium
ATCAAACCGGGTCGTCTGCCCGGCATCGCAGGCACGGCAGACGGCGTAAACATAAGCGCGGGCCGAATTAAGCGCGACGTACATGTCGGCCACCTTGGCCTGCATCAATTGGAAACTCCCGATGGGAACGCCGAACTGTTTGCGTTCACGGATGTAGGGGATGACGGTATCAAGGCAGGCCTGCATGATGCCAAGGCCGATGCCCGCAAGCACAGCGCGTTCATAATCAAGGCCACTCATCAAAACACCGACGCCGCCGTTGAGCGGCCCCATGATATTTTCCTCTGGTACTTCGCAATCATTGAAGACGAGTTCGGCTGTCGGGCTGCCGCGCATCCCCATCTTGTCGATCTTTTGACCAATGCTGAAACCGGGCATATCCTTTTCGATCAGGAACGCCGTAATCCCGCGACTGCCATCGCCCGTTTTGGCATAAACGACCAGCGTGTCGGCATATGTGCTGTTGGTGATCCAGAATTTCGTGCCATTCAGAACATAGCCACCCTGTACCGCCTCGGCCTTGAGTTTCATCGAAACAACGTCAGAACCCGCACCCGCTTCGGACATGGCGAGCGAACCGATATGTTCACCCGAAATCAGCTTGGGCAGATATTTCGCCTTTTGCTCGGGATTGCCCCACCGACCAATCTGATTAACACACAGGTTTGAATGCGCGCCGTAGGACAGCCCAACTGAAGCGCTCGCGCGGCTGACTTCTTCAATCGCCACAACATGCTCAAGATAACCAAGACCAAGCCCGCCGTCGGCTTCAGCGATTGTAATCCCGTGCAGACCAAGCGCGCCCATTTCGGGCCATAGGTCACGCGGGAACCAATCTTCGGCATCGACCTTGGCCGCGAGCGGAGCGATCCGTTCATCGGCAAATCGCGCAGTCGTCTCACGGATCATGTCGGCATTTTCGCCAAGTGCAAAATCAAAATTGGGGGTCGCGCGCATTCGTCTCTCCGTCGCATTGGCGTTTCAGTGGGAGACTAACAGAGCGCCATCGCGGATTGAAGGGGGACGCGAAATATTATTGCGCGGGGATCATTGGCTCAACAGGGTCGGGAGCCTGATCAACAAGCTGCGGAAATGCCGTTACTTCAGACGAGGCGACAAGGCGAAGCTTGTGCCAAACCCGCTGCATCAGCGGACTGGCAGGTGGCGGTGCGTCCCCCACAAAGCTATATTGAATTGCAAACAAGGTTTTGCGGCAATTTGCCGCGTGGCACGAACAGGCCATTGACCATAAAGGATCAGTTTCAGTCGTTGAATAATCAAGCGTGACTTCTTCACCTGCCGCAATTTTACGTAGTGCATAAAGCCTCCGATTGCGGCCAAACGCGACGTTTGCCGAACAGCTATGATTGATATGCTGAAGCGGGAGCGCTGGATCAATCCAAAGCCCCGGCCCGATGCCAATCCAATTAGGCAGGCTACGCCTTGGCCTACGTTTCAAAGCACCCTGTAACTGGCATACCGCATCATTGGCAGCAAAACCCCGGTTTGCAAAAAGCCCGAAGCCGTTGATTTCGCTCCGCGCGATCCGCAGCCCGTTCTGCGTAACACTGTAGAACGCGCCTGCTATCGGCTTGCGAAGCGTAAAAATAAGCATTGCAAGGTGCAGCGCCATATTGAGGAGCGGATATAGTAACAGCACTGGGTTAGCGAAGCCGTCAGCACTTATGGTCACAAGCGCAAGCATGGCATAAGCCCCCGTCCAAACAATCCACGGCCCCGGCAATTCGCGTTCAGGGCTCTGCCAAGTTGAACGCAAAATCGGCACGAAACAGACAATCGCGCTTAAATTGGTGACAATAAGAAACGGCACAACGAAACGTTCCGCATCGCCAAGGCCAAGCGCGAAGAACATGTAGAACGCCGTCAACCAGATATCAGTCCAAAATGCGCGTGCCTCAAAACGGTCAATTGGCTCAGTCGCGCCAGCACGCAAACACATCAGCGCCACCACAATCCCAAGCACTGCGCAGGTAAAGGGAAGTGCGAGCAATGCCAGACTTGCACCGCTTTTCCATTCGAGAAAAGCCAACAATGACGTGCCATAAGCAAACATAAAGAAGCTTGCCGCGTTAGGCTTGATCGCATCAAGGCGAAAATTGCGGATATAAATGGCGTATCCTGCCATTTGCAACACGGCCGCAATCAGGCCGAGCGACTCCATCTGACTAATCGTCATACCCCGTTTAACACTTTACTTTGCGATCCAATTTATTTGGCTCTTATGTTGTTGTGAATAAACTTTTTGTTAAGCAATTTCAACAGGATAAAATGCCTAATTACGATCACAATTTAACTACAAAGCTTTCGCGCGCTATCAACCACTTAGCCTAATGAAAACGGCGCTGGCGGCAAAAAATATTAACGTTTTTCGTGCAAATAGGCTTGAAACTTTTGGGTGTGGCAATCGGGTGGCAATCAATAATTCGCAACATGGTCAATTAGGGATGCAGCGATTGATTGCCCCGATGTCAGCCTTGCTCGCCGGCTTGGCAGCATTGTTGTTAATTCTGCTATTTTATTCAGCCAACAGCATGAACCAATCGGCCAGCCAAGCGCAAAGGGCTTTGATCAATAACGCACTAAGCCTGCGCCTTGTCCAATCACTGAGTGAATTACGCAGTGTGGCTTGGTGGGACGAAATGGTTGTTAAATCGCGCGGCAGCGGGTTCAACGCCGAATGGCTTGATGTTGAAGTTGGCGTATTTGTAACAACTTCTTACAAGCATGATCGCATATTGGTGCTTGATGCGCAAAATCGGCCTATTTACGGTTTTGGTGCTGACGAACGGCTTGATCAAGCAACACAGGAACAATTCGCGCGATTAGTGCGTCCGCTAACAGCGCAAATTCGCGGAGGAAAAAATATATCACCGCGCATAACTGATGCAAGTTTTACTGAAAATATTGCCGAAGACAGCGCGATCACTGACCGTCGCTATGGTCGCGGCGCCGCTGCAATTCTTTCCAATGAAGGACGGCCAGTTTTTGCTGTGGCAATGGAAATTACGCCATCACTTGAGAAGTCACTTGAGTCGAAGCAGCCCCATCTTCTGGTTTCCATCACCGATGTTAACACAGGCGTGCTAAAAGATATCGGGCGCAGTGTTTTGATCAGGGATCTAGGTTATGGTGCTCACGGAGCCCTCTCTCCAGATACACTGCCGATGCGCAGCGATGATGGCAAATCAATGGGTTCACTCACTTGGACTCCCAAACAGCCTGGTAATAAATTGATGAGTGATCTGCTTCCGGCAATATTGATTGTTCTGGTTGCGGCAATGGCTTCTATTGCTGCACTGTTCAAACGCCTGACTGAGTCAACGCGGGAGCTAACAAAGCGCGAAATTGAAGCACAATATCTTGCTAATCACGATGCGTTAACCGGCCTTCCAAACCGACGTATGCTTGCTGCGCGGCTTGAAGAGTTACGCAATGAACATGATCCAAAACGCACTTCAGTATCAGTCGCGTGCATAGATCTTGATCGATTCAAGGATATCAACGACACGCTTGGCCATCAAGCTGGTGATGAATTGATCAAGGCTGTGGCACGACGCATCGAGAGTCGTACCTTACCAGGCGATATGATTGCTCGACTTGGCGGTGATGAACTTGCAGTGATCCGCTTGCATCAGCATGTCAATGAAGGTGAGCGACTGGCAAACTTGGTGATTGACAGTTTTGACGCACCCTTCCCTGTTCTTGGCCATGAAATTGAAACCAAGGCATCACTTGGCGTCACCAGCGCAACGCTTGACCGCCCCTTTGATGATATCATGCGCGAGGCGGATATCGCGCTTTATGAAGCCAAAGCAATGGGTCGCGGTCGTGCAGCACATTTCATGACGCCTATGGCGGCAAAGCTTGAAAAACGGCATTCGATCGAAGTTGATTTACGTCGCGCAATAGCCAACCGTGAATTAACGCTTAACTATCAGCCGATTATTGAAGCTGCAACAGGCAGGATATCATCGGTTGAAGCGCTTGTACGTTGGTACAGTACGACACATGGTCACGTTTCACCCGAAGTTTTCGTTGGCATTGCCGAGGAAACCGGCATGATGGCAGATCTTGGACATTTTATCATCGAGCAGGCGATGAAAGACAGCCAGCGTTGGCCGCACCTTGCAACTGCCATAAATATATCGCCTGCGCAGTTGCGTTCAGTCACGATTGTTGGCGAGCTTGTGGGCGCAGCCAAGCGGTTTGGCGTCGCGCCGCAGATGATCACGATTGAAATCACCGAGACTCTGCTCATGGCAAATGACGCTCGCACTCTCAAAATACTCAATCAGCTTAAAGAACATGGGTTTAGCCTTGCGCTTGATGACTTTGGGACTGGCTATTCAAGCCTAGCCTACATCCGTGACTTCCCATTTGATAGGCTGAAGATCGACCGGCGCTTCATCAAAGGAGTTGATCAAGACCCTCAAGCGCTTGCAATCGTAGAAGGCATTGTTAATTTCGGACGCATCCTTGGCCATGAGATTATTGCAGAGGGTATTGAGAACGAACAGGAGATGCAGGCGATGCAACGTGCCGGCTGTACACATTTACAGGGATTTGTCTTTTCCAAACCACTGTCAGCTGATCATATTGAAGCGCTAAGCCATACGTCAAGCCGCCTTGCCGCGAAGCGTGAACACTTACCCATCGCCAAAATCAAAAGTTTCGAACTGCATCAGCGAAAAAAATTGGTCGGATAAAGTCAATGTTGAGGCGAATCACTATTCAATATAAGCCGATTCGTCAGAAGCGCTCTGCGCAGCCCTGAGATAACAAAATAAATTCTTAGCCCAAGGCACTGGGGGCAATTAGCAGAACACTGCATGCCGACCATCACAGGTGCTGGGAGCGTGGACACTTTGCCAAGCAATGCTTTAGATTAGCGTAGGCTTGATGCTGCTGTAAAAATCTATTGCGCCAAAAAACGACGGATTTTCAACCAAAAATGTCGCATTTGTGCAAATAAAAAAAGCCCCGGTGGTGACCGGGGCTTTCGTAATCAGACGATATATGGGTTAGGCTTTTCCGCCAGTACCACCAACACCACCGCCGAGCCAATCCCAGAAACCACGTACTGGTTCGATTGCTCGCGAGGCTTTTGAAAACAAAGTCATACAACCCTCCTCTGTTATTCCCACGTCGCCGTGAGACCGGGAGAAACATATATAATTCAAACAGATAGGGTTAGCAACTGATTAACTGTGTGAAGATAAAACATTCGTTTGCAGCAAAAATCAAGCGGCGGCAATTTTTGTTTCAGTGCCGATCATGTTCCAAAGATCACGGAAACGCATTGGCTTGCTAATCAGATAGCCCTGCGCCTTATCACACCCCATTTGGGATACCAGCTTAAGCACGCTTTCAGTTTCAACGCCTTCGGCTACAACAGTTCGGCCAAGCGAATGCACCATTTGAATCGTTGAATTAACGATCATCCGGCTTTCTGGACTAAAATCAATCTGGCTAATCAGGCTTCGATCAATTTTCACTTCATTTGATGGAATCGCGCGGAGATATTCGAGCGTTGAAAGCCCAGTGCCATAATCATCAACTGATATGTTGATACCGATCATACGCAACCGTTCGAGCACGGCGATAAATTCACCATTGGGACGCATTGTCGCCGTTTCGGTAATTTCAAGTGTCAAACAGTGTGCTGGGAGCCCGTATTTGATTAGCATTGCGCTGGCGATCGCATCAATCGGAAGACCCGCAAATGCGCGTGGCGAAAGGTTGGCCGCAATCTCAAAATTGACCCCGTGTTTATTAATTGCAGACGAGGTTTTGATCGCATTTTCCAGCACATGTAGCGTTAGATTATCAATTCTGTCCTGCTCTTCGGCCATAGTAATGAATTCATCGGGGCTGATTGCCCCGCGATCCGGATGCGTCCAGCGTACTAGCGCTTCCGCTCCGCACATCCGATTGGTTTTGATGTCAAGCTTAGGCTGATAGGCAACCCAGATCTCGCCATTGGCAATTGCCTGATCGATCCGTCCGACCAAAAACAGTTGTGCTGATCGCTCCTTCGATTTGTCTGCATCCGACAGCAACCAGCGGTCTCCGCTCTTGGCACCCTCATCGGCGGCAAGGATCGCAGCACTCGCACGATTAGGGAGCGAACGCGTCTCGTCACGGTCTATTCCGAAGGTTACAAACAGATTGACTGCTTGATCCCCCACCTTGATTGTGCTGCGGAAAATTGAATGAAGAGCATCAATTCGTTCTATCGCTGTGGCATGACTGACATCATCTGCGATCCAAACAAATGCGCCGTCGTCGCTTTGATAAAGATTGGCGCGCTCAACGCCAAGACTGATCCGCGAAACGATTTGATCAATTAATTCCTTTTCATGCTTGGCGGTTACCGTTGATTTTATTGCAAGATAGTTATGGATTTTCATCGCAATCAATGCCGCACCAGGTTTGGCTTCAATCTCATGCAGTGCTGCAAGATTGTGCAGCCCCGAAATATTATTGGTGATCCCGCTATCATGCAATTGCTTGCGGAAATTCGCACGGGCACGTGCGATTCCAACAATCACAAAGGCAAGCAATGCGGGCACTACCTCAACAAAAATTAGATTTTGCTCAAGCAGCAGTGGTATTGCCAGCAGCCCAATCACGCCGAACCCAAAAATTGACCTGCGCAGCAATTTACGTTGACTGCGCATGAATGCCACTGTCAGCAAAATTCCGATTACCCACGGCCCAAACCAGCTATATTCAAGTGGCTTACCACGCTTTAAAGTTTCGGCGGCCAAAACGGCAAAATAGACACCGGAAGTTGGCCCAGCTCCAGGCATTCTGTACATATCACCCATTTCAATTGTCGACGATGCAATCACCACGTCTTTGTTTAAAAATATGTCTTTCGGGAAACTGTCTTTTAGCAAATCAACAGCGCTAACATTTTTTATGGTTTTGGTTTGTATAGCATAATCAATCCGAAAATATTGACCCTTCTCTCCGTCAACGTTGGCCAAGGCTGAAGCCATTGACTGGTTCACAACCCCCGCGATTTCAATTTTGTAAGGGAATGCCAGTGGAATCCCGAATGGGTCAATTTCTGTGTTAATATTTATCATCTGTGAGTGTGCAGCAAACTCAGGAATACTAACATGGTCTGTGCGCTCGCCAGTCGCTTGATCTACTACCAAGCGCGACGCCAAAAACACCTTATCTGGAGTTCGTTTCAAGGCCTCGACCATCGCCTTGTCATTTGCAGGATCGCTGTAAGAATCAAAATTGAAGTCAAAGAAGATGCGCTTAGCGCCTGCGCGATTGAGCGTATCGATCATTTGAGCGTGATAGGCACGCGGCCACGGCCAGCGTTTTACCTCATTAAGGCTACGCCCGTCGATCCCGACAACGACGATATCGCCGCTCGCTTTTTGCGGGCGAATTTCATTACGGGCATAGCGTAGCATATTTTCAAGCGGCAGCCCAAACTCAATGGCACCGCAGATCAGGCTGAGTAAACAAGCCCAGAATAATACCCCGTTTCCACGCGTCTGTCGTCCATTTTTCAGTTTAAGTATGCGTGCCCACATTGAAATTACCCTATTTGTATGCAGTCGTGATAGGGTATATTGGTTAATAAAGTGGAAAGCTTTTACCGAAAAACCCTTATTTCTCGGGCTTTGTCCCCTACTTGCGGGCGATCAGCAAGTACATGACCGGCGTCACAATCCGTGAAAGCAAGGTTGAGGAAATTAAGCCGCCGATGATAACCCAAGCCAGCGGTGCATAAAGCGGCGCGCCCGAAAGTGCGAGTGGCAACAGCCCGCCGATTGCAGTGATTGAGGTCAACAACACTGGCAGAAAGCGGATTTCGCCGGCTTTCTCAATCGCCTCACGCAATTCAAGCCCACGGTCACGCAACTGGGTTGTGAAATCCACCAGCAGAATTGAGTTTTTAATCTCAATCCCGATCAGTGCAACAAAGCCGATAATCGCTAAAAATGAAAGTGAATAGCCTGTAATTAGGAGCGACAAGAGTCCGCCAACCAGCCCAAGCGGAATAACGCCAGCCACCACGCTGACCTCACGAAAGCGCCCAAATTCAGCAACCAATACCCCAAATATTCCAAACACCGCGAGCAAGATCACCCCACCCAGACCTTCGCCGCTGCGCGCCGCCGCTTCAGCCTCACCACCCAAAAGGAACGCGTAGCCAGCGGGCAGTTTGATGGCATCAAGCTTGACGCGTGTATCGCGCGATATCTGCGAGGCAAGGAACCCCGGTTTTACAAACGAAGTCACCGTAGTTGAGCGTTGCAGCTTATAACGGTTGATCTTGGCGGGCGCATTTTTAAGACGTGGCGTTGCCATATCGCGCAGCGCCACACTTTTGCCGTCAAGAGACGGCACATAAATCTGATTAAGTGATGAAACTGGGTGCGCCCCATTAAACGGCAAGCGGACGACAACTGGATAACTGTCACCCTCGACATCGCGCAAAGTGCTGGCCCGCTCACCCGATAACGCGAGGCGCACCGTCCGGCGGATCGCTTCAGGAGTTACATTGAGCAGGTTTGACTTGGCGGGGTCAACGCCCAAGTCAAGGTCAATCCGATTAATCGCCAATGGATCATCAACGTCGCGCGTGCCTGGCATAGCGCGCAGTATTTGCGCAACCTGAGAAGAGAGCTTGGTCAGCAGCTCAGTATCTGGGCCGACAATGCGAAACGCCACAGGTGCCTCAACGGGCGGGCCATTGTCAAACTGCGCAACAGTCACCCGCGCCGCTGAATAGCGCGCAAGGCGTTCACGGAGACGCTCAACCAGCTTTGGCCCTTCGCGCGGATTCCATTCCTTGATTGTCACGAACACCTCACCGTAACGCGTGTCATTTTCGCGCGGCAAGTTATTATAGAATATCTGCGGATTACCACGCCCGACATTTTCCATGCGTCCCGTGACGATATCTTCCTCAGCAACAATGGCTGAAACTTCACGCACTATACGATCAGTTGCAGCGATGCTGCTGCCCTCTGGTGCCTCAACCCGCACCATGAAATAAGGCGAGTCCGCCGTTGGAAAGAAGCTAAATCCGATCAAAGGCACAGTTGCAAAAACGGCGGTGCAGGCCATCACTGTACCCCACAGCGTCTTCCTTGGATTATCAAGCGCACGGTGCAGGACGGG
The DNA here is from genome assembly GCA_043765635.1 of Sphingomonadales bacterium. Classification (GTDB taxonomy): domain Bacteria; phylum Pseudomonadota; class Alphaproteobacteria; order Sphingomonadales; family Sphingomonadaceae; genus Aquisediminimonas. The sequence goes on from JAYUIX010000085.1 coordinate 9,178, forward strand.
CTGGTAGAAACGCTCAATCCCGCGTGTGACAATTTGGAGAAAGCGATTGCCATGTGGTTCCTGCCCGCCTTTCAGAAAACGACTTGCGAAAAAGGGTATAATTGTAAGCGAAACAAGCAATGAACTACCGACCGTTGCCAGTACCGCGACTGGCAACCCGCGCACAAAATCACCAGAGCCTTCAGGCAAATTAGCAATCGGCAGGAAGGCAAACATTAACACACCCGTTGAGCCAAGAACCGCCGCCGAGATTTCGCGCGTGCCCCGGATTGCCGCTGTTTCAGGATCATCGCCATCGCGCAAATGACGCTCAATATTTTCAGTCACAACGATGGAGTCGTCAACCAACAGCCCAAGCGAAATGATGAAACCCGAAATGCTAATCTGATTTAGCGTAAATCCAAAGAGCGACATGATGAACACACCCATTGCCAACGAGAGCGGGATTGACAGCATCACCACCCCTGAGGCGCGCAACCCAAGCGGCAACAGCGTGACCAGCACCAGCGCAAGCGCGATGATAAAATCAGTGCTTAACTGGCCAAGCCGCCGTTCAATATCTTGGCTCTGATCAAAACCGAGCTCTAGCTTGAGATCGGGTGGCAGCGTTGCGCGGTAGCCATCGACCGCTTTAACGAGTGCGTCGCGAAGCCCTGTGGCGTTTACATTATCCTTCTGCTTGACCGAAACAAACACAGCGCGCTTGCCATTGTACCGCGTAATGTGAAGCTGCTCAGCCTCGCTCCAGCTCACCGTTGCGACATCGCCAACGCGCAAAAGCCTGCCATCATTCAGGCGCAGCGGGAGCGCGGCGATATCGGGAAGTGCGCGGAATGCCCCGCCAGCATCAACGTTCAAACGCCGATCACCTGATTGAACTGACCCTGCGGGCAAATCAAGCCCGCCGGCTGCGATTGTCGCGGCAACTGAAGTAGCGGGTAGCCCAAGTTGGGCAAGCTTGCCGCTATTAACTGCCACGCGCACCTCAGGCTGAGCAAGGCCCGAGATTGTCGTCGCGCGGACGCCGGGAACAATGTTCAAAACATCACGCAGATCAGAAGCGTATTTCTCAATCCGCCGCCACGGCGCGTTATCGCTGACAAGCGCAAGCTGAAGCACCGCCGCCTCAGTGGTGCGCGGGCGCCGAACCTCAACCCGTGATAGCCCTGACGGCAGTTGCGCCCTGATCGCAGTGACTTCTCTTATCGTCCGGTCAAGAGCTTGCTCAGGATCAGTGCCATAGATAAAATTGACGACGATAACAGCAACTCCGTCGCTACTTGTCGAGCGAATATCTTTAATATTATCAAGCCCTTGGAGAACATCCTCAATCGGCTTGGCAACCGTCTCTTCAATTTCGGCTGCATCAGCACCGGGCAGAACGGCGGTGACAATACTATTCTCAATCGCAAAATGCGGATCAACTGAACGGGGAATTGAGAGGAACGCGTTGATCCCAAGCAATGCGAACAGCAGAAACGCAACAAGCGTAATTTGCCAGCGGCGTACCGCAAATTCGGCAAGCATTAGCGTGTCTTCACTGGCGTGACTTGCTGCCCGTCACGCAAACGATCAAGCGCTGCCACGGCAACCCATTCACCCGCAGCTATCCCGCCCGTCACAATCACGCCTTCATCGCGTGCATCATCAATGGTTATGGTACGCAACCGTGCACGATTATCATTGCCGACCACGTAGACCAAAGCACCGCCAGCACGCGGCGCAAACAGCGCTGTTGGCGGCACAATAACCAGCTTTGACGCCACTTGTTGCGGCGCGGCACTAATGATTGCGGTGCCGATCAAACCTGAACGCAAGCGGGGATCGCGCGGCACAGCAATTTCAATTTCAAACGCACCCGTGCCAGTTCCGGCACGGCCACCCACTTCAATCACTTGGCCTTTGAATACTTCAGGCCCAAGCCCTTCGAACTGAACTGATGCAGGCGCACCGCGCGTGACGCGTGCAACCTCACGATCACTCAGCGCAACACGCAAAACAAAACCGCCACTGGCTTCGCCAATCACAACCACCGGTGTTCCCGCATTCACAACCTGTGACGGCTCGGCAGAACGGGCAAGAATAATCCCATTATTTGGCGCGACAATCTTTGCAGTATCATTCGCAAAGCGCCGTGCACGGACTGCGGCACGCGCGGCTTCAGCCGTTGCACGTGCGCTATCGACACGTGGCTGCGTAACCCAGCCGTCTTTGAGCAAAACTGTCGAGCGTTTAAGTTCAGCCTCGGCCCGTACCGCTTCGGCAGTCGCAGCGGAAAGATCAGCCTCGACTGAAGTCGTATCAAGCACCGCTAGCAATTGACCGCGCTGAACAACATCACCTTCTTGAACCAGTATCCGGGCAATCCGCCCGGTCGAAGTGAAACCAAGCGGCGTTTCAAGGCGAAGCGCAAGCGTGCCCGCTCCAGCGACGCTTTGTGCAGCGTCTGCGGACTGAACTTGGCCAAGCCGGACGCTGATCAGCGGGTTAGCCTTTGGGGCGGGCGGCGCAGTCGTGCAGCCTGACAACGCCATCGCCGCACACGCTGCAAATATCAGAAACCGCACGACCCGCCTCACATTGTAATCAGTGTTCACATACTAGCGCGCTGATCGATTGAAGCAATACCAGTAGCAAATAAAAATGAGATTTTAGGGCTTAGACTTTCAAATCCTTCGCAATCGCCTTCGCTGTCGCGGCTCCGTATGGCGGCATAAATCCGGCAAGTTTGGCGACATTCAGCTTTGGCTGCTTATAAACGCTTTTAGCGTGGCTGAAGGTTTTGAAGCCCTCTACACCGTGATACGCGCCCATTCCTGATGGGCCGACGCCGCCGAAGGGAAGCTCCTCCATTGAAACATGGAAGACAACATCGTTGACAGTCACCCCACCCGAGATGGTGCGATCAAGCACTTGCCGTTCCTCGCCCGCGTCCTGCCCGAAATAATAAAGGCCAAGCGGGCGATCATGCGCGTTGACATAATCAATCGCCTCTTCAACGCGGTCATAGGTTTTGATTGGCAGGATTGGCCCGAAAATCTCTTCCTGCATCACCGTCATATCATCAGTTGGATTGCGGACGAGATAAAGCGGCATTTTGTTGCGGTTTGAGCTGGCGAAATCCTCGCCCGCCGGGTTGATCTCAACCACGTCAGCCCCTTTTGCACGCGCATCATCAAGATAGCCGTTCAACCGGTCACGGTGTCGCGCATTGACAACCGAAGTATAATCAGGATTTTCGAGCAAAGTCGGATACATCATACTAACGGCATTTTTCATGCCTTCGACAACCATCACTTCCTTGTCACGCGGCACCATCAGATAATCGGGCGCGAGACAAATCTGCCCTGCATTGAGCATTTTACCAAGCGCAATTCGCTGCGTTGCTTGTGCGACGTCAGCCGATTGGCCAATGATCGTCGGTGATTTACCGCCAAGTTCTAACGTAACCGGTGTCAGATTATCCGCCGCTGCATGTAGGATATGCTTGCCGACACCCGTCGCGCCAGTGAAGAGCAGATGGTCAAAGGGTAGTTTGGCAAAAGCCTGTCCAATATCAGGCCCCCCGCTGAAGAAAATCGCCTCGCTCGCGTCGAAATATTTTGGGCCAAGCTCTTCAAACAGTGCCGCAACGGTGGGGGTGAATTCGGACGATTTGACCATCACCCGGTTGCCAGCCGCAAACGCACCCGCCATCGGGGCCATCGTCAATTGCACTGGAAAATTCCACGGCGCGATGATCCCGACCACGCCCTTAGGTTGATATTCAACTGTACCCCTTGCACCAAGCAAACCAAGCGGGAACATGAGTTTACGACGCTCTGGCCGCATCCATTTCTCAAGCTGCTTGATTGTATGCTTGATCGGGTTGATCGAGCCGATAACGTCAGTAATCATTGACTGTTCGATGCTGCGGTGGCCAAAATCTTCGGACATAGCGTTGGCGAAGGCCGCGCCGTGATCAACCATCATCGCAATAGCACGCTTCAATCGATCCTTGCGCGCTGCCACTGACACAGGAAGCTCTTGCGTGAACGCCGCGCGCTGAACATTCAGTGCTGCCAACATCGAGTCTGCTGTCGCTGCCATGATCCGTCTCCTTAAGTTCGGTGAAAACCATGCCGTTTCTTGACGTTAAGGGCAAGCGATCAGAATCCTGTGGTGCTGTAGATCCAAAGCGGAAATGCCGCGAGTGCCATCAGCGCGCCGAGCGGCAGACGGTCGGTCGCCACCATCGGCGTTCCGTGCACTGTTCGAAACAGCACATACAGCAGCCCAACCCCGCTGCCTCCGAGCAACACCATCGGCAACCACTGCCAACCAAGCCAAGCCCCAATCGCGCCAAGCAATTTGGGATCACCGCCGCCTAGTCCGTCCCGCCCGCGCAGCCGCCTGTAGGCAAAAGCAATCGCGGCAAGACTGAGATAGCCACCCGCCGCCCCACAGATACGGTCGACCAAAGGCGGATCAATCCCGGCAAAACCAATGCCAAGCCCGATAATGAGCAATGGCAGTGTAAGTTTGTCAGGCAGCCAATAATGCGTGGCATCAAGCGCAATGAGCGCAATCAGCATCCATCCGAACAGTGCGCCCGCAAGTCCGGCGAAACCCGGCGAAACCCCAAATGCAACCCCGCCGACAACCGCCCCCGCCAACTCAATCGCCAAGTGACGACGATCAATCGTGACGCCGCAGTGGCGACATTTGCCGCGCTGGATTAGTGCGCTGATAATCGGGATGAGTTCAATCGCACCCAGACGTTGCCCGCACGCGTCACAGGCAGACCTCCCTGAAATAACCGACTGCCCAAGCGGCCAGCGGATCACAAGTGCCGCTATAAAGCTACCGAAGAGGCTGCCCAAGATCGCGCCTCCAGCCGGCCACAACCACCAAGGCACGTCAGCAAGCGTCAGGGCTTGGCTTCCTGTGGATCAACGCCCCAAATATGTGCGCCCTCAATATAGCCAATTCGCCCGCGCACATCGAGTTTACACCAGCCGCGCCGACATTCGGACAACTTACCAACCACGCCGGGTTCGGCGCGCCAGATGATCCGTGCTTCGCTGTTCGGTGCTTCACGTAAAGGGCGGATTTCGCCGCGCACAAGTCCCGCACGATCAGTACTGATCAAATTGGCCTGCATCCAGCCTTGAATCCCGTCCGGGTCTTCAATCTTGCGCCAGTTGGGATAAGTTTCAATCACCCTCACAGGCAGGTTTGAACGCTGATACAGCCAGCTTGCCGGGAATTGCCGCCCTGGCCCGGTTCGCATCTTTGCCTGGCCCGCAGAAATCGACGCCCAGTAAGGCGGCTTGCTTTGCGCAAGCGCCGCCCCGCCCGCAATCAGCGAAAGACCGCTCATTATTATCAGAAATTTACGCAACATTACCATTACCCCACCCACAGAATGTGACCTGATGCCACAAAGTAGCAGTTCGCTTCAAGCCATGCTTGCAGGAGCGCCACGATCATCCTAGCAATCGCCAATGCCAATCAGCCAAACCGACCCGCGCCCATCCCGCCCAACGCTTGTCGTCACGACCGAACTGACCGATCATGTGATGGATCGGATGCGCGAACTCTTCAACGCACAGATTAATATGACTGGCACCCCGATGTCACGCGCCGAGCTTGAACAAGCTGTGGCGACGGCAGATGTGCTCGCGCCAACCATTACTGATGTCATTGATGCCGACCTGATCGCGAAGGCCGGGCCGCAACTTAAACTGATCGCCAATTTCGGTGTCGGGGTTGATCATATCGATCTGAAAGCTGCGCGTGCGCGCGGGATCATCGTGACCAATACCCCAGGCGTGCTGACTGAAGACACCGCTGACATGACGATGGCGCTGATCCTTTCTGTCCCGCGACGTTTGGGTGAGGGTGAGAAACTGATCCGGCAGAATGAGTGGAGTGGGTGGAGGCCCAACGGCATGCTCGGCCACCGCGTCAATGGCAAGCGGCTTGGCATTATCGGCATGGGCCGAATTGGCCGCGCAGTGGCGGCACGCGCGAAGGGGTTCGGGATTACAACGCTTTATCATAACCGCCACCGCCTGCCCGACCGCGTCGAGGCAGAACTTTGCGCAACTTATGCACCTGACCTTGATACGCTGCTGTCAAGCGCGGACATTATCTCTATCAACTGCCCGCACACCAGCGAAACCCACGGGCTGATCGATGCGCGGCGGATCGCGCTAATCAAACCCGATGCCTATCTGATTAACACCGCGCGCGGCGAGATTATTGATGAGGATGCGCTGATCAAGGCGCTGGAAAACGGCACGATTGGCGGTGCAGGACTCGACGTTTACACCCACGAACCCAATATCGATCCGCGCTTTCTGTCACTATCAAACGTTGTCCTGCTCCCGCACATGGGTTCCGCCACTTATGAAGGCCGCGAAGCAATGGGCGAAAAGGTCATCGCCAACATCCGCGCGTGGGTCGATGGCCACCGCCCGCCCGATCAAGTGCTTGAAGGCTGGGTTTAGCATTTGTCCACGCTTGATTGCTAAAGCCGCTTTGATTAGCAGACAGGCAGAACAATAGTCGGGGGTAAGTATGCGCGTTTTGATGGCAATTTTGGCAGCGGCGCTTTTAACTTCGCCCGCACTCGCCCAGCCGATTATCGTTTCAGACAGCGGTGACACGTCATGGATTTTGACATCGTCAGCACTTGTCTTGCTGATGACCCTCCCAGGCTTGGCGCTATTTTACGGCGGCCTCGTGCGCGTTCGCAATGTGCTGTCGGTCTTCATGCACTGCTTTGCGATTACGGCGGTGATCTCGCTGCTGTGGGCGGTGTGCGGCTACACACTCGTTTTTGGTGAGGGCGACCGCTGGCTTGGTGGCTTTGGCAATGCGATGTTGCGCGGGCTAGCCGATCTCCGCACTGATACCACGCTGCCAGAAAGCGCGTTCGTATTGTTTCAGATGACCTTTGCAATCATTACGCCAGCGCTGATTATCGGCGCGTTTGTTGAGCGCATAAAATTCGGCTGGGTCGTTGCTTTCTCGGCACTGTGGAGCTTGCTTGTCTATGTGCCTGTCGCGCGCTGGGTTTGGGGTGGCGGCTGGCTGGCCGAACTTGGCACGCTTGATTTTGCGGGCGGCATCGTGGTTCATGCGACCGCTGGCGTGGCCGCACTTGTCATTGCCAAGCTGCTTGGCGAGCGGAAGGGTTTTAACAAAACACTGCTGCCCCCACACAGTCCGGCGCTGACGATGACAGGCGCTGGGTTGCTCTGGGTTGGCTGGTTTGGTTTCAACGGCGGATCGGCTTTAGCAGCAGGCGATGACGCCGCAACCGCGATCCTTAACACCCATCTTGCGGCCTGTTCTGCCGCCCTTATTTGGGCGCTGATCGAACGCCTCCGCGTTGGCAAATCAACCTCGGTCGGGATCGTCACCGGCGCGGTTGCTGGCCTCGCAACGATCACGCCTGCCGCTGGTTTTATCGGGCCAACGGGCGCGATAATACTTGGCGCGGTTGGCAGTATCGCCTGCTTCTACGCAGTGCAATTCGTCAAGCAAGGCCTCAAGATTGACGACTCGCTTGATGTCTTCGCGGTTCACGGCGTCGGCGGTATATTGGGATCATTGCTATTCCCGATCCTTATCTTGCCAGCGCTTGGCGGCGGCGGATTTGAGGATACGGGCGGTTTGACGCGTCAACTGGTGGCGCAGTTGATCGGTGTCGGCGTTGCTGTCCTGTGGTCAGGCGTGGTTACGCTGATTATCGGCTTTGGCTTATCCTACCTTATCCCAATGCGCGTTGATGAAGAGGCTGAACATGACGGGCTAGACCTCTCCAGCCACGGCGAACGCGGCTGGGAATTGGATTAGTGCGCAAAAATTTCAGATTTACCTTGTTCCGTTTGGGCTGAGCTTGTCGAAGCCCTGCCCTTTCTTCTTCAAACGATTGAAAGAGAAAGGCAACCCTTCGACAGGCTCAGGGCGAACGGATTAGTGCGCTGAAAGCCCTCAATCCCCGGTCAATATCCGGTCAACCAACTGCTTCACCGTTGGCACGAACCCGTTTGAATAAAACGGATCTTTCTTGAAACGGAAGGCCGAATGCCCCGCGAATACGAGATTATCCTCGGTCGATCCGCCGTGCGCGACATCCTGCAACGTCTTTTGGATGCAGAAGCTGCGCGGGTCAGCAAGATAGCCCGTTGACCAATCATCATGATCTTTCCACGCGGAAAAGCCGCAGTGTGACAGGCAGCCCATACAATCGGCCTGATCCTTGCGGATCGTCTTTTTCTCTTCGGGCGTGATGAATACAACTGTGTTGTCAGGCGTCTTCAAAGCGTCAGTATAGCCAAGCCCGTACCATTCGCGCGCGCGCATCAGATCGCCCCTGGTCACCCAGAAATTGCGCCCTTTTACGCCAACATCAAGTTGGTGCGTATGATCGCCTGCCGCTTCACCCGAAAAGGCAATCTGCCGCTCACTGCGCGCCTCAAGATTGCGCAGGAAGGGATTGCGCACCGCGCTTGAATAAAAGCCCGTAGGGGAGAAGCGGTGGAGGAGGATCTCACCCTCCTCAAGCGTCATCAGCCGGTCTTTCCACCCCTGCGGGATTGGGCTCTCCTGCGTCAGCAGTGGCCGCGTTCCGAACTGGAACGCAACTTGGCCAAGCTCGGGATTGTCAATCCAATGCTCCCATTCTTTCAGGTTCCATACGCCGCCTGCCATCACAATTGGCACAGTGTCATCAATCCCGCCCTCACGCATCGTATCGCGCAGCGCCTTGACGCGGGGATATGGATCTTCGGGTTTCAAGGGATCTTCGGCATTGGAAAGGCCATTATGCCCGCCCGCAAGCCAAGGATCTTCATAGACCACAGCTGAAAGATAATCCGCTGCCTTTGAATAAGCGCGTTTCCACAGCGCACGAAAAGCCCGCGCCGAACTGATGATTGGCAGATAAGATACGCCGTGCCGTGCGGCAATTTCCGAGAGTTTATAGGGCATTCCCGCCCCGCAGGTGACACCCGCAACCAGCCCTTTGGTACGTTCAAGCACAGCCTCAAGGATCGGCTGCGCGCCGCCCATTTCCCACAGCACGTTAATATTAATCGCACCCTTGCCGCCCGCAATATCATAAGCGCGCTTGACCTGCTCAACCGCGCCGTCGATGGCATAGCGGATCAGCTCCTGATGCCGCTCTGCCCGCGTCCGCGCCGCATAAACCTGCGGGATAATCTTGCCCGTAGGATCAAAACTGTCGGCATTTACAGCACTCACCGTGCCAATCCCACCTGCCGCTGCCCATGCGCCAGAACTCGTATGATTGGTCGCCGACACGCCCTTGCCGCCCTCAATCAACGGCCAGACTTCGCGGCCACAATAGGTAATCGGCTTCAATCCTGCAAACATGCGCTGTCCTTAACGTGCCCCCGACAGGATCTATATAATGTGCCTTTCCAAAATTGCGCGGGCTTTTTTTGGGAGCTTTGTCAGATCACATATAGTGCGCGGTAGCGCGCGATCATTGCTGCTTCGTCATAGTCACGGATGGCAATGGCGTGGTTGGCGGAACCGAGTTTTTCGCGTATGTGACTATCACTCGCCAATCGGGAGAGTGCCTGCGCAAAAGCGGCTTCATCATTCACGGGCACGATCAATGACTGGTTCTGGGGCGCGACCATCGCCTTCACATCGCCAACGTCGGTTGACACGACTGGCAAGCCAGCCGCCATCGCCTCAACCAGCGAGATCGGGAATTGCTCGCTGTCCGAAGACAGCGCGAAGATATCGAAATGGCCGATATAGCGGTGCGGCTCCGCCAGAAAACCGGGCAAGAGCAGGCGATCAAATATTCCAAGCCGCTGCGCTTCCGCCAAAATGTTCGCGCGTTCTGGCCCTTCGCCAACAATGACGAGCTTCACATGGGGCGGCTGCGTCGCAACGGCACGGACAAGGCGGGGAAGGTTTTTCACCCCGCGCAAACCAGCAAGCGTACCAACAATGACATCACCCGGTGCCCGCGTGAGGCCGGGAATGCTGCCCTCCTCTGGTGCTACCGCATAACGGCCAACATCAATCCCATTAGGAATGCGGACAACGCGCGCGCCGCCGTTACTAAGCGACTGTTTCCAGACATCACGCGCGATATCCTCCAACTGCCGCGACGGCACAACAAGCTGTTCCGCCGACGGTAACATCAGCCGCCGGAACCAGTTGCGTTTCGAGTTAAGCCCGTTCGCCTCGTCAATATTAAAGCCGTCCTCATGATGGATCAGGCGCGGCAATTTGCGAAAGGGCGCAAACATCCGTCGCGCGCCAACCGCGTCCATGCTCCCCCAATTATAGGTGAGAACAAGGTCAAACTGCTGCATGTACCGGCTCAGCCGGTCATAGCGCGCGAGCGAAGGCTTTCCGTAAAGCGGCGGCGCGGCCTCTCCGGGAAAAGACACGCGGATACCGGGATCAATCGCGTCGCGCGCGCCAAGAGCATCCGGAACCGCGCTCAGGATCACATGCTCTGCCGCATCACCAAAGACATTCATCAGGCGCACCGCGCGCGCTTCTTTGCCGCCAAGCGAAAAGGTTGAATGACAGTGAAGGATTTTCACTTGGGCGTCATTTCAAGCACCGAACTTCATGTTGCATTTGCCCCGCCATCGCCCCCATATCGCGCGATGCCCACAATATCACAACCCGCCGCGTACCGCCCCGATCCAGCGATCACCGAAATTGCCGATTTTCTGGGCGATCCCGTTTCCGCCGCTGACTTTCCTGAAACTAAGCTGCGCTTCCGCAATGATCGTTGGGCGACGGCGGTTGGATTGGGCGATTTGAGCGATGAGGCATGGCTTGCGCATTTCGGGCGGTTCGCCCCGCTTGAGGGCAATCTGCCGCAACCGCTTGCGCTACGCTATCACGGGCACCAGTTCCGCAATTATAACCCCGACATAGGCGACGGACGCGGCTTCCTCTTTGCGCAGATGCGCGCGCACGATGGGCGCTTGCTTGATCTCGGCACCAAGGGGTCAGGCCAGACGCCCTACAGCCGCTTTGGCGACGGGCGGCTGACGCTAAAGGGTGCGGTGCGTGAAATCCTCGCGACTGAAATGCTTGAGGCGCTCGGCGTCAACACTTCCAAAACCTTTTCAGTGATCGAAACTGGCGAGGCGCTTCAACGGGGCGATGAGCCCTCCCCCACCCGCTCGGCAGTGTTAGTACGCCTCAGCCACGGCCATATCCGCATCGGCAGTTTTCAAAGGCTTGCCGCAATTGGTGATGAGGCGGCGCTGCGGCGGCTGACCGACTATGCGCTTAGAACCTATTACGGCGAACCCGGCGGCGGTGATGCGCCCGCGCGGTTGCTCACCCATGTCGCCAGACGCGGCGGGGCGCTCGCGGCATCCTACATGGCGGCAGGCTTCGTCCACGGCGTCCTCAACAGCGACAATATCAACATCTCGGGCGAGAGCTTCGACTATGGCCCGTGGCGCTTTACGCCGACGTTCGACCCCAGATTCACCGCCGCCTATTTTGACGAAAGCGGACTCTACGCCTTCGGTCGCCAAGCCGAGGCGATCCACTGGGACGTGGTTCAGCTTGGCAATGCGCTGACCGCCATCGCCGAAGTCGACGCGCTGAATGAAGCCGTCAGCACATTCGCCCCCGCCTATCAAAGCGCGGTTGCAGACCGCTTCCTCTGGCGTCTTGGCGTCACCCGGCAGAGCGAAGCGCAAAACCTAGAATTAGTGCGGACGATCACGATGGCACTTGGCCAAGGCGAAGTGACCATAGACCGCTTCTTCTTCGATTGGGCAGGGGGAGCACGGCGCAGCGCATCCCCCGCCGATGATGTCTACGCGAGCGAAAGCTTCGCCCCGTTCGCGAAAGCCATCGCCAACCACACCCCCGCCCGCCCGCTCACCCACCCCTACTGGCACGGCACAGCCCCCTGCACGATGCCCATCGAAGAGGTCGAAGCCATCTGGGCACCAATTGCAGAGGCCGACGATTGGGGAATGCTGACCGCGAAGGTTGCAGCGATTAGAGCGATGGGAGATGCTATGGGTGGTGGTGGGGAGGTTTGAATAGAGGGTTTTGCTAAGATTGCCGGTCGTTCGGCGAGTGACGTTCGTCGACTAAAAGCGGACATCCAATTGCTATTGTGTGCCGGCAATTCTTGGCTATTTGTCTGAAACTATGCAGATTGAGGATTTCGAACGCAGCATTGAAGAAGCTTTGTTTGAGCTTCCTTTTGGGCCGGTGACAATCGGAGAGATATTGCACAGGCCCGAGCTATGGCAACTACTTCGTGATGAGATAACAGATCGGATAAACAGCAACCCCAGTCGACCGCTTGCGGTGTGCCGTGAATGTGGTGGGTCAGTACTAATTGCGGTTCGCGCACGAGGTAACAATCGGCACCCATATTTTGCACATCGCAGTGTGGATCAAAGGCCCTGCATTTGGCACAGTGACCCACGGCTCCGCCCAAATGATGCTCGGGCGCTCCAATACGGAGGGGCTCAGGAATCTCCACTTCACAAATACCTTTGTGAGTTGGCTGCAAGCCTTATTGCGAGAGACTTGAGAGCAACGACGCCCGAAGTTGACGAATACAAAAAATTACTTTTCGGAAAGCATGGCCGCTATCCTGACGTATACTTTCAGCTGGGGAAATTTGGGGAGTTTGCTTTAGAGATTCAGCTTTCTCGACCATTTGCAAAGGAGGTATCAAGCCGACATCTCTATTACAAGGAGGCTGGCGTCTCCCTCATATGGATTTTTTACAACATAGATCCGACGCTTCAAAATGACCTGCCGCAAGGATTCAGAGATGCGATTGCCCGCCAGCGGGGGAATATGTTCGTGATCGATAGCGAGACAATTTCCAAATCCTGTGACAAACGGACCCTCGTTCTGAAATGCTTTCTTCAGAATGGCACAAATAGTTTTGACCAGCCCAAACTGTGCACACTCGATGACCTGACCTATCCGACCAAGGGTGCGCCATTTTTGGAGGATAGAGTTATTCCGCGACTCGTTGGGGCTGCAGAAGCGTTGCGTGCGATGTGGTTACCTGAGTTGCAGGCGGCAGCGGACAAGAAGCGATATGAAAAATTTGTTGGTCCTGCGTTCGATGCTGTGTGGCGAGAAACGCTCGTGCGAGTGCCCGCGTTAGCGGAACTCAGCAAACAATCAGCCTCGAAAAAGTTTGGAACGGAATCCGGTGCGCGAGCTAGCTACTCGGAGCTGATTGGTTTACTACTTTCTATTGTCGCTACAGGCATCCATGGAAACGAAGTTCAGTTCATATTGAATTTCAAAGGCAAGCGACAGTTGCTGGAAACGCTCAACGCAGTTCTTAGGCGCGAGCGGTACGGTCGACTTTCCTACATCATTGCATTTGCACTGAAAAATAGTGCGTCGGCTTTCCTTCTCCGTGAACCAAGCCTTCAGAAAATCTTGGCAGAGGCGAAAGACAATAATCCGAGTCAGTTTCTTGAAGGCAGCCTAGTTTGGCAGGCCGCTACGTGCTTTCTACCTGAGTGTTTTGATCGTTTAGTGCGAGCACATCTTGAAGTGCTGTCAGCATTGCCTGTATGGGCGACACCGCCAAACATGAGCCTCGCAATTCCGGGAACGCAACCAATTCCAGAGACACAATACTAACTTGTCAATGGACTGCTTTTGCTATTCTCTCGAAAAAATCTGCCCATTCGGAATTCCCAACTTAGTCGCCTGTCTAAACTGTTTCCTACACAAAATAGTCATGATATGTTCCAGATATCATGATCGCCTTCGCCCCTCGCTTATCATTCTCAATGCATCGCCGCACCGTTTCGGCTGCGCCATTTTTTCAAATGACGCAGGCCAAGCGAATATACGGATTCAGTGTCAACTTCCTGAGTTTTCTAAGGTTTTTGGAAGCGGAGCGCTCTTCAAAAAATCACCGCTTTCTCGTCTCCACTTCTTCGCGCCTTTGCGCCTTCGCGTGAACCACTTGCATCCTCACGGCGTGCGGCGGGGCCTGATGTATCTCACGCGAAGGCGCGAAGGCGCTAAGAGGAAAAAGCAATGTGCATTTAGGTGTGACTCCAACATAAGTACCGCCACGATAGCGATTTGCCATGATGTAGACCCAGCCGCCTTTTGCCATATGGCGATATTGCACAATATTAGCGCAAAAGGAAAGCCAAGCCCCGCATCAAGTGCGGGGCGACGGGGAGGGTATTGGCCTGAATCAAAATCCTTTCCTACATAAAATATTCATGATATGTTCCAAATATGATGATTGCTTTCGCCCCTCGTTTACCATTCTCAATGCGTCGCCGCACCGTTTCGGCTGCGCCATATTTTTCAAATACTGAAGGCTTCACGAATATACGGATTCAGTGTCAACTTTCTGAGTTTTCCGGGGTTTTTGGAAGCGGAGCGCTTCTCAAAAAATCACCGCTTTCTCGTCCCCACTTCTTCGCGCCTTTGCGCCTTCGCGTGACCCACTTGCATCCTCACGGCGCGCGGCGCGGCCTGATATATCTCACGCGAAGGCGCCCTTCGACTGCCTTGCAGGCGCTCAGGATAAACTTCGCCTTTGGCGAAGGCGCGAAGTTACCTTGGGTATAATCGCGCTCCACCAGCAATCCCTCTCGCGGCATTCTCAGGGAAAAGTGGCGATGGAGCCATTTTGTATTGACATTGTAGATACAAAATGGCACATCGCATAGCATGACAAAGAGTGATTCCCTATCCTTGGAACGCCAAACCCCGCTCGCGGAGACGAAGGGCAGCATTAACCTCCGCATTGAGGCGAACACGCGTCAGCTTATCGATGATGCGGCGGCGATCCTTGGCAAGACACGCACTGAATTCATGATTGATAGCGCGCGGCGGCAGGCGATTGATGTGTTGCTTGATCAGCGGCTGTTTGTGCTTGATGCGGATCGTTACGACGCATTCCTGTACGCGCTTGATAATCCACCTGCGTCGGGGCCAAAGCTGCGCTCGCTGTTGCGCCGAGTTCCGGCATGGCAGAAGTAACGGACTCAACACCGAAACTTTCGCCGCCCGTCCCGCTGACCGCTGACCATGATCTTTCGGCCTTTGATTGCGGCGAAGCTATACTCAATGATTGGCTTCGGCATCAGGCGCTCAAGAATGAAAGCCGCTTCTCACGCACTTATGTCGTGTGTGCGGGAAATCAGGTCGTCGCCTATTTCTGCATCGCGGCAGGCGCAGTCGAGCGCATGGCCGCACCGGGCAAAGTCCGCCGCAATGCACCTAGCAACATTCCCGTTTCAGTCATCGGGCGGCTCGCCGTCAGCCGCGATGACGCGGGCAAAGGACTTGGCGCGGATATCCTATCAGACGCGCTGCGTCGCATCGCGCTCGCCTCGCAAAGCATCGGTATCGGCGCTGTCCTGGTTCACGCCAAGGATGAAGCGGCAAAACGCTTTTACCTGCGGTGCGCCGAATTTATCGATTACCCCGCTGACAGTAGGACATTGTTTTTGCCGATTGAGACGGTGGTGGCCGGGTTCGGTTGATCCCCGCCGCCGCATTGGGTATGCAAGATTTTAACCATGCCTCGTTAGTGACCCTATCCTATGTCTGCGTCTGAAATTGTTTCTATCGAACCGGCAACGGGGGCGACCTACTGGCGTGGGCCGATTGGTGATGTTGACGCCGAGGTTGCGCTTGCGCGGCGGTCCTGGGCGGATTGGGCGGCAAAGCCCGTCGCGGTGCGGATTGAGGCGCTGCGGCGTTTCGTCAATGTCGTACGCGCAAAGGCCGATGCGCTCTCCGATTGCATCGCGCGTGAAACGGGCAAGCCATTGTGGGAGGCGCGCACCGAGGTCGAATCAGTGATGAACAAGGTTGAGATTTCAATCTCATCCTATACCGAACGCACGTCGCAGCGCCGCCTTGAGGGCAATATGGGCGTCAAAAGCGCGCTCCGGCATAAGCCACACGGTGTGCTTGGCGTGCTTGGCCCGTATAATTTCCCGGCGCATTTGCCCAATGGCCATATTGTGCCTGCGCTGATCGCGGGTAATGCCGTCGTCTTCAAGCCGTCTGAAAAAACACCCGCGACGGGCGCGATGCTGGTCGAATGCTACCATGCGGCGGGGATTCCGTCGGGGGTTGTTCGCGTCCTGATCGGCGGGCCTGCCGAGGGCAAGGCGCTTGCGGGCCATCCCGATCTTGACGGATTGCTGTTCACAGGTTCGGCGCGGACGGGCATCGCGCTCAACCGCCAATATGCCGACACGCCGGGCAAAATCCTCGCGCTTGAAATGGGCGGTAACAATCCGATTGTGGTATGGGATACGACTGACCTGCATTCGGCCGCCGTCCTCGTCATTCAATCGGCGTTCCTTTCGGCGGGGCAGCGCTGCACAGCGGCACGGCGCTTGATCGTCAGGGACGGCGCGCATCAAACGCTGATTGATGAAGTGAAGAAACTTGCAGATCGCCTGATCGTGGGTGAGCCGCACGAAACGCCCGCCCCGTTTATGGGGCCAGTGATTGATAATGAAGTGGCTGACGGCCTTGAGGAAAGCTTCCTCGCGCTCGTGCTTAAAGGTGGGCAGCCGATCAAGCAAATGGAACGATCACTGCCCGACCGCCCCTTCCTGTCGCCTGCAATCATTGACGTGACAAATGTCAAAAATCGCCCTGATATTGAACTGTTCGGCCCGCTGCTCCAGGTGATCCGGGTTGCGACGTTTGAAGACGCACTGATTGAGGCGAATGCCACGCGGTACGGCCTGTCGGCGTCGCTCATTGGTGGATCGCCGCAGCTTTATGATCAGTTTTGGGCCAACGTCCGCGCGGGCATGGTCAATTGGAACCGCCCGACCAACGGTGCGCCGTCAAATGCGCCGTTTGGCGGCGTCGGCCTTTCGGGCAACCACCGGCCAAGCGCTTATTATGCCGCAGATTACTGCGCCTATCCGGTTGTTTCGGTTGAGGATGAACAGGCGCGGGCATCGATTGGCATCGGCCTGCGTGATGTCGTGGTGCAAAGCTGAACTAATCAGCGGTCAACAAAGACTCGGTTGTCACTCGGCGGGCGAGCGCCCAATTATGCATGATGACAAATTCACCTCTCTCTTCCAAGGGCCGGGTTCTGCTCGTAGGCGCAGGGCCCGGAGATCCAGAACTATTAACGCTCAAAGCCGCGCGTGCGCTTGAACAGGCTGACGTTGTCGTGCATGACGGCCTAGTTGATGCGAGCATCATCGCGCTTGCCAATCCGTTGGCGCGCTATGTTTCGGTTGCAAAACAGCGCAGCCATCATTCAGTGCCACAGGAAGGGATCAATGCGATCCTTGTTGCAGAGGCGCAGGCGGGCAATCTCGTTATTCGCCTCAAAGCAGGTGACCCTTTCATCTTCGGGCGTGGCGGCGAGGAAGTTGAGGCGTGCCGCGCGGCGGGCGTATCAGTCGAAGTCATCCCCGGCGTATCAGCCGCTCTTGGCTGCGCGGCCGAGGCGATGCTCCCCCTCACCCACCGTGACGCATCAAGTGCGGTCAGCTTTGTTGCAGGCCAGTGCAAGGGGCTTTCGGATCAGAATTGGGCGGGGCTCGCGGGCAAGGGCCGGACGCTGGTAATCTACATGGGTGTCGCCACTGCATTTGATATTGCGGATAAGCTGATCGCAGACGGGGTTGCGCCCGAAATGCCTGTCGCAGTGCTCGAAAGGGGAACACGCACAGGCGCGCGCGCAATTCGCACCTTACTGACTGATCTCGGCGACATGGTGGCGCGTGAGGCCGTCAAAAGCCCGGCGATCATTGTCGTTGGTGAGGTTGTCCTGAAATCAGATGCAGAGGATCGCCTGTTATCACTCGCTAAAACTGCGGAGACTTTTGCATGAAAATCCTGACCGGAAATGATCTGGCGAGCGGGGCGGTCACATGGTGGGCGGGCAGTTATTGGTCAATCCATGTTGAGGATGCGGTTGATGTCGCCGAAGGCGGCGACGCAATCCTCGCGCGCGAAGACGGCGCACGCCGCGTCAATGCGCCCTACATAATTGATGCTGTTGCGACACCCGAAGGCCCGCGTCCAGCGCATATCAAAGACCGCGTTCGTGCACTCGGGCCAACCGTCCGCCTTGATCTCTCGCTAAAGCCAGCCGACCCTGATGTTGGAGCTTGGGTAATATGAGCGGGATTATTTTACTCACGCGGAGGCGCGGAGACGCGGAGAAAGTGTTGAACTCGTCATTGCGAGGAGCAAAGCGACGCGGCAATCCAGTAGCCCACAGTGGGACTGGATTGCTTCGCTTCGCTCGCAATGACGGTAAATTCTCCGCGTCTCCGCGCCTCCGCGTGAATCTAAACAAGGCTTTAGTCTGATGTATCAGTATGACCAATATGACCAATCAATCGTTGACGCGCGCGTCGAGGATTTTCGTGATCAGGTGAAGCGCCGCCTCGCGGGTGAAATCACTGAGGATCAGTTTAAGCCGCTGCGCCTGATGAACGGGCTTTATCTTCAGCTTCACGCCTACATGCTGCGCGTCGCCATTCCTTATGGCACGATGGACAGCAAGCAGATGCACATGCTCGCCCACATTGCGCGCAAATATGACCGCGATTACGGCCATTTCACCACGCGCCAGAATATTCAGTATAATTGGATCAAGCTTGAGGAATGCCCCGATCTCCTGGCCGAGCTTGCCAGCGTTGAGATGCACGCGATCCAGACGAGCGGCAATTGCATCCGCAATATTTCATCCGATCAATACGCCGGGGCCGCCGCAGACGAAGTCGCCGATCCGCGCCCTTGGGCTGAACTACTGCGCCAGTGGAGCAGTTTCCATCCTGAATTCAGTTACTTGCCGCGCAAGTTTAAGATTGCTGTGATCGCGTCTCAAGAAGACCGCGCAGCGATGCGGCTGCATGATATCGGGATTGAACTTGTCAAAAAAGACGGCGTGCTTGGTGGCCGTGTGTTCGTTGGCGGCGGCATGGGGCGGACGCCGATGATCGCGCCCGAGATTAACCCATTTGTGCGTGCCGAAGATTTGCTGAGCTATGTCGAGGCCTGCCTGCGGGTCTACAACCGCTACGGCCGCCGCGACAATATCTACAAAGCGCGGATCAAAATCCTCGTCCATGAAATTGGTGCCGATGCTTACCGCGATCAGGTGGCCGAGGAATTTATCCATGTCAAAAAGCTTGGGATTGATCCGCCAATTGCTGAATTTGACCGGATTAGTGCTTTCTTCGCGCCGCCTGCGTTTGAGACAGGGCTAAGCGGCGAAATCGACCGTAGCGATCCTGATTTTGCAGTCTGGCTTGACCAGAATGTCAAGCCGCACAAGCAGGCGGGCTACGCCATCGTCAACATCAGCCTGAAGCCCATCGGCGGCATCCCCGGCGATGCGAGCAGCGCACAAATCGACGTAATGGCGGAACTCGCCGAGCGGTACAGTTTCGATGAACTGCGCGTCACCCATGCGCAAAATATCGTCCTGCCCCACGTCGCCAAGCGCGATCTGTATGCGGTGTGGGCGGCGCTTAATGAGGCAAGCCTTGCCAATGCCAATCTTGATCTGGTGAGCGATATCATCGCCTGCCCTGGCCTGGATTATTGCAGCCTTGCCAACGCGCGATCAATCCCGGTCGCGCAGAAAATCGCCACACGCTTTGCTGATCCAGAGCGTCAGCGCGATATCGGAGAGCTCAAGCTCAAAATCTCGGGCTGCATCAATGCCTGCGGGCATCATCATGCCGGGCATATCGGCATTCTCGGCGTCGACCGGAAGGGCGTTGAAAATTATCAGCTTACGCTTGGCGGGTCGGGTGCCGAAGATGTCTCGATTGGCAAAATCACCGGGCCGGGTTTTGATGAAAACGGCATTGTCGATGCGGTTGAAAAGGTCGTCGAAAAATACCGGACGCTGCGTGAGGGCGAGGAACGCTTCCTCGATACCTACCGCCGCGTTGGCATGGAACCGTTCAAGGAGGCGATTTATGGGTGAGCGCATCGCAATCTTTCCTGCAGGACGTCGCGAGCTTTACGAACGCAACAAATATTCGGCTGCTATAAGTTCCGGCGGATTTTTGTTCATATCGGGTCAGGTTGGCAGCCGTGACGATGGCAGCCCCGAACCAGATCCCGAGCAGCAGCTTCGCCTGGCCTTCCAAAATTTGACCGCCGTATTGGCGGCGGGGGGTTGCGACTTCAGCGATATCGTAGATTTCACACTTTATTGTGTCGATCCCGAGCGCAACATGGCCGTGGCCTTCAAGGTCAAGGATGAATTTTGGGGCGAACCGCCATATCCAACGCTGACAGCGATCGGCGTGACATGGTTGTATGGCTTCAACTTCGAATTGAAAGTGACAGCCAAGATACCGGAGATTTCGGCATGACCGCATTTCGTTTCCGTGATGATGAAACGCTTGAGGAGCCAGCCGTCACGCTTGATGCGTTCCTCGACCAATCCAACGCAACCGCCGTTCGGCTTGAGCCAGATGAGGATGCCCGTGCGCTGATCCCTTATATTGATCGGCTCGCGCTGGTTGAGATTTCATTCCCAACCTTTCGTGACGGGCGTGGCTATTCTTCAGCCCGGGTGCTTCGCGAGGCGGGATATACGGGCGAACTGCGCGCCGAGGGCGATGTCCTGGTTGATCAAGTGCCGTTCATGCGCCGCTGCGGCTTTGACAGTTTCGCACCCGCCAAACCCCTAAGCAATGCAGCAGTTGAGGCGGCATTGGCGCGATATGAGCATGTCTATCAACGCGCAGCCGATGCCTGCGTGCCTGTATGGAAGCTGCGTCATGGCTAGTGCCGCGCTACGCATTCCTGATCAGATTGACGTGCGGCCCCGCTATACCGAGGCTGATGCGATCCGCCTCAACAATATGTTTCGCGGGCATGATACGTTTGAGATGCTTACCGTCTTGCTCAAGGAACATATGCTTGGCGACGCCGCCATCGTTTCAAGCTTTGGTGCCGAAAGCGCGGTGCTGCTTCACCTGATCGGCAGCATTGATCCGCATGTCCCCGTAATTTTCCTTGAAACGGGGAAGCATTTTTCTGAGACTTTGGCTTACCGCGACACCTTGGTTAAGCGGATTGGGCTGACCAACCTGCGCAATATTACACCCGATGCTGGTGCAGTCGCCAACAAGGATGGAACCGGCCTACGCTGGTCTTATGATCCTGATGGGTGCTGTGAAATCCGCAAGGTGATCCCCTTGAAGGCTGCGCTTGCGCCGTTCGATGCGCAATTTACGGGGCGTAAGGCGTTCCAGTCAAAAACGCGTG
This sequence comes from Sphingomonadales bacterium, assembly GCA_043765635.1. Lineage (GTDB taxonomy): Bacteria > Pseudomonadota > Alphaproteobacteria > Sphingomonadales > Sphingomonadaceae > Aquisediminimonas. Next base: position 30,448 of record JAYUIX010000085.1, read on the forward strand.
AGCGGCTGCCACGTTTTGAAATTGAGGAGGGCCGCCTCAAGGTCAACCCGCTTGCCGATTGGGATAGGGCAGCGATTGACGCGTACATGATTGCGCATGATCTGCCTGTGCACCCGCTGGTCGCCCAAGGCTATCTCTCAATCGGCTGCGCGCCGTGCACGTCAGTGGTCAAACCCGGCGAAGACCAACGTTCAGGCCGTTGGCGCGGGTGGGACAAGGTTGAGTGCGGCATCCATACCCCGGTTGATGACAGCGGGATCGACGACCCGATTTTCTAAAAAATCATCCCCGCCGTTCGGGCACATAGCTTTCATCAACAAAATCGCTGAACCGGGTAATCTGCGCCTCAAATCGCAGCTTGACCTTGCCCGTCGAGCCGTGGCGCTGTTTGGCGACGATCAGTTCGGAAAGGCCGAAGACGCCCGCCATTTCCGCCGCCCATTTGTCATGATCCTCGTGCGTTTTAGAATCGCTGCCCGCATCAGGCCGTTTTGGCTCACGCGATTGGACATAATATTCCTCGCGGTAGACGAACAGCACAATGTCGGCATCCTGCTCAATCGAACCAGATTCGCGCAAATCGGAGAGTTGCGGGCGCTTATCCTCACGCGATTCAACCGCGCGGCTAAGCTGCGAAAGCGCAAGCACGGGAACATTCAACTCCTTCGCCAACGTCTTTAACCCTCGCGAGATTTCCGAAATTTCCTGAACGCGGTTGCCTTCGGATGATCGCCCCGAGCCTTGGAGCAGTTGGAGGTAATCAACGATGATCAGCCCAATCCCGTGCCGCCGTTTAAGCCTGCGCGCCCGAGTCCTGAGCGCTGCAATTGTCAGGCCGGGGGTATCATCAATGAATAGCGGCAACGTCTCAAGTTCCCCCGCCGCGCGCGCGAGGTTGCGGAAATCCTGCTGGCCGATCTTGCCCATGCGCAGCAATTCCGAGCTAATCCCCGAATTTTCGGAAAGGATACGCGTGGCCAACTGATCGGCGGACATTTCGAGGCTGAAAAAAGCGACCTTTGCGCCAACTGATTTTTCGGGCGCGATTCCATCCTCCTCATCGCGCAGCCAGCGCCGCGCGGCGTTATAAGCGATGTTGGTGGCAAGCGCGGTTTTCCCCATACCCGGACGACCCGCAAGGATCAGCAAGTCGGAGTGATGCAGCCCGCCCGTTTTGGCGTTGATACTGTCAAGCCCGGTGGTAACGCCTGACAGTCCGCCGCCTGCGTTCAAAGCCTTTTCGGCTAGCTCAACCGCCATGCGCGTCGCTTGCCCAAAGGTTTTGACGCTGCCTTGCTCGCCGCCTTCTTCCGCAACTTTGTACAGCGCGACTTCGGCCTCTTCGATTTGCTCCTTGGGCGTTACGGCTTCGCTTGTATCCATCGCACGTTCAGTCATCGTCCGGCCAACCGAAACAAGCTCACGTAGCAGCGCCAGATCATAGATTTGCAAGGCAAAATCACGCGCGCCGATGAGTGCGGCGCCACTGCTCGTCAGCTTTGCGAGATATGCCGGGCCGCCAAGCGCCTTCATTGCCTCATCAGCCTCAAACTGCGGCTTGAGCGTGACCGGATTGGCAATCATGTTCCGATCAAGCAGCAGCAGGATCGAATCGTAAATCCGCCCGTGCACCGGTTCATAAAAATGATCGGCGCGCAGTTTTAGTTGCACATCCTCGGCAATCCGGTTGTCAATCATCAGCGCGCCGAGCAGCGCCGCCTCCGCCTCAATATTATGGGGAAGCTCAGTTACGCCTTCGGGCGTCGGGACGGAGAATAAGGGTGCAGTTGCCATAATGCCTCTTTGGCCAGCACCACTTTATATCACAACCCAAGACGGAAAAGAACAACGGGGATAACTCGGTTGATCTTCGCAGGCACCTCGGCAATATGGCCGCTCCATGGCTGACCCGCGTATTATCCACATTGAACTTGATCAGGGCACGATCATCTGGCGCAGCGCCGATATCGAGCAGGAGCGGCGCATTGCAATTTTCGATCTGCTTGAAGGCAACTTGTTTGCGCCGGAACGCAAGCATGATGACGGCTATGCCGGGCCTTACCGCGTGACGATCCGCGTTGAAGAAGGGCGATTGGCGTTTGACATTTACCGCGAGGATCAAACCCCGCTTGAATCGGTGATCCTTGGGCTTGGCCGTTTCCGCCGCCCGATCAAAGATTATTTCGCGATATGCGACAGCTATTTTCAGGCGGTGCGGCAGTCCACGCCGACACAGATCGAAACGATCGATATGGCACGTCGCGGCATCCATAATGAGGCGGCTGAGCTGCTCAAAGAGCGGCTTGATGGCAAGATCACGATTGATTTTGATACCGCGCGGCGGCTGTTCACGCTCATTTGCGTCCTCCATATCAAAGGGTGAGAATGGCGACGCGTACTCCTGCCCTGCTGATCAAGCGGATCGTCTTTGCGTTTGCAGCGTTAATGATTGCGGCCGCTTTACTGTGGGTTTTTGCGATGCGCTGGACGCCCACGCGCGCCACTTATCCGTTGCAGGGCATTGATGTTTCGGCGGCTCAGGGAGAAATAGATTGGCGTAAAGTACGCGCAGGCGGCGCTGATTTTGCCTATCTCAAGGCAAGCGAAGGCACCGACATCCGCGACGCGCGCTTCGCCGAAAATTGGGAGAGCGCGCGAGAGGCAGGGCTGCAGCGCGGTGCCTCCCATGCTTTTACGCTTTGTCATTTGGCGCGTGATCAGGCGACGAATTTCATCGCGACAGTTCCGCGCGAGACAAACATGCTGCCCGCTGTCCTCACTCTCCAATTTGAAAGCAGTTGCACCGCGCGGCCTGACCGCAAAATCGTGCTTGCTGAAATTGCGCTTTTTATCGAAATGGTTGAGGCGCATACGAGCAAGGCGACGATTGTTTATCTGACGGAAAGTTTTGAGGATGCCTATCAGGTCAGCAGTGCGGTTGACCGCTCGCTGTGGCTGCGGCGAATGTTCCTTGCACCCGATTATGGCAGCCACTCTTGGGTGATCTGGCAGGCCAGCAATCAGCGGCGGATTGATGGCATCACAGGCACAGTCAATTGGAATGTAGTGCAACCATGAGTGACGATCTGATCAACGCCGCGCGCGCCGCTGCCGCAAATGCCCATGCGCCGTATTCGGGGTTCGGCGTGGGAGCAGCGGTTCGCCTTGAAAACGGTGAAATCATTACTGGCTGCAACTTTGAAAATGCCAGTTACGGCCTGACGCTCTGTGCCGAGACGGTGGCGCTGGCGACGGCCAATGCGCAGGGCAAACTGCGCCAAGTGCGCGAAATTGCTGTGATTGGTGGCAAGCTGGTTGACGGCGCAATTAGCGGCAGCGCTCCGGTCAATCCCTGCGGGCGCTGCCGCCAAGTCATCAACGAAGCAGCCCAAATGAGCGGACACGATACCGAGATTCACTGCGCATCAGCCGATGGCGTTAACGTAACGCATCACCGCATTTCGCAGCTTCTCCCCCACCCCTTCGGCCCTGCCGACCTTGGCTTTGCATAGGAAAATTTATGTCCATCCTCTCTGACAAATGGATCCGCGAAGCCGCGACCACACAGGCGATGATTGAGCCCTTCGTTGAGGCGCAGCGACGTGATGGCTGCATCTCTTACGGCCTGTCGTCCTATGGCTATGATGCGCGCGTGGCCGATGAGTTTAAGATTTTCACCAACGTCAATTCAAGCATCGTTGACCCCAAAGACTTTGATCCCAACAGCTTTGTTGACCGCAAAACTGACGTGTGCATCATCCCGCCGAACAGTTTTGCACTGGCCCGCACGGTCGAATATTTCCGGGTGCCGCGCGACGTGCTCGTCATCTGTCTTGGAAAATCCACTTATGCGCGCTGCGGGATTATCGTCAACGTCACCCCGCTAGAGCCGGGTTGGGAGGGGCATGTGACGCTTGAATTTTCGAACACGACGCCGCTGCCTGCCAAGATTTATGCCAATGAAGGCGCGTGCCAGTTTCTGTTCCTTAAGGGCAATGAGGCGTGCGAGACCAGCTATGCCGACCGTGCAGGCAAATATATGGGGCAACGCGGGGTGACGCTGCCAAAGCTGTGAGATAGCAAGTGTTTGGATAACTCACACTAGTCCAACTACACCGTCATGCTCAACTCGTTTCCAGCATCCATCTCTCTACGAATCCTGCATTCCTTCCCCTGTGGAGGGATAAACCCTGAAACAAGTTCAGGGTGACCATTTGAGTGGATCAGGCAGAGCATAATCAAACAATAACACTCTTTGATATTAACCCTTTAGTAAGGATAATCGGGATAACATACTGCCCATGAAACACGCATTTTTCCTCGCAGCGCTTGTCACACCGACCGCCCTTTTCGCTCAAGCACAGAGCGTTGCGCTCGTCAGCAAGGCGTTTGTCGTCAAGCAAGTGCCCGATGGCCCCGGCAAGACAAAGAACACACTGCTCGTGCCAGAGCGCGTCCTGCCCGGTGAAGCGCTGGTGTTCATGCTTGAATATAAAAACACTGGCGCGAAACCCGCGACAGCGTTTGTCATCAACAATCCAATTCCGGCCAATGTCATTTACACCGGCGTTGAGCAGCCTTGGGCTGAGGTTTCGGTTGATCGCGGCAAGACCTTTGGTCAGCTTGCCACGCTAAAAGTCGCCAAGGGCGACGGAACAATGCGCGCGGCGCTGCCCAATGATGTCACCGCCGTTCGCTGGAAATTCGCTCAGCCTATACCGGCAGCAGGCGAAGGCCGCGTCATGTTTTTTGCGATGGTCAAATAACAAGCATAGAGGTCGCGGCCAAAACCACGACCTTCACGCGCTTTGTTACTGTGATGAGGCGCTTAAAGCCCGCTGCGCAAGATCATGCGACCAAACCGGCGTTTCACGAGTCGTTTCAAGCTGAATGTTCGGGCGCTTCAATACACGCGTGTACAGCGCATCGGCTTGTGTCATCTTGCCCGTTGCCCGGTAAACATAGGCTAGGTTGAGCATTGCCTGCTGCAACCCTGGCGCGCGGGCCAGACGTGCGCGCAATTGCGCCTCTGCCGTTGTGTAATCAGCGGCAGCTATCGCAGTCGCTGAAAAGTTATCCACAGGCTGTTTCGCATATGTTGCAGCGGCTGTGGATAACGCCAAAACCGCGAAAACAATGATTTTTTTCATTCTTTCTCTCCCTATTTCCATCATCACAAATTTAGATATTTCACATTGATGACATATAATAGTCATATTTGTGAAGTGAAAAAATTGCACTTCGCACCTGCATCAAAAATCTGGGTAAGGTAGCGATTGCAAAGCCGCGCGCTGCGATGCAGAGACTATGGAAATCGCAGGGAGAGATATGGTGGCAAAACGCAGCGCGGAATTTGATATAGTCGTTTACGGCGCGACTGGCTTTACTGGCCGTTTGGTTGCCGAATATCTCGTCAAGCAAGGCGTCAAGGGCTGGGCGATGGCCGGACGCAGTGCCGCCAAACTTGCCGAAGTCCGCGATTTGATTGGCGCTCCTACCGATACGCCACTAATTGAAGCCGACGCGAGCGACCCCGCCTCGCTCACCGCCATGTGCAACCGTGCCCGCGTCATTATCACAACCGTTGGCCCGTATCAGCTTTACGGCAATGAACTCGTCGCTGCCTGTGCAGCGACGGGCACTGACTATGTTGATCTGTGCGGCGAACCGCTGTGGATGCGTGACATGATTGATGCGCATGACGCCGCCGCCAAGGCATCGGGGGCGCGGATCACATTCTCGTGTGGATTCGACTCAATTCCGTTTGATCTCGGTGTCTGGTTTGTCGAACAGGAGGCGGTCAAGCGCTACGGCAAGCCAGCTCCGCGCGTGAAGGGCCGTGTCCGCAAAATGCAGGGCGGCGCATCAGGCGGCACCATCGCCAGCCTGACCGAAACGATGAAGGCGGTTGCAAAGTCGCCCTCGCTTGTCGGGCGGCTCAAAAGTTCCTTCGCGCTTACCCCTGGATTTGAGGGGCCGGATCAGCCGAGCGGTCTCTTTCCCGAATATGATGCGGCGAGCGGCAATTGGACGGCCCCCTTCATCATGGCGGCGATCAACACCAAGAATGTTCACCGCACCAATTTCCTGCTGGAACACGCTTACGGCGAAGATTTTGCATATGATGAAATGATGATGACGACCGCTGGTGAGGCTGGAAAAGCAATTGCCGAAGGCATCGCCAAGGCGCTCAAAAGTGCCAACCCGTTTGGCGATGGCCCCGTCCCCAAGCAAGGCGAAGGGCCAAGCAAGGATGAGCGCGAAAATGGCTTTTATGAAATCCTGTTCTTTGCCGAAATGGGTGACGGCACTATAGTCAAGGCGGTCGTTGCTGGCGACAAAGACCCCGGATACGGCTCCACCAGCAAGATGATCGCCGAAAGCGCACTGACGTTGCTTGAAAATGATACCCCCGGCGGCGTAGTTACCCCCGGCGCTATTATCGCCGCTCCTCTGATCAAGCGGTTGCAGGCCAATGCTGGTTTAACGTTCAGGATTGAGGAATAAGCGCCCATGAAAACCCGCGCTGCCGTCGCCTTTGAAGCCAAAAAACCACTTGAAATCGTCGAGCTTGACCTTGACGGGCCAAAGGCTGGCGAAGTGCTTGTCGAGATTATGGCGACCGGAATTTGCCATACCGATGCCTATACGCTTGACGGGTTAGACAGTGAGGGGCTGTTCCCAAGTGTACTCGGCCATGAGGGCGCTGGGGTTGTCCGTGAGGTCGGCGCGGGCGTTACCTCGGTTAAACCCGGCGATCATGTGATCCCGCTTTACACGCCCGAATGCCGCCAGTGCAAAAGCTGTCTGTCGGGCAAAACCAACCTCTGCACCGCAATCCGCAGCACTCAGGGCAAAGGCCTGATGCCCGACGGCACCTCGCGGTTCAGCTACAGAGGCCAGACGATCTTCCATTATATGGGCTGCTCAACCTTCTCAAACTTCACTGTGTTGCCCGAAATTGCAGTTGCCAAAATCCGCGAGGACGCGCCGTTCAACAGTGCCTGCTACATCGGCTGCGGCGTGACGACGGGCGTTGGCGCGGTCGTCAACACAGCCAAAGTCGCGCCGGGTGACAATGTGATCATCTTCGGGCTTGGCGGCATCGGACTCAACGTGTTGCAGGGCGCGCGGATGGCGGGCGCGAATATGATCATCGGCGTCGATATCAACCCGGCGCGCGAAGAATGGGGCAGGCGTTTCGGGATGACCTACTTCGTCAATCCTGGTGAAATCGAAGGCGACATCGTCCAGCATCTTGTCGCGCTTACTGACGGTGGCGCGGATTATACCTTTGATTGCACGGGCAATACAACTGTCATGCGTCAGGCGCTTGAGGCCTGCCACCGAGGATGGGGCACTTCGATCATCATCGGCGTTGCCGAGGCAGGCAAGGAAATCAGCACGCGGCCATTTCAGCTTGTCACTGGGCGCAATTGGCGCGGCACGGCGTTTGGCGGGGCCAAGGGGCGGACTGACGTGCCCAAAATCGTCGAGTGGTATATGAACGGCAAGATCGAGATTGATCCGATGATCACGCATCTTCTGTCACTTGATGAAATCAACAAAGGCTTTGACCTGATGCACGCGGGCGAAAGCATCCGTAGCGTTGTGGTCTTTTGAGTTTAACACCCAAGGAGAAAAATATGTTCAGTCACATCATGCTCGGCGCAAGCGATCTTGCTGCGTCGAAAAAATTTTATGACGCCACGCTTGGCGCGCTTGGCGTCGGGCCGGGCAATCAGGACGACAAGGGCCGCGTTTTCTACATGACCAAGTCCGGCATTTTCGCGATCAGCACCCCGATTGACGGGCAGCCTGCATGTGGCGCAAACGGCGGCACTATTGGTTTTGCGGTTGAATCGCCTGAGCAAGGCGACGCATGGCACGCGGCGGGCGTCGCAAACGGCGGCACCACGTGTGAAGATCCTCCGGGGCTTCGTGAAGGCGCGATGGGAAAAATGTATCTCGCCTATCTGCGTGACCCGTCGGGCAATAAAATTTGCGTGCTGAAGCGGATGTAGGGCACAAAATGACGCTCGAAACGCTGTCAATCAACGCGTCTCACGGCGGCGTTCAGGGCGTTTACCGTCACCTTTCGGCGGCAACGGGGACTGCGATGACCTTCGCAGTTTTCGTGCCGCCGCACCCGCCGGGGGCAAAATTGCCTGTGGTCTGGTATCTGTCAGGCCTCACCTGCACCCACGCCAATGTGACTGACAAGGGTGAATTTCGGCAGGCATGCGCTGAACTCGGGCTGATTTTCGTGGCACCCGACACCAGCCCGCGCGGTGAAGGCGTGGCCGATGACGCCGAAAGCGCCTATGATTTCGGGCTTGGCGCGGGTTTCTATGTCAACGCCACCCAAGCGCCGTTCGCCAAGCATTACCGGATGCGCGACTATATTGAGGCTGAACTGCCTGAGATTATCGCCGCCAACTTCCCTGCCGATATAGCGCGCCAAGCTATCACTGGTCACAGCATGGGCGGTCACGGCGCGCTCACCATCGCCCTGCGTAATCCGTCACGTTTCAAATCAGTCTCTGCCTTCGCGCCGATTGCTTCACCGATGCATTGCCCTTGGGGGCATAAGGCGCTTGGCGGCTATCTCGGGCCCGATCAGTCCGCGTGGCGCGACTATGATGCTTGCGCATTGATTGAAGACGGTGCGCGCCTGCCCGAACTGCTGGTGGATCAAGGCACGGCGGATAATTTCTTGGGCGATCAACTCAAACCTGAATTGCTTGAGGCGGCTTGCGCAAAGGCTGGCATCCCGCTCACCCTGCGGATGCAGCCGGGTTATGATCACAGTTACTACTTCGTATCGACCTTCATGGCGGAGCATTTGCACTGGCACCGAGAACGATTGGGGTAGGGTTTTCCTAATCCGTTCGCCCTGAGCCTGTCGAAGGGCTGCCCTTCTTTTGCTACACGGGAAAGAAAAGGACAAGGCTTCGACAAGCTCAGCCCAAACGGATTTAGATTTCCCTCAGACTAAACCCGCCTCAGCAAGTGCGGCGATCATTTCGCCCGGCAGTTGATCAATCCCAGCATCACCGCCCGCCAGATCGGGCGGCGCATCTTCAGCGGTCAAATAACGCCAGCCCTGATGTGCGCGGCGCGGCATGGGGACTACCGGGATCACCCGCGCCTCAAGTACAATATCAGTGCGCCCGCCCTCAGCATCTTCAAACCCGATCAGATTGGCACGCGCGACCAGTTGATGCTTGATGATCCAATAGAGCGAATTGCCGGCAATCTCTTCGTGGCGCTTGGGCCGGTAGCGCGTCGTCAGGCGTATCCGTCCGCCGTGCGCGCGCCGCTCAACCGCCGCGATCAGGTCAGTCAAATTGCCCATTCCGTAGGCAACTTTGGTCATATGCAATGCCATGATCAGCCAGCCAGTCCCGCCATCGTCGCCAGCCCGAGGAAGGCAAGGAAGCCCATCGAGTCAGTAATCATCGTCACAAAAATCGATGATGCCACCGCTGGATCAATATCCATCCGGTCAAGCAATACTGGCACGAGTACGCCTGCCAGCCCCGCAACCACGATATTGGCGAGCACCGCGCTCGCGATCACCCCGCCAAGCAAAGGATTGGCAAAAATCAGCGTGACGCCAACCCCGATCACCGCCGCCACGGTCAAACCGTTGAGTATCGCCACGCGAATTTCACGCATGATCGTGCGTACAGTATTCGATTGGGTGAGTTGATTGGTCGCAAGTGCGCGCACCGCAACCGCCATCGTCTGTGTGCCCGCATTGCCGCCAACGCCTGCAACAATCGGCATCAGCGCGGCAAGCGCCACCATCTCCTGAATTGTCGCTTCAAATGCGCGGATGATCGACACCGCAACAAGCGCTGTGATCAGGTTTGCAATCAACCAGCGAACGCGGCTGACATAACTGTCAAAAATCGGTTCGTTAATGTCACCGTCACCGGCACCCGACAGCTTGAGGATATCCTCGCCCGCTTCTTCCTGGATAACATGGACGACATCATCGACGGTGATCATCCCGACCAAGCGTCCACTGCCATCAATGACTGCGGCTGAAATCAGGCCGTATTTCTGGAAACGGAGCGCCACTTCCTCTTGATCCATATCAATCGGGATCAAAGTCTGCTCGCGCTTCATGATGTCAGCCATCGGCATGCTACGCGCCGCTCGAAGTATCCAGCTCAGATGGCAGGTGCCAATCGGCTTATGCTGCGGATCAACGATAAACACTTCCCAGAAATCAGTCGTAAGATCCTGATTTTCGCGCAGATAATCAATTACGCCGCCAACGGTCATATGCTGCGGCACCGCGATCAGATCGCGCTGCATCAGGCGGCCCGCCGAATCCTCTGGATAAGACAGCGCCTCTTCAATCGCCGCGCGGTCATCGGGGGAAAGCGCACGGAGCACCGCGCGCTGATCCTCTTCCTCCATGTCCTCGATGATCGCAACCGCGTCATCAGTGTCCATGTCACTTGCAATATTGGCGACTTCGCTCGCATCAAGCGTGTCGATCAATTCTTCGCGAACATGGTCATTCAGTTCAGCGATCACATCGCTGTCGAACAAATCAGCCAACGCCTCAGCAAGGCCTTCGCGCGCCCCGGACGGCGTTTGTTCAAACAGATCGGCAATATCTGCCGGGTGCAGCGGCGAAGCAAGCACACGGACGCGTTCGCCGTCGCCTGAAGCAGCAGCCTCAAGCACTTCGCGCACAAAGGCCGATTTCAGATTGTCATATTCATCAAAGCGTGATTGCACGGCTTCAATTTCGCGGGTTGGGTCAGCTTCGCTCATCTCGCCCTCCCGCTGGCAGTACAAGCGCGCGGCCTAGCCGATTTCCGCCAGAGTGTGAACCCGTTTAACGCAGTGGGGAGCAAAAGCCGCTCTCCCCTTGGAGAGGGTGGCACGCTGAAGCAAACGTGGCCCAATAACTCCCTTTCTCCTCCGCGTCTCCGCGCCTCCGCGTGAGATAAAATCCATCGTCACTACACCCGTTGAGGTTGAATTGGTTCACGCAGAGGCGCGGAGACGCGGAGGAGAAGGATTAGAAGAGTTATCGGGCCACGTTTGTAACAGGTGTGCCCAAATAAACTTTCCTTCCCTTGTTGGCGTCTTCGCGTCTTGGCGTGAACCCACTCCACACTCACCACAGGCAGCAGACCGTAGCTTGATCTCACGCCAAATCGCATGATCATCGTCGAAATGAGTGAATAGGGGTGGCACGAAACACGGCTGCGCCCTAAAGCCAGCCGCACATTTTGCAGAAGGATTTGATTCATGGCCGAAACCCTTACCCTAACCGTCGATGGCGGCGATATTGTTATCAAGCTCCGCTCTGACCTTGCCCCCGGCCATGTCGAGCGGATCAGCACGCTGGCAAGCGAAGGCTTTTATGACGGTGTTGTCTTCCACCGCGTGATCGACGGGTTTATGGCGCAGGGCGGTGATCCCACAGGCACTGGCATGGGTGGATCGGAATTGCCCGACGTAAAGGCTGAATTCAGCCGCGAACCGCATGTGCGCGGCGTTTGTTCAATGGCGCGTTCGTCAAACCCGAACAGCGCCAACAGCCAGTTTTTCATCTGCCTTGATGATGCGCGCTTCCTTGACGGCCAATATACCGTCTGGGGCGAAGTCACCTCGGGCATGGAGCATGTCGATGCACTCCCCAAGGGTGAGCCACCGCGCGCGCCAGGCAAAATCGTCAAGGCGAGTGTGGCCTAATCCTCAAGTGAGACCAGCCAGTCATGAAATAATTTAACTGGCTGGCTTTTGAGCGCTTTGGGGCGGCAAACGAACCAATAGCTGTACGGGCTATCAACGTCATGATCGAAGATTTTGACAAGCCGTTCATCATTGGCGTTTTCCAAATGGCTTTGGTGCATGAAGGCAATGCCAAGCCCCTGTGCCGCCGCTTCAAGCATCAACTGCCCTGAATCGAAATGATCGATTGCGGTCGGCTCAATCTCTTCAACCCCGACGACCTTGCGCCAATCGCTAAAGGTTTCGGGCATGTCACGGTGGATGAAGACAGTCATCTCGGCAAGCTGTTCAGGCCTGGTAATCGCGTGACCCCTGCAACAGCCGCCGCGCGCCAATTGCCAGTACCTTGTTGCGGTCAAGCCGTCTGGCATAAAGTGCCGGGTCAATTTCGCGCGCGAGCGTGATCGCGGCATCAAGCCCCTCACCTAGCCGGGTGACGCTGTGCGCGGCGGTATCAACATCAATGTGAAGCGAGGGGTGCAACGTTCGCAACTGCGGTAAATTCGGGAGCAATCGCTGTTGCGCATAGAGCGGAAGTATCCCCAAACGCAATCGCATCACGGGACTCGGACTGGTCAAAGTTTCAATCGCGTCAGTCAGCGAATCGAGGATCGGCGCAACAAGATGCATTAGTTTTTCGCCGTCCTCATTAAGCTGGATCGCTTGATGCCGCCGTTCAAACAGTGGTCGGCCAACGAAGCGCTCAAGTGACTGGATACGGCGGCTAAGCGCGGGCGAAGACAGCGCGAGATCCTCGGCCGCCGCCTTTACCGAGCCCAGTCTGGCAACATGGACAAAGGCTTCAACCCCAGCAAGCGAAGGGAGGCGGCGCATCAATCAACCTTTCTGTAACAAGCCTTCGGATAAATACGTCACAAATGCAAAAATTGCAATTACGGTTTTTCATTTCGCACTTGCACAAATTTATGCTGCGGCGCAAACAGGATGAGCCTTTCAGGCATCCTCTCCTAAAGACTTTATGGGTCAGCCTTTCGTGGGCTGACCCCTTTTTTTGTCTCAGTCGCTATGATCTATCTGCGCAGGCTTAAGTTTGCGCAGCGCATAAATGATCAAGCCACCAAGCATTGCTGCTGACAGGAAATAGGGAAGTGGCTGATAAAGCTCATACAATCCAACGCCGATTGACGGGCCAAGGATAAACGCCGCGCCGTTAACCGAGGTAACACGGCCCGCAACCGCGCCTTGCAAATGACGATCCACCGCGAGTGACGAACCCGCAGTAAAGCCCGGGCGCGTAAAACCAAATCCAACGCAGGCGAGCGCAAAGGCACATGCAATCCCGTAAAGTGATTCGGCAAAGCCCGTTAGCCCGGTGCCGGTTGCCGCGATGATGAGGCCAAAAATCACCATATTGCGCGGCGCAAGATTGAGCAGCGGGATCAGCCCCCACTGCACGAGCAAGGCCGCCGCCGCTCCAATCATGAGGACAATGCCAATGGCTTGCTGCGCATCAGCCAGCGGAAGTCCAAGCCGGTCAATCACGAGAAAGCCAATCGCCTGCCCCGTCATCGCCTGTGCGTGACCCATCACCAGCCCCATCAGCATCCACGGCCAGATCCGCTTATCAGTCATTGGCAGGCGTTCAGCGTTTTGATCAGCGGTGGCAGCGGTAATGCTTGCCCCTGCGGGTGCGCCGCCAATTGAAGGGTAACTGTTAACCGCGCCGCGCCCAACGTCGTTGGGGCCATCATCACGCAAGTTTTTATAAGCAAAGAACAAAACAATTGCGCCGCCGCCAGCAAAAATAAAGGCTGGCCCGGCAAAGCCGACAAAGGGCAGGCCAACCAGCCAGGGTGCTGCGGCTGGCCCGAGGATCGTGCCAAGGCCGAACGCTGAACCCAGCATCGTCAGAGCCTTGGTGCGGTTCGCTCGCGTTGTCCGCAGTGCAACCATTGCCTGCGCGGCGGGCGGCGCGGCGGAGCCGAAAATGCCGTAGAGCATCCTCGCGCCGACAAAGCACACCATTGTCAACACCGGGCCAATCCAGCCACGCAGTCCCGCAGTAAGGATCAAACCGCACAGCGCGACCGAGCCGACAAAGCCGCCAAGTCCGATCAGCACCATTTCGCGGCGACCATCGCGATCAGACCGCTGTGCCCAAATTGGCGCAGCAATCACCCAGATTGCCGCCGACACCGAGAAGGCGGCGGCAATCACACTGTCAGCAACCCCCATCGTCCGGCCAATCGTCGGCAGCACTGATTGCAGTGCCGTATTGCCAGCGCCTGTCGTCAACATCACCAGAAAGAGGATCGTGAAATCACGATCATTGGCTTTAACGTCAGCCATGTCAGCGCCGCAAAAGCATATGAGAGAAGCGATTCGGTTTCATTTGAGAACCTGTTAATCGCATCAATTGGTCGCGGTAAAGCGATTGATTGTAAAAGCTTTGTCTATTCTGGCTTGCCATTGGTGGCTGCATTTGCGAACGCGGGACAAATGATTTGCCGCCAAGGATTTATATGACGTTTTCTTCGGCTGATGCCGCCACGATTATGAAACGACGCAAAGCGCGCGGCCCATGGGCGATGTTCCTCAAAGGCTTTCTCAAACATCCGGTGATGGTGGGCTCGATTATCCCGTCTTCGGATACGCTCATCACGCATATGCTTAAACCTGTCGATTGGGCAAATACGCGGCTGTTCGTTGAATATGGCCCCGGCGTTGGCACCTTCAGCCAGCATATCCTCAAGCGCCTGCCCGCCGATGCGGTCTATATCGCGATTGATACCAACCCTGATTTTATCCATTATCTGAGCGATACAATCCTCGACACGCGCTTCCGCCCGGTGCTTGGTTCAGCCGCCGATGTGCAGCAGATCGTGCGCGACTCAGGATTTGACGCGGCGGATTATGTGCTGTCGGGCCTGCCCTTTTCGACGCTGCCAACCGGCGTTGGCCCGGCAATCGCCAAGGCAACCGCAGATGTCCTGCGCCCCGGCGGCGCATTCCTCGTCTATCAATTCCGCGCCAAAGTGCGTGATTTCATCGCCCCCCATTTCAGTAGAATCGATCAGGCGATGGAATATTGGAATGTGCCGCCATGCTGCCTCTTCTGGGCGTGGAAAGACTAATCGGTTTTCCAGTTGAGATTGCGCGTCAATCGGTAATCAAGCGCCGTTACGATCAGATAGCCAAACAACCAGCGCGCGCGGCGGAGCCATGACGAGTCCGCACGGTGCGTCTCACGCGTCACCTGCGCGCTATGCACACAGTGCTGATCAATCGCCTCGCGCATTTGATCAGCAAGCCCGGCGTCCTCGATCCGCAGCATGATTTCGGTATTGAGATAAAGGCTGCGCATGTCAAAATTGGCCGAGCCGACATAAGTCACATCATCAATCACCACCAGCTTCATATGGAGCATCTCAGGCAAGTACTCATAAATTTGCGCTGACCGCTTGAGCAACCGTCGGTAGCAGTGCCGCGCCGCCGCAATCGTGATGTTATTGTCCGACCGGGACGCAGTGATCAGGCGAAAGCGCCCGCGCGTCGCCGCACTGCCAAGCTTGCGCAAGAAACCCCAGTTCGGCGCAAAATAGGCCTGCACCATGTCAATCTGAGCGCCGCGCGCGATACCGATACGCAAGGCCCGCGTGATCGCGTTGAGCCGCTTTGACGGCCCGCCATATAGCCAGCGCAGCGTGCCTTGCCTGTCGCTGTGTTTGGCAAGAATCGCAATCAGGCTGCGAATTCCCGGATTGGGCGCGGCGACCCATGCGGCAAGCTCTGCATGATAATCCGCCAGCCGCGCCACGCCGTCGCCCTCGATGCGCAGATAAATATCGTGCCAGCTATGCCCGGCGGGATCATCGGCGAAATAGGCATCCTCTATATTGCTGCCGCCAATGACCGCGCATTTGCTGTCGGCAATCAGCATTTTTTGATGGTTGCGCAGCAGATAGCGGCGGCCATAGCGCGGCTCAATCCGGGCAAAGTCGATCCCCGCCTCAACCATTTCGACAAACATTGCATCGGGCTGCTCCTGCGTGCCAAAACCATCAACCAGCAGCGTGACCCTCACCCCGCGATCCCGCGCCGCGATCAACGCGTCGGCAACCTGCCACCCCGCCGCGTCAGTCCCAAAGGCATAAAAACAAAGCTGAAGCACCTCGCGCGCCCCCGCGATTACATCAAGCAAAAGCGCAAGCCGCTCCGCCCCGCCAAAGATAAACTTCAATTGGTGGCCAGAGATGCTTGCCTCAATCGGAGGGTAATGGGGGAGCGCGGTCACGCGGATGACATCGGCTGAACGAGGGGGATTTGCAAGGGGGGGGATAATTCGGCTTCAAAGTAACAGTAAACAATTCTGCCTCGATCAAATCAAACTTGCTGCCAATATTTGTGCGGCTATAGTCATACACTGGGCAGTACAGGGGATTTTGGGTAGCCGAAGTCGCGGATGCAGTTGAATTTGCCAAGGCGCTAGGCCCGACTGAGGAAACGCGCGCGCAATTTGCCAAGAGCTGGCTTGGATCGTCGCTGGGTCAAATGGTTGTTCTCGGCGGGCTGATCCTCTCTTATGTCCTGATTCTGGTGCTGCTTTGGACATTTGCCGCCGAGCCGCTTGGCCAGATGAAGAAGGCCTTTGGCGATATCGGCTTTTATGCACTCATCGCCAGCTTCCCAGCTATAGTCATGGCGTTCAATGTCATTCCGGCAGCGCTGAGGGCACGGCGCGAACGGCGACTAAAGCGGCTGACGATGACGGGCGGGGTCGCCTTTGAACCCGGCTACTTCCGGCTACATCCTTATGGCGCGGATGATGCGCACCGGTTCAGGCGCAATGACGGGGCCGATGGCGCGCTGCTTGATTGGGTGCGGCGCGCGGATGAGGCGCTGCTTTATCTGTCGGGGCCATCGGGGTCGGGCAAATCCTCGCTGATCGCAGCGCACCTTGAACCCGGCCTGCGCGGCGAAGGCTGGGCAATCATCAACGCGCGGTTGTATGGCGATCCGTTGCACCAGATATTGCGCGCCTTTGCGCCCGATGATGATCAGCCCCCAACCCCCGATCATGTTTACGCCGTCATTGCGGCCAAGGTTGCCGCGCACCGTCAGACCCAGCAAAGCCCGCTGCTGCTGATCATTGACCAATTTGAGGAATATCTGATCCTTGGCGATGCCGCGCAACAGGCACCGCTTCAGGAATTGCTCAAACGACTGGCCAGTCGGCCAATTGACGGGCTCAAAGCCTTGCTCAGCCTGCGCAGCGATTATCAGCCGCTGATTTTCCAGCAGGATTTGCCCAAGCCTCGCCCAACCCAAAACTGGTTTCAGCTTGCCCCCTATCGGCGCGGCGATGCCGAAGCCTTCCTGCAAGGCGGCGGCAAGCAGATGACGCCCGAAGCGATCGACGCGCTGTTCAAGGGGCTTGACCGGATTGAGGAAACGCGCGGGCTGTACCGCCCGATCAGCCTCAATATGGTGGGCCTCGTGCTTGAACGCATGGGACAAACGCTTGAGGGCGACCCCGAAACGCTCATCCAAGCCTACCTCAAATCGGCACTGATCACGGGCGACACCAAAGACTATGTCGGCCCGCTGCTTGAGACGATGATCAGCGACGCAGGCACCAAAATTCCACGCTCTGGCGATGGTCTCGCCAGCAAAACAGGATTACAGGACTGGCAGGTTAGCGCGGCAATGGCCGACCTTGAATCACGCGGTCTTGTTCGCCCCTTACACGGCGGCGCAAAAGGCTGGGAAATCGCGCATGACTTCCTCGCGCGCTTGCTTGGGCAAATGCTTGGCCGGGTAAAGGTGCCGCTGGTGACGCGTGTGCGGCCTTATGCCGCCCCCACGGGGCTGGCGCTTTGGATGGCGGTGCTGGGTTTTGGTGTCCAATATGGGATGGTGGCATATCAGACATATCTGCGCGACACGCTGACGCGTAATGGGTGGCAGATTACAGCGGTTGATGGGGGGAAGTTTGAAGCAATTCTTGGCGACCTCTTTGGTGGAAATTGCCCAGAGGTGGTTTTCGAGCGCGATTTTCTTTATTTGTCTGAAATAAGAGGTCTTGTCAGTTTAACAATAAGGGGATGCGATGAATTTAAGTATCTTCCTCGACTACACGACCTGACATCGCTCGGTATTGTTAACTTGGATCAAACGGGAGTGATCGATCTTACTCCGCTGCGCCATCTTAAGTCGCTTACAAACCTTTACTTGGGTGGTATACAAGCAACCGACCTTGCGCCGCTACGAGATCTTAAGTCACTAACAAACCTTGATTTGAATGGGGCCACTCTAGTGACTGATATTGAGCCACTGCGCGACCTTAAATCGCTCAAAAGCCTTAATTTAGGCTTTACATTCGTGACCAATATTGCGCCTTTGCGCGATCTGAATTCACTCAACGACCTTAATTTGGGCTATGCCCGTCTCGTGACTGACATTGCACCTTTGCGTGACCTTAAGTCACTCACTAGCCTTAGCTTAAATGACACGGGCGTGGCTGATCTTAAGCCGTTGCGCGATCTCAAATCGCTCACCAGCCTCAACTTGAGTGGTGCTTATCGCGTGACCGACCTCAGGCCGCTGAGTAATCTTAATTCGCTCACTAGCCTTAACTTGGACGGCACGGGCGTAACGGACATTACACCGCTGCGTGTTCTGACATCCCTAAGCGTTCTTGTCTTGGACGGCCGCACAGGTGTGAAGAGTCTCGAACCGCTCAAAGGCAGGAAAATAAAAGTTATTGATGCATCCGAAGAACTTCTCGCGACAATGCGCTGAAGTGTGACAGCGTTGCCCATCCTCCAGAACTCACCCCAATCGGGCGTCACCCCGTGCTCGCCCCGCACTTGATGCGGGTTTGGCTTTTTCCTTGGATCATCGGCAGAAGAAAAGCCTAACCCCGTGTCGAGCACGGGGGGACGGTTTGGGGATGCACAATTGGCCCCAATCAAATCCCTTTCCTACAGGAAATTTTCATGATATGTTCTGAGAATGATTGATGTTTTCACTTTCCGCTTTCCATTCTTCGAGCATCACACCGAAAATCGGAATCGTCATCCCGGCGGAGGCCGGGATCGGTTGGTTTTGAATCGTGGGTTCGCACAAATCCTAAACGGCCCCGGCTTCCGCCGGGGCGACGAACATACCGATTCAGTGTCAACTTCCTGAGATTTCCCTCGTTTTTTGAAAGGAGCGGGTCTTGCAGATTACAGCCTTCCTTCTTCGCGCCTTTGCGGCTTTGCGTGAACCACTTGCAACCTCGCGGCGCGCGGGGCGGTCTGATTTATCTCACGCGAAGGCGCAAAGGCGCGAAGAAGGATGGAACATTCATAAGGTGACATAAGGTAACAGAAAAACTGCGTTTCAGGTGGTACTTTGTTACCTTATGGCCGGATCGCTTTGGGTTTGCCCCAGAAAGTGAGGCTGCGCCCGCCGCGCCCACACTGATTTCATTGACAAATTGGAAATCGCTGCATAAGCGCTTTTGTATCCCGAAATTTTGTTATTGGAGCGTTTTATGGCGCGCGTTACCGTTGAAGATTGCGTTGAAAAAATTCCGAACCGCTTTGATCTGGTTTTGATCGCAGCGCAGCGTGCGCGCCAGATTTCGGGTGGAGCAGAACTCACGATTGACCGCGATCGCGATAAAAATCCGGTCGTCGCGCTGCGTGAAATCGCCGAGGATACGGTTGTGCCGGATGATTTGCAGGATGCGATTGTCACCGGGCTTCAGCGGGTTCGTTTTGATGATGATGATGCGCCTGATGCGATCGGTTCGCTCAGTCAGTCAGCCGAAGCACTACGCCTGACCGCCGCAACGCCGCCGCGCAATCAGAATCTGGGTGGCGAAATCGACTGATCAGGCGGCAATTTGCCGGGTGCCAAGCTCGCCGAGCGGGATAACCTCGTCGGCGTGCATCCACATCAGGTCATGCTTGCTCAGTTCGCGGCCGTCATGCGCGTGGATCGCGATTTTGGCGATTGGCTGGTGATCGCGGCCATCGACGAGGACGGGGGTTGAGGGTGTGCCGCTCTCCCATTTTTCGCCCCATTGGCGAAGCGCCAGTATCGTCGGCAAAAGCTCGCTGCCTTTTTCGGTAAGCAGATATTCAATCTTGCGCCGATCATCAGGCAACGGCCTGCGCGCCAATATGCCGTGCTGGACAAGACGCCCAAGCCGATTCGCAAGGATGTTCCGCGCGATGCCAAGTGCGGCCTGAAACTCCTCAAAATGGTGGAGGCCGTTAAAGGCGCCGCGCAGGATCAGAAACGACCAGCGCTCCCCCATTGCCTCCAAAGCGGCGGGCAAGCTGCATTCCGCAGCGATTTGTTCAAGTGGTTCACGTAGCTTCATTACGGCAATCTATCCCAAAATGGCGAGAGTGCAAAAAAAAATTACGTTTTTAGTTGCAACTTAATACCTAGTTTATTAAGTAGTGATTCGCAACCTAATTGAAAGGCTCTCCCCATGAAGAAAATTTTCGCCGCTCTCGCTTCGTTCAGCACCGCTTTCCTGTTAATCAGCGCTACGACATCGCCAGCTTTTGCAGCCGCTCCGATGTACAAGCTGATCCCGGCAACGGCTGTCGCATCAGTCAAGTCAGTGGTTGTTGGTGAAACGCTTTGGCGCTGTGCCCCGACTGGCTGTGTCGCTGCGGAAAGTAACAGCCGCCCTGCCGTTGTCTGCGCACAAGCCGCACGCAAGGTTGGCAAAATCGAAAGCTTCACCGCCAGTGGCACTACTTTCAGCGCCGACGAACTCGCCAAGTGCAATGAAAAAGCCAAAGGCTAACGCTTTACCCAACGCCTCCCGGCGTCATGATCTGACCCCTTCTCACATGGTGAGGAGGGGTCTTTTTTATGCGAAAGTGCGACGGCGGTGGGCATAAAGGCCGAAGGCCAAGATCACGAGGTAACACAGTGCTGGCACAATCAATGCGATTTGCAAACTCCCCGTAATATCAGCAACCTTACCAGTAAGCGGCGGGATCACTGCTCCGCCTACAATCGCAACGCAGATCACACCGGAGCCTTCGGCCGCGCGTTTGCCAAGGCCAACACTTGCGAGCGTGAAAATTGTCGGAAACATGATTGAGTTGAAAAGCCCAATTGCAAGCAGCGACCATCCTGCGAGTCCACCACTTCCATTCCCTGAAATTAGCAGGAGTGCGATGACCATTGCGGAGACGCCCGCAAGCACCATCCCTGGCGATACCAGCCGCAGCACATAGGAACCGATAAACCGTCCGACCAACGCCCCCCCCCAATAGAGCGGAACAAGCTCACCTGCGGCCTGCTGTCCAAGCCCCATTATGTTGGCTTCCATCAGGTAGTTGACGATGATTGAGCCAATCGCCACCTCCGCCCCGACATAGAGAAAAATGCACAGCGCGCCAAAGCCAAAGCGTGGGCGTTTGAGCAGATCAAACGCATTCAAGATGCTGGTATCATCAGTGGGAGGCGGCGGGAGCCGGTTGCGCCGCGTCCAAACGACCGCAGCCACCACCATCAATGCCGCTGCCAGCCCAAGATAGGTGCGCACCACCACCTGCGTCTCTTGCGTCCGGTACGCATCAAGCGCAGCACCCGTGAGAGTTGTTACATCAACCGTCGCAAGCGAACCAAGGATCACGATTGACCCGACATAAGGGAAAATCGTCGTGCCAAGCGAGTTAAACGCCTGTGCAAAGGTGAGGCGGCTTGGTGCAGTCACTGGCGCGCCAAGCATTGAAATCAGCGGATTGGCAACAACCTGAACCGTTGTAATCCCAGCCGCCAGAACGAATAGCGCGAACAGAAACATCGCGAACGTACCCGATAGTGAGGCTGGCACGAAAAGCAGACATCCTGCCGTCATCATGAGGAGGCCAATTGCCGCTGTGCGCATATAGCCGCTCTTTCGAACGATAGCGGCGGCAGGGATCGAAAAGACAAAATAGGCACCAAAGAATGCTGACTGGACAAGCAGCGCCTGAAAATAATTGAGCGTGAACAGCTCCTTTAGCTTTGGAATAATCACATCATTGAGGCTGGTAATACCGCCAAAGATGAAGAAAAGCGCAAATACGAAAATGCGCAGATCAGGCGCGTCAACGCCTTCGCTCTCGGCATCAGGCCTGTTGCTCCCGGTTACTGCGATGGCCATGATTGCGTTCCCTTGTTGAATTATTTTATCGGCACAAGTCGGATTGCCTGACCACCGCCTGGTGCGAGTGCCAGCGTAACACTGTCCCCTGCCCGCACGCTTTTAGTCTCGACCACAATTGCATGGCGTTTTTCAGTGCGATAATCGGCATCATCACCATCACGGTAGATTTGCGCGGTGTAGGTCTTACCAGGATCAAGGAAATCAAGCTTGACGGTCATCGCCCGCGCTTCTTCGTCACCAACTGCACCGATATACCAATCATTCCCAACTCGGTTTTTACGAGCAAATGCGACATAATCACCGATTTCTCCTGCGAGCACTCGTGTATCAGCCCAGTCAGTCGGCACATCTTTGATGAACTGAAATGCGGCTGGATATTTGGCATAGTTTTCTGGCAAATCTGCTGCCATCTGTATTGGCGAATAGATGACGACATAAAGCGCAAGCTGCTTGGCAATGGTTGAAAGTATATCGCTGCCCCCACGCCCCTTAAGGCTCAATATCCCCGGCGTAAAATCCATTGGCCCGGCAAGCATTCGCGTAAAAACCAGATTGGCCTCGTGCGCTGGTGAATTTTTAGGTTGAGCCCAGCAATTATATTCCATCCCTCGCGCGCCTTCGCGGCTGATCCAGTTGGGATATGTGCGGCGCAGGCCAGTATCTTTAATCGGTTCATGAGCATTAATTGCAATCCGGTATTTAGCGGCCTCCTCAACGACCTTTAGGTGATGTCGCGCTGACGCCTGCCCCTCATGCCATTCATAGCTAATTCGGCCATTGGGTAGCTTCACCTTCATCCCACCAGCATCAGATACATAACCTGTCTTGACCGAATCAACCCCCAGCTTTTGATATAGCGCAAAGCCATCTGCCATCTGATCCTCATAATGCGCGGCATTGGCCGAGGTTTCATGATGACCGATAATCTTTACACCTTTGGATTTCCCATAAGCGGCGACCTTCTCAATATCGAAATCGGGCGTTGCCCGAGTGAAGCTAAACTCCTCGCCATTGCCAAACCAATCACCATCCCAACCAACATTCCAACCTTCAACCAGCATCCCTGGAAAGCCATGCTTTGCTGCAAAATCAATTACATCAATCGCATTTTTTGTAGTGGCACCATGCTTTGGCCCAGTGGCCCAGCTTTGGGTTTCAAGGTGCATCCCCCACCAAATGCCGACATATTTGCGCGGTTTCACCCATGATACATCGCCTAGCTTATTCGGTTCATTGAGATTGAGGATGAGGTTCGACATATAAAGCCCCGCCGCATCCTCAGATATCTGCATCGTCCGCCACGGGGTTGGGAAGGGCGCGGCGCGGCTGACCTTTGGCCCCGACGCGCTTTGCGTCAGCACGGCTTTGAGCAGCCCGCCCTCAACTTTTTGCAAATTCATTGCCGAATAATCAACCAGCGCCGCCTCATGAAATGTAACATGAAGCCCCGATACGGTTTTGATCGTCATTGGGGTTTGTGCAAGGCCAACGGCGTCAATCGGGGTCTTGTTGTAGAGATATTCCTCACGGTTCCATTCAATCGCAGGAATCCACCATGCGGTTGCGGCTTCTGCAACCGCAAACTGTGTAAGCTCCTCAACGATATTGACTTGCTTGAGGTTCGGCTGATCAGGGAATTCATAGCGGAAACCAACGCCGTCATCATAGATTCGGAACACAACATCAAAGCTGCGACCGGGCTTAACCTTTTCAGTAAAGCGCACGCGTAATTCGTTGAAATGATTACGAATCGTTTTCCACTCACCCCATGGCTGATCCCAGCTTTCATCAATGCTGCGAGTGGCCTGACTGGCGAGTTTGAAATTGCGATCAAGCTTGGGCGCATCAGCAAGAATGAAGCCAAGCCGTGATGTTGCGATCACTGGCTTTCTAGCGCGTGAGACTGCATAAGACGGCCTACCATCATTATCGAGTTCAAGTGCGACGGTAAGCCGCTTGCCTGGAGATGTTGCAGTGGCAACCATCTCCGCCCATGCCGGAGCCGCGATTAGCGCAAGCAGAAGCGCCATCAACCGTGTAACGATCCGCATCATTCGATCCTTTCTGCAACAAGCCCACTATAGCCGGGCAAATTCCACGGGGTTGCCCCGCCAACCGCCTCCGTTACACGCCAACGATCAGGCTGTGGTGGCTGCCAAGCAACCACCTCAGCGCCAAGGTTGAAAACACAAAGCAATGTCTGCGTATCGCTTTCACGGCTGAATGAGAGCATATCTTGGCCTGCCTCAATGATGTTCACATTGCCCTGCAACAACGCATCATTCTCACTACGCAGTGCAATCAGACGTCGCGTAAGGTGCAAAATTGAGCGAGGATCATCCTCCTGACGATCAACCGCCGCAGCACCGTGATCCGCCCCAAATGGTAGCCACGGAACGCCAGCACTAAATCCATGAGCAGGCGCTTTGGCAAGCCACGGCATTGGTGTTCGTGTGCCATCGCGGCTAAGCGTCAATGGCCAATTGGCGATGGCTTCGGGGTCATGAAGCTGGTCAAAGCCAATCGCAACTTGGCTCAGGCCAAGCTCTTCACCCTGCCAAATTATAATGTTGCCGCGTAGACAAACGAACAACAGCATGACCACACGGGCATAGGCTTGCGCCTGCTCTCGCGGTGCCCAGCGACTGATCCAGCGCGGGGCATCATGGTTTGAAAAAGCCCAGCTTGGCCACCCAACACCAGGCGCATCGGGCCATGCCTCGACCGCCTCTCGCACTAAAGCTGGGGTTAATTGGTTAGCATAAAGAAAGTTGAAGCCGTAAGCACTATTGAAGCGCTTACTGCCGGTTGTGAACGCCTTCATCTCGCATTCGGCGTCGCTTCCGCCAACCTCTGCAAAGGTAAAGCAGCCGTCGTATTGATCAGTCAAATCCCGAATACGCTCAATGAACAAAGGAATATCTGGGTGCGATTGATTGTGAATATGAAGCTGAAAGTCAAATGGCCGCGTTCTCACAGCATTACTCGGCGGGGCTGGCGGATTATCAGTCAGTGCTGGATCGTGCATCGCGAAGTTAACAGCATCCATACGAAATCCATTAACGCCGCGATCAAGCCAAAATCGCATCGTATCAAGCAGCGCATCCTGAACCGCGACATTATGGCAATTAAGCTGCGGCTGGCTCGTCAGGAAGTTGTGCATGTAGTATTGCCCACGCCGGGCGTCCCACGTCCACGCCGGGCCACCGAACACCGATTGCCAGTTATTGGGTGGCGCACCATCGGGCTTGGCATCTGCCCAGACATACCAATCGGCTTTGGCGTTGCTGCGGCTCGCGCGGCTTTCAGCAAACCAAGGATGCTGATCTGACGTATGCGAATGCACCTGATCAAGCAGCAGCTTGAGGCCCAGTCCGTGCGCCTTGGCGATTAGCGCGTCGAAGTCTGCAATCGTTCCAAAGATTGGATCGACGCCGCAGTAATCGGCTACGTCATAGCCAAAATCCTTCATTGGCGACGTGAAGAAAGGCGAAATCCACAACGCATTAACGCCAAGTGACGCGACATATTCAAGTCGCTGGGCAATCCCCGGCAAATCGCCAATTCCATCACCGTTGGAATCTGCAAAGCTGCGCGGATATATCTGATAAACTACCGCACCTTTCCACCAAGGTCGATCTGTTTGCGCGTCTGGTCGCAACGCGGTGGCTGTGCTCACTCGGCATCTCCGGCGGCACACACGATAAAATCAAGAGGGGCGATGGTAACTGAATAGCTGCCTAGAGCTTTTGCTTTTGCGCCACAAGCGCCGTGCAGTGATTGGAAGCTCACACTGTTAGTCGAGACTTCAACATTGCGCGTTATGGACGCAGTGGACGTGTTAAATGCAATCAGCACCTCACGGCCTGTAATTGGGTCGATCCGTGACACCGCAAACAATCCCGGTTTTTCTTCATAATTGCGTATAATCTGCTTACCTCTTGTCAAGGCAGGCGTGTCAAGACGAAGTACCGAAAGCTTCGCCATTGCCTTATACAGCGGGTGTTTCTGATCAAAATTACTTTGCGCCGTCGTTGCTGTGGTGCCGACCAG
This sequence comes from Sphingomonadales bacterium, assembly GCA_043765635.1. Classification (GTDB taxonomy): domain Bacteria; phylum Pseudomonadota; class Alphaproteobacteria; order Sphingomonadales; family Sphingomonadaceae; genus Aquisediminimonas. Next base: position 56,399 of record JAYUIX010000085.1, read on the forward strand.
TTTATTGTCGTTATAACTGGCGACCTTTGACGCGAACATATCCTCGCGCGCATCCTGATCATTGCCATCGCCAGCAAAGCCCTGTTCATCGCCAGAATAAATCGTTGGCACACCGCGCAAAGTAAGCAGCATCGCATGGCCAAGAATCACGCGCTTGAGCACTTCATCATCCGATGCCTTTGGATTGGCCTTGCGAACGAAATGCGCAAAACGGCCCGCATCGTGATTGCCAAGGAAGGTCGGCAATTGCAGCGCGGTGGCAGCCCCGCCTTCATAAAGCACATCATTGTCGAACAGCCGCGTAAAAGTGTCCGTTCCGGCCGGCCCAGCGACTGTATCAGCCACAGCGCGGCCAAAGGCGAAATCAAGAACCGTCGGCAGTTTATCAACCCGGGTGTGCTTGGCGAGCAAGGCAACGTCAATATCACTCGTCGCGACTTCGCCGAAGACATGGAAATTGGGGATGCCCTTCGCCTTGGCCCGCGCGACCATCGCCGGCACGAACGCCTGCCAAAATTCTGGATTCACATGCCTCGCGGTATCGATGCGGAATCCGTCAACGCCGTATTTGTCAATCCAGTCACCATAAATATCGATGAAGCCCTCTACCACACGCGGGTTCTCAGTCATCAAGTCATCAAGCCCGACGAAATCGCCCATCGTTGAGTTCTCGCCGCGAAACGTGGTGTTGCCACGATTGTGATACCAGATCGGATCGTTGAGCCACGCGGGCACTTTCACGTTCATCTCACCCTTTGGCACGAATGGTGTGTAGGCGAAATTAGGGTTGGTCAGCTTGGCGAAATTCTCGATCGTCTGCACTTGATCACCAAGGAAGCCGGGGTTGATCGCGGCACCTCCCGCCGCCTGCTGCTGATACGGATAGTCAGCACGGCTGCGATAGACGCAACTTGAATTCGGGCATTCCTTATAACCAATCACATCAGCGGTGTGATTGGTGATGATGTCCATATAGACTTTCATGCCAAGTCCGTGTGCGGCATCCACAAACGCACGCATATCAGCTTCAGTACCAAGATGAGGATCAACCCGCGTAAAATCAGTGATCCAATAGCCGTGATAACCAGCGCTTTCCTGACCCGGCCCACCCTGCACCGGTTTGTTCTTGAAAATAGGCCCAAGCCAGATCGCCGTCGCGCCAAGCGCCTTGATATAACCAAGCCGCGAAATCAGCCCTTTAAGATCACCACCGTGATAAAAGCCTTTATGCGTAGGATCATAACCAGTTTTGAGCCGATCCCCATTCAGGCCACCGCGATCATTGGCGATGTCGCCATTTTCAAAACGATCGGGAAGCATGAAATAAATTACCTCATCCTGCGGCAATCGATCCCGAAAGCTTTGCGCCGAAAGCGCCGACGGAAGAATCGTGGCGATTAGAGCGGCGGCACCAAGTAATATCCGCCGTGCCGTGGCATGCACTATCATCTCACCCTCCATCCTGTGCCGCACCTACTGGCATATAAACAAGTCAGGGCCGACAACCATATGCCAGCCCCGAAGTGGATCAGAATTTAATTGATGCGCCGACAAACACCGAACGGCCAAATTTCTGGATCGTTCCCGTTTGCGCTTGAGCCCCAAAGAAGGAACGTGTTGGCTCATCGGTTAGATTAGTGCCTTGAACAAGCAATTTCAAACCGTTGAGTGCGCTACCCTCTTGGAAGGTGTAAGAGACTTGGGCATCGACAACAAATTCAGATGCGTTTGTAACAATCTGCTCGTCTATACCAACTTGCGGAGCAACAAAGCTCGACCGATAACGACCACTTCCCCGAATTGAAAAACCCGACTTTTCATAGAAGATTGTGGGGTTAAAAACATGCTTAGATAGGCCGGGCAAAGCAAGATCGACTGGCAGGCCGCTACGTGTGCTTGTGAAGTCTAAATCGCTCTGATTGTAGGAATAGTTAGCGCTTACACCAAGGCCATCAAACGGTGCAGGAAGTTCAATGAATGTCTTAGCAAAGTTCAACTCGAAGCCATAAACAAACCCCCCATTGCCGTTGATTGGAGAATTAAAATTCCCGATCAAGCTTGACGGCTGAGGTGCTGGGGGTGGCGCGAATGTTAACCCTTCAGCTCCGAAATCAAAGTTCGATATTGTTCCTCCGATGATAAAGCTCCGCAAATCTTTATAAAATGCGCCTACTGTAACAACGCCACTGCGACCAAAATAATGTTCATAAGCGATATCAAATTGATTGGCACGATAAGGGGATAGATCAGGATTGCCACCACTTCCCGTCGCAACTGAACCATTCACACTTAAATCAACACTGCCGCGCAATTCAAAAAAACGAGGCCTCGAAATCTGTCGCGATATACTAAGCCGTAGATAGTCACTGTCAGCCAATTGAAGTGATAGATTTGCCGACGGTAGAAAATCAGTATAGCTTTTTCCTCGGAAAATTCCAGCGCCTGCTGTACCTTGAGGCACTGAACCCTGTTCAGTGCGAACAACACGCAGCCCGATGTTGCCTGTGAAAGGCAGCGATCCTGCAATTGTATCGAAGTTTAATTGCGCGTAGCCAGAATAAACATCTTCAGAAATTGTGAAGCTTTGATCTCGCGTAAAGCCAAATGCTTGATCCGCGACACGATTTTGACCAACGCCACGATCAAGCAACGCGCCGATATCAGCCACGATAAAGTTTGTCAGACCTGCTCGCGCGAACCCTCCCCTAAAGCCTGCAATTTTGAAGTCGGTTGCCGTTAAAGCCAGCGGGCCGTTATCAGGGCCAAACGTTCTAAATGATGTGATTTTACGCTTCGCATCACGTTGTGCATAGCGGCCTCCAAATTCAAATGATTTGATAAATGGCCCGTCAACATCAACCTTGAAGTCGCTTGCGATAGCGAACAACTCATCAATATCTGTCTGTGGGACAATGAACAAACCATCAAACCTGAACGCAGCCGGGTTGGTAAAATCCGTGCTGACCGAGCGAATGTTTGGCAAGCTCAATCCATTTGTCTGAAAGTTAACTGCTATCGTTCCTGGTATTTGATCTGTGCGCTGCAACCCCGTGAATGGACGCAGGTTAATCCCGCTATTATTGAAAAAGCTCTTCCCGCGTGAATAGCTGACGTCCACGGCAGCGGTAAAGTTATCACTGATATCATATTCGATTTTCCCACCAAGCGTATACAGTTCGTCACGACGGCTTTCGTCCTGGTTGACCAACTCTGTCTTGATACCGTTACCGCCAGTGTTTGTAATCGTCGCTCCGGTAAGCGCGTTGTTAACAACAATCGGATTCGCCACGATATTTCCGGAATTCCGTGAGTCAAAAATCCGATAGCCACGCCGGCGAACCTCTGATTTGAAGCGCGAGTAATACCCATCGATTAACACCCGAAACTTGGGATCCGGCTCAAACTGGATTACACCAATAACGCCATCTCGCGTTTCACGACCACCAAACTGGATCGCTTCAAAACCAAAGCTGCGTCGGTCAGGAATGCCATTACCGTCCAAATCGGGAACTGATCGATTATTCTCATCGCTTGACGTAAAATCAAACTGGACAAACCGCGTTGCAACGTTGGGTTGAAACAGCCTCGAATAGCCAAGGGCAAGGCCGAGCGTATCATTGGCGAGCTTGCCCTGTATCGAGGCCGAAGCCCGGTAGCCATATTCGCTAACATCAGGGTTTTGCTTGGCGCGGTCATTATAGCTTCCGCGCAAATTGACTGTGGCCGTAAAACTGTCCTTGTTCGACAGTGGCCGTGCTGTGCGCAATTCAACCTTACCCGCGACGCCGCCTTCAATCTGAGAAGCCTTAGGGGATTTGAAAACCGCTGCCTGTGAAATCAATTCAGACGGATATTGGTCAAACTCGATTGTCCGGTTGCCGCTGGTCGAAACCTGCTCACGCCCGTTAAGAGTGGCCGAAACAAGGTCTTGATTGAGGCCGCGAATGTTGATCGCGCTGGCCTGACCGCCGGTACGCTGAGACGAAACGCCGGGAAGACGCGCGAGCGATTCTGCAATCGAGACATCGGGAAGTCCCGCAATATCTTCTGATGAAATGAAGTCAGCGATAAAATCCGACGAACGGCGCGCTTCGATTGAACTTTCGATACTCGCCCGAATTCCACTTACGACGATCTCTTCACCTTCATCAGGAGCGGGCGCTTCCTGCGCGAAGGCTGTGCCTGAAAATGCGGCTGCAAAAAGCGCGAGACCTAATGCGGCTACGCTTGCACTGCTAAAAGCTAAGGTGCGCGAACCCGTGGCGTTATTGAAACCCTTCATCTCTCATCCCCTTTATCCAAACAGTCCTTGATGGCCGTTTGCGTTGTGAAATCTTGATCTGATGCAATTAGCATCAGACTGAATTGGTATATGCGAGACAGCGCCCTTGCAAAAGCGGACAGCATACGTATTCAGAGTAATGCAGCCGCCAAAACAGGCGGCGCGGCGAGGATTAAGCGGCGATGCAAACCAAGCCGACATCATTTGATATTGCGCAACTGGCAGGGGTATCGCAGCCAACGGTTTCGCGGGCACTGCGCGGCAGCACAACTGTGAGTGAGTTAACGCGCAAGCGGATTGAGGCTATTGCGCGACAGCTTAATTACACCGTTGATAAAAATGCGTCGAGCCTGCGTCGGCAAACCACTGACACGCTCGCGCTACTATTCTTTGAAGACCCGACGCCCGACGAGTCAATGATCAACCCCTTTTTCCTGTCGATGCTTGGATCAATCACGCGGACATGCGCTTTACGCGGCTATGATCTGCTAATCTCGTTTCAGCAAATGTCGAGCAATTGGCACGTTGATTTTGAGGATAGCCGCAAGGCCGACGGGATCATCCTGCTCGGCTACGGCGACTATGAGCTTTACCGCGCGCGGCTTGAGGCGCTGGTTGAGCAGGGCACGCATTTCGTCCGCTGGGGCTTTTCTGAGGAGGGGCAGCCGGGCACAACGATTGGCTGTGATAACTTTCAAGGCGGCTACGCTGCGGGCGAACACCTGATCGCGCAGGGCCGCCGCAATATAGCATTTCTGGGTGATGCCACCAGCCGCTACCCTGAGCTAAGAACGCGCTATGAAGGGCTATGCGCGGCGATGTCTGCGGCGGGGATTGTGCCTGATCCAGAGCTTCAAGTTGATGCGATTACGCTTGAACAAGCAGGCTTTGAGGCAGCGCAGGCTTTGATCGCGCGCGGCGCGGCGTTCGATGCGATCTTTGCCGCGAGCGACTTGATTGCCATCGGTGCGATCAGGGCGCTTGAGGCGCATGGACGCGCGATCCCCCGCGATGTTGCGGTGATTGGCTTTGATGACATTCCTGCCGCCTCACTCGCACATCCGCCGCTGACGACAGTGCAACAGGATTACCGATTAGCAGGCGAGACACTCGTTGACACGCTGCTTGGCCAAATCCGGAATGAAACGGTGCCCACGACAATGCTTCCAGCCAAGCTGGTAGTGCGTAAATCCTGCGGATTTGATGCAGTTGGCTATGTAAAATAATTTTACATAGTTGACATAGTTGACACCTATTCGATAGTTTTGAACGCAAAAATGTCTTATTTTGGCACATATCTGATTATTAAATCATACACCGGAAAATATGTTTCGTCGATTGTAATATCCCTCCGGCAAGCATCTAAACAGAATGGCCTGTTGTAGGAAAGCGATAATTTTGCGTACCTAGCTTGCTAAGTATTCGTATGCATTGTTCCCCTGCCCCATTGAGCAAAGACACGCGCTCTGCCACGCTGAGCAAAAGTATATTGGGAGAGTTTGCCATGGAAAAGCCGCGTCAGGGCTTTTGGGGCTTGTGGAATATATCATTCGGCTTCTTCGGCATTCAGGTCGCTTTTGGGCTGCAAAATGCCAATGTCAGCCGCATTTTCCAATCACTTGGCAGTAACGTTGATGACCTCGCTTTTCTGTGGATTGCGGGGCCAGTGACGGGTTTGCTCGTTCAGCCGCTGATCGGGCATTTCAGTGATCGGACTTGGGGGCCGCTTGGCCGACGGCGCCCTTATTTTCTCGCAGGCGCAGTGCTGGCAGCAGCGGCACTTTTTGGAATGCCAAATGCGAATATATTATTGGTTGCAGCGGTCATGCTGTGGCTGCTTGATGCATCGCTCAACATCACGATGGAGCCGTTTCGTGCCTTTGTTGGCGATATGGTGCGGGCTGATCAGCGCGCGAGCGGTTATTCAGTGCAAACAATGTTTATTGGTGCTGGTGCTGTGATTGGTTCGCTCGCGCCGATTATTTTGACACAGCTTGGCGTCAGCAATACCGCGCCAGAGGGCGTGATCCCACCCTCAGTACGCTATGCCTTTTATATTGGTGCAGTGGCGATCTTCCTTGCCGTGCTGTGGACGGTGGTGATGACCAAAGAATATTCGCCAGCGCAAATGCGTGTGTTCAACGGCGAAAACGAAAGTGATGCTGCGCAACATAGCGTGCTGGTTGCGCCGCAAAGCGGCTTGGTCTGGCTTGGCGTCGGGGCGGCGCTGATCGCGCTGGTCGTCGTGCTAAATCTTTACAAGCAGCTTTATGTGCTTGGCGGTGGGCTTGCGGCCTTTGGCTTGGCACAAATCATCAATGCCGCGCGGATAAAACGCAACGCTGATGACCGCAATGTGCTTGCCGAAATCCTGAGCGATTTGGCCCAGATGCCAGAGCAAATGCGCCGCCTCGCGGTTGCCCAATTTTTCAGTTGGTTTGCGCTGTTCATCATGTGGATTTATACGACGCCTGTGATCACCCAATATGTTTTTGGAACAACCGACACAGCTTCAAAAGCTTATAATGACGGGGCGGATTGGGTTGGCGTGCTGTTTTCAATCTACAACGGCGTGTCGGCACTTGCAGCATTCTTCCTGCCCGGCATGGCAAAGCGGTTCGGCGCATCAAAAACGCACATGCTGTGCCTGTTGATTGGTGCCGCAAGCTACGGAGCGATCCTGTTCATCCGTGATCCAAATCTGATGATCGTGCCGATGATTGGCGTTGGCATTGCTTGGGCATCGATCCTGACGATGCCCTATGTCATTCTTGCCGGGACATTGCCGCAGCACAAGCTTGGCATTTATATGGGCATCTTCAATTTCTTCATCGTGCTGCCACAGTTGCTTGTCGCGACGGTGATGGGTGTTGTGATCCGCAGCTTTTTCCCAGACGCACCGATTTGGACGATGCTTATTGCAGCGCTGGTAATGGCTGCCGCAGCACTTGCGATGCTGCGGGTCAAAGAAGAGGCTTGACCAGCGCGAGCCGCTGCCTAACGCAAGCGCGGTAGGAGGCCATTATGCGCGATACAGAATGCTGGTGGATTACAGGGGCTTCATCAGGAATTGGTGAGGGGATCGCACGCAACGTTGCTGCACGAGGCATGCGGCTGATCCTGTCCGGGCGCAATATAGCTGAACTTGAACGCGTTGCGCATGCGTGCGGTGAGGACAAATGCCTGATCCTGCCGTTTGATACGCGCGATTACGCTGCAATCCCCGCACTGGTTGCGCAGGCGATTGCATGGGCTGGGCGGATCGATTGCCTTGTTAACAATGCCGGCATTTCGCAGCGCTCGCTCGCGGTTGATAGTGATTTCTCAGTTTATGAGGCGATCATCGCGGTTGATTTGCTTGCCCCGATTGCGCTGACACAGGCCGTGTTGCCGCATATGGTAGCTGTAAGCGGCGGGCGGCTGATCGCGATTTCAAGTGTTGCAGGAATTGCGGGTGTGCCGATGCGCAGCGCATACTGTGCGGCCAAGCACGGCATCTTTGGCTATTTCGACTCGGTGCGCTGCGAAACTGCGCACCTTGGCATCAAAGTACATGTTATCGCGCCAGGGTCAGTCAAAACCAATGTCTCACGCAACGCGCTTTCCGCCAATGGCAGCAAGCGCGGCGAAAGTGATGCTGCGATTGAGGCCGGGATGAGCGTTGATGATGCCGTCATCGCAATTATGGATGCGGTAGAGAGCGAAACGCGCGAGCTCATCCTCGCAACGGGTGCTGAAGCGCATATTGCGCAGCTTCGTCGTAGCAATCCAGACGCGGTGTTTGACATGATGGCGGCAAGTGTTCAGCGCGGTTACGCCGCCAAAATAAATGCCGGTGAAAAGGCGCTTTGATTTCACCCCCGTTATCCTCGTTATCCACAGGGCAAGACCCCTATTTTTCGCTGGTACGACTCACCGAGTCATGAGATTTTAACATTGTAGTTGAGAGAGTGACCAGACGGCAACGAAAGGGAAGTTTCCAACAACATCGTTGGTGAGGCGGATCATGTGATCGCAAGATTGGATGAAGATCGATTATCAGCTGGGTGAAGGAAGAAATTTGGTGAAGCCGAGGCGCAAGCCGAAGCCAATACAGATTTTGGATAAAGCCCGCGCAGGTCTGGCTCTTTCGGGAAATAGTCTGCACCATGTCTGAGCAATGTTTGAAAGCCGCAAGGTGAGTAAATCGGAGATCGACATAGTGGCGGCTGGTGGCAACACCAGCCGCCATTTCTATTTGTATCCCGAAGCCTTGCCGATGCTGTCGTCAAACGATATGATTTTATCATAGTATTTGCAGGAGTACACAGCATGGCAACACGTTCACCCAAACCGCCGGCGAGCAAGCCCGTTACTGTCACGCTTGGCGGCATGGCAAAATCAGCACAAGCCCATGTTGCATCGGGCCGCTATGCCTCGATCAGCGAGGTTGTTCGCGCCGGCCTGCGCGCGCTTGACCGTGAGGAGGAGGCGTATGAAAGACTGCTGCGGCGCAAAATCGAAGAATCATTCGCTGATGATCGACCACCTATCCCGCATAAACAGGCATTCGCAGAATTACGCGCCCATGCTGAAGCTCGTAAACTGAGCCAATCTTGAGCCGCAGGCTCGTCGTCCGTCAAACTGCACTGGCTGATTTGAAGGATATTTATGACTACATCGCGGAGCACGCGGGCGATACCATCGCGAATGATTACGTCAGTCGCATTGATGCTGCGACCGCCAAATTGATCAAATATCCTGATCGCGGGACATCGCAGGATCATTTGATGCCCGGTCTGCGTTCAATCAGCTTTGAACGCCGCATTCGCATTTTTTATTTACCCGGCGAAGATGTAGTTCAAATCGCCCGCGTCATCCACATGAGCCGCGATCTTGGCCGCATCTTCGGCAATCCTGAGTGACGATCACCCGCCTCTCGCTCACCAATTTTCGCTGTTACACCGATGCTGTGATCGCGCCGGGGCTGACATTTAATATCCTGACCGGGGAAAATGGTGCGGGCAAAACCAATGTGCTTGAGGCGATCTCGCTGCTTACTCCGGGGCGCGGTTTACGCGGCGTGGCACTTAGTGAAATTGCGCGCCAAGGCAGCCCTGGTGGCTTCGGCGTCGCGGCGCAACTTGGTGAGGTTGAGCTTGGTACTGGAACGCTAGCCAGCGCGCCTGATCGGCGGATTGTGCGGATCAACGGGGCAACGCACGCCGCAACTGCGCTTTCAGAATGGTTGTCAGTGATCTGGCTGACACCCGCAATGGATCGGCTGTTTTCAGACAGTCCAAGCGAGCGGCGGCGCTTTCTTGATCGGCTTGTATTGGCGCTTGACCCGGCCCACGCCCGCCATAGCAGCCGTTATGATGCAGCGATGCGCCAGCGCAATCGTTTGCTTACTGGTAATCAATCGCCCGATCCCGATTGGTTGACGGCTCTTGAAGAACAAATGGCGCTTCACGGTGGCGCAATTTCGCAGGCGCGCGCGCAGTTGATTGCCCTATTATCCGAACAAATTACCGGAACTCCTGATGATCTTTTTGCCAAGGCCGTTCTTGCGATTGATGGATGGCATGACGATGGACTTTTAATGAAGCAGCTTGCCCATGGTCGCACGCGTGATGCCACCGCCGGTCGCACGCTTACTGGGCCCCATCGTACTGACTTGATTGTGACGCATCTTGCCAAAATGCAGCCTGCGGCGAGTTGCTCCACTGGTGAGCAGAAAGCGTTGTTGCTCGGCATCATCCTCTCGCACGCCGCACTTGTTGCGCAACGGCGCGGCAAACAGCCAATCTTGCTGCTTGATGAAGTTGGCGCACATCTTGACAGCGTCAGACGCACCGCACTCTTCGCGCGCTTAGCAAATGATGGCGGGCAAGTGTGGATGACAGGAACTGACCCCGAATTATTCGCCGATATTGGACGCGGTGCAAAGCGCTTCTGCGTGGAAAATGCTAAAATCGTGGCTGATTGAAAATCTTCTCATCACCCTCTTTGCGAAGTTTTAAGCCAGCAGTCATCAACGGGGTATAAGCATTTTGGAATGTTTTTGGCGTCATCTGAACAAAGCGTTTGAACTCGCGATTAAGATGTGACTGATCAAAATATCGCAGCGCTGCTAGATCCTCTTCACTCGGGTAGCTAAACCCGCGCATTGTCATCGCCATATCAAGAAAGCGGCAGCGGCGCAGGAATGTCTTGGGCGTCATCCCCAAGCTTTCTAGGCTACGTCGCTCAAGCTGTCGCACCGAAAGGCCGATTTCGCTTGCTGCATCATCAATCCTGACAGTGCTATCAATCCGTCCGATAGTTTCAAATCGTTCAATTTGTGCGTCCTTTTGCTTCAGTCCAATTTTCTCAAGCTGCTGTGTAATCGCCTTATCCATGATTTCAACCATCACTTCATCGCTTTGATCGACATGAAGCTCGTGCATCATTTCAGTTGCAATATCACCCCACATATCCTCAAGCGAGACCATGCGATCCGTAAAAAGATGGGCTGAATGCTTAAATAATGATTTCCAGCCGCTTGGCTTAATACCGCAACCCAAGATCAGAAAAGGGCCAACGACCCTTAATGGAAATCCTTTTGAATTCGCCCCGAAAAGCTTTGCCCCGCACGCGGGTTCCCATGTACCGGTTTTACCTTCAACATACCAATCACCGCGCAAGGGAATCCTAATGAACGCGGTTTCGGCAATCATCTTATCCTGAATATCAGCATCTGGCGGCATATCGCCGCGAAAAACATAATGTCTGCGGATATAAGGTTCGAGCGCAGGTGCTGGGGGATAATGAGCTAACATTCGGGTACCAGCAATCCCTTATTAAAATTCACGCCCCGTCATCAAGGCGCTTGTCCAAGTCTAACTGGTAAACGTCACTTTTCCTTGGCTTTTAAGCCTTTCGTGCCTATAGGCTTTTCATGACCGAACAACAAGAAAATGTACCCAATTCAAACGAATATGGCGCAGACTCGATTAAAGTACTCAAAGGGCTTGATGCCGTTCGCAAGCGTCCCGGCATGTATATTGGTGATACTGACGATGGGTCAGGTCTACATCACATGGTGTTTGAAGTTTCGGACAACGCGATTGATGAGGCACTTGCTGGCCACTGCGACCGGATTGTCATCACGCTTAATCCCGATGGCTCAGTTTCGGTTGAGGATAATGGGCGCGGTATTCCAACCGGCATTCACACCGAAGAAGGTGTCTCAGCGGCTGAAGTGATCATGACGCAGCTTCATGCGGGCGGGAAGTTTGAGAATACTTCAGATGATAACGCTTACAAGGTTTCAGGCGGTCTCCACGGCGTCGGGGTCTCGGTGGTCAATGCGCTGTCAATCACGCTGGATCTTACTATCTGGCGTGAGGATCAAGAACATTACATGCAGTTCAGCCATGGCGACGCGGTTGCGCCGCTTAAGGTTATTGGTCAATCAAGCGGCAAAAAGGGCACGCGCGTTACATTTTTGCCAAGCCCCGAAACCTTCAAAATCACTGAGTTTGATTTTGAAAAGCTTGAGCATCGTTACCGCGAATTGGCCTTCCTCAATTCTGGCGTCCGCATTTTCCTGCGTGATGAACGCCATGCAGAACATGTTGAGCATGAGCTTTATTATGAAGGCGGAATTGCAGCTTTTGTCAAATATCTTGACCGTGCCAAAACGCCCCTTTTTCCCGATCCAATATCGGTCAGTGGTCAACGAGACGGCGTTGCAATTGACGTCGCGCTTGAATGGAATGACTCGTATTACGAAAATGTCCTGCCATTTACCAATAATATCCCGCAGCGTGATGGCGGCACACATCTGGCAGCATTCCGCGCGGCATTGACGCGGACGCTCAATAATTATGCCGATAAGTCGGGAATGCTGAAGAAAGAGAAAGTAAGCCTGACTGGCGATGATATGCGCGAAGGCCTGACCGCGATTGTTTCGGTCAAATTGCCCGATCCCAAATTCTCATCGCAAACCAAGGATAAGCTTGTCAGTTCCGAAGTCCGTCAGCCACTTGAAAGCCTTATGGCTGACAAGATGGCCGAGTGGCTTGAGGAAAATCCTGCTCACGCGAAATCGATTATCCAGAAAGTAATTGACGCCGCCGCCGCGCGCGAGGCCGCAAAGAAAGCGCGCGAACTGACCCGGCGCAAGGGCGTGATGGACATCGCCTCGCTCCCAGGCAAACTTGCAGATTGTCAGGAACGTGATCCTGCCAAATGCGAACTGTTCCTTGTCGAAGGCGACAGCGCTGGTGGCTCAGCCAAGCAAGGACGTGACCGCAATATTCAGGCGATCCTCCCGCTCAAAGGCAAAATCCTCAATGTCGAACGTGCGCGGTTTGACAGGATGTTATCGTCCAAAGAAATCGGCACGATGATCCAAGCGCTTGGCACCGGAATTGGCCGCGATGATTTTAATCTTGAAAAGCTGCGCTATCACAAGATTGTAATCATGACCGACGCTGACGTTGATGGCGCCCATATCCGCACGCTGCTCCTCACTTTCTTTTACCGGCAAATGCCCGAGCTTATTACCGCCGGACATCTTTTTATTGCGCAGCCGCCGCTTTACAAAGTCGCGCGCGGGCGCAGCGAAGTTTACGTCAAGGATGATACAAAGCTTGAGGAATATCTGGTTGATGCCGCTATCGGCGCGATGATGCTTGAAACCAGTAGCGGCTCACGCAGTGGTGCTGATCTACGAACACTGGTTGAACATGCCCGGCGGATGCGCGCGCTGATGCGCTATGTGCCACGCCGCTATGATCCAACGATTATTGAGGCGCTTGCTTTGGTTGGCGCGCTGAACCCGGCGCTTGATCAGGCAGGCAGGACAGATACAGTTGCCGAGGCTGCTGCGTGGCTTGACCGTGCCGACCCCGAAGCGCGCTGGGCCGGGCAATTGAGCGAAGAGGGCGGCTATCTGCTCCAACGGCTATGGCGCGGCGTGACCGATCACCACATCATTGAGCCTAGTTTTCTCGTCAGCCAGGAGGCACGTCGTCTTCACAAGCTGATTGATGAAGCAGGCGGCAGTTACATAACAACAAGCCAATTGGTTATTGCAAAGGCTTCCGCTGTAGCAGCCGAAGAAACGGTTACGGAAAATAGCGATAACGAAGCCCCACTTGCTGCAACCCCGCCCAAAGGCACTAGCGTCACGCGACCATCTGACTTGCTCGAAGCAATCCTCGCCTTTGGCCGCAAGGGACTATCGATCCAGCGCTATAAAGGCCTCGGCGAGATGAATGCCGATCAATTGTGGGAAACGACACTTGATCCTGACAACCGCTCGCTGCTCAGAGTAGAGGTAGTTCAGGCTGACTTGGCGGATGAAATATTCACGCAACTTATGGGTGATGTCGTTGAGCCACGCCGCGAATTTATTCAGGAAAATGCTCTTAATGTAGCAAACTTGGATGTTTGAGCGATTTCTGTAATCACCTGTCAGAGCGTGACAAGACAAACTACTCCAGTCTAATACAATATTATGCAAAATCGTTTGCGCTGATAATTTAGTTCACGCAACGGCTTTGCCTTATATTTTACTGTTTGGTGATTTTAGTGATTTCATACTTTCCTCCACCAGAGCGAATGTCAATCATGACTTTGTCACCTGGCGCAATCGTGCCAAGTACTTCAGGTCTTGCGATGAAACCCATTTTCATACCTGGCCACTTGAGAGCAGGAATAGGCCCATGATTAAGTTTAATCTTGCCAGCCGCCTTATCGACTGAAATCACTGTCGCGGTGCCGCTGCCCGTTTTATAGGTTGGTGTCTTGGCAACAGCGGGCGTTGCTAAACTAACTGCACAAAAAACTGATAAAATTGCGGTTGAGTGCTTTGCAAGGTTCATTTTCATTTCAATCATCCTTCAACGTTTACAGTAAATGGTACAATGGTTTCCTTACCACTCGCAAGGATCTGCACGAATATTTTCAATACCCCGCTATTAGCGGGTTCCATATGAAATCCGATGACGGGGCCGCTGCGATCGCTGTCTTTGGTCGGTTCGTCGCCAAGGGGATGAACATGCTCAATTGACCCCCAATCACGTGAAAACGCTACGACATGGCCAAATGCGCCCATGATTGGCTGTAACTGCGCAAAGGGTTTACCTGATTTGGCGTCAACCACAGCAACGCTACCCGTTACACCTTCGCCAGCTTTCACTGGCCCATCGAATGAGAGGGAGAATTTCAGACCGTTCAATTCAGCCAACGCAACAGATTTTGCGTCAGGAGCTGGCGCTTTTTGCGACCCAGCAGGCAAATCACCAAACACATATTCCTGATCAGCGCCATTTCGCTTGGTATCAGTCCACACACGGTAGGTGCGGGCAAATTTGGGAGCAAAGTCAAAGACCCACTCACCTGATTTTGCACCGGGCACCGGATGAATATGCTGATAATCAGTCAAGCTTTCGTCAATGATCAGCAAATGAAGCTTTTTGGTGTGGGCGATCTCAAGTTCGTTTGGCCCGATAGGCGCATTCGTCTTAGCGTCAGTGAGCATCAGGGTGACTGTTTGTGCTTTGCTGGATGTAAAAGCACTCAGCGTCTTGAACGCGACTTTAAGCGTTGCCGGGCCTTCATCGTGCTCACCTTTGCTCATATTCATACCCGCATGATCATGGCCTTTTGCGGCATCTTTTCCTGACATTGCGGCATGATCGGCATCGGCATGTTTATGTTCGCCACATGCAGTCAACGCAAGCATTGAGGTAGCCATCAAAAACAGGGTTTTTTTCATCAGCGGATTCCTTTGTTAATAGGTTCGCAGTTAGCCAGGTTACTGCGCTTCGGTGACGTTGTTTTTCAAGTGGTGCCCAGCCAGGCAAGCAGGAGACCATCGGTATACTACTCAGAGTATATGGCAATATGGCAGATAGCGAGGATGGGTGGGAGATAATTAATTTACCCACAAAAAAGCGACGACGATGGGGGAATATCGCCGCCGCTGAAGTGATATGCGACCCAATATTTGGGCACTTGATTAATGTATCAAATTACCTGTGCTCGCCATATAGGTATTTATATGTATAAATACGTTAAAGTCCCGCTTCAACGGCGATCCGTACTGCATCAGCAGCATTTGATGTGGCGAGTTTTTTGAACATCAGCATCCGGTGCATTTGTACAGTTTTTTCACTAAGCGACAATTGATACGCGATTTGTTTGGTACGAAAACCTGCTGCCATTTGCTGGAGTATCTGGCGCTGACGTGGAGAGAGCTGTTTAACGAGCGCAATCGCGCTTTGGTGGCGCGATGATGAGAGACCACTACTTTCATCATCAATTTCAACTTGCGAACCAATAAAATATTGGAGAGCACCATCATTATCGAACACCGGGGCAACAAGCACCGCGTTGCGAAACGGTGTGCCGTCGCGCTTGTAATTGAGAATTTCAACCAGCACGGCCTTATGATCCTCAATGCCTTTACGAATTCGATCTGTAAGCCAGCTTTCAGTGGCCTCCCCTGCTAAAAATTTGCAATTGCGCCCTATAATCTCTTTAGGCGGATATCCGGTCAAATCACAGAAGGATTGGTTGACTGCGATAATGGGATTATCTGCTAGCCTCGGGTCACTAATTACTGTGGCAATCGGACTAAACTGGATCGAAGCCAGAAAACTGTCTTTACCAGTCGACTTTAGCCGTTGCACTGTTTCAGTCGCCATTAACAACCTTTGCAGCAAAAAGTTGAACGTGGCAATGCCCGCACAACAGAAGGGCAGCACTTTTGCGCTGCCCTTCTTGCTTTATTAATACGCTCTTGTAATCAGAATGACTTACGCACCGTTACGCCATATGTGCGCGGCGTATTTGTCGCAAAACCGATACGGGCGCGACCACCGCGTTCGCGGTCAAGCGAGAGCAACGCGTTTTCATCAAGCACATTGTTGACATAGCCGATGATCGAAAGCCCGCTCTCCAGATTGACCCCAAGGCTCAGATTGACGATTTCATAGCTTGGTAGCTTGGTCGTGATTGAACGCACTTCAGTACCCGTTGCGCCACCAAAAGGAAGCCGCGATGTGAAAAATGATGCGGGCGGCTCTTGATCGCTTGGCTGGGTAAAGCGGTTGCCAACATGCTGAATCGAACTGGTGAAAAACACCTCGCTCTTTTCCCCAATTGGTATCGTGTAGGTAGAGCTGGTTGACACTTGGAAACGCGGCACAGTGGGTAGGCGGTTGCCATTGCGAATGCCACCAATCACAGCGCCCGCGCCATCACGCACGGTTGAATCATATTGTGCGTCAAGAATGGTGCCCGAGACGCTAATATCAAGCCGTTTGCTTGGCTTTGCGGTAAATTCAAATTCAGCGCCAACCGAGTGCGCCTTATCGACATTGAACACGATCCGTGATGAGCAGGAACCCGCATCAAGCGTTGTCTGCAAATCCTTGA
The DNA here is from genome assembly GCA_043765635.1 of Sphingomonadales bacterium. Classification (GTDB taxonomy): domain Bacteria; phylum Pseudomonadota; class Alphaproteobacteria; order Sphingomonadales; family Sphingomonadaceae; genus Aquisediminimonas. The sequence goes on from JAYUIX010000085.1 coordinate 73,095, forward strand.
TATCATTGTAGAACACGGCTGCGTTAAAAACAAAGCCACGGCCCTTGGTTTTGATGCCTGCTTCATAATTCCAAAGTGTTTCATCATCATAATCTTGGAAGCCGCCAAACGTTGCTCGATCAGTGCCTTGGCACAAATTGGCATTGAGTGGATCATTGACGCCGCCAAGCCGGAAGCCCTTTGAGGCTTGGGCGTTAACGGTGATGTTCTCAGCCGCTTTGTAGCTCAGCAGGAAACGCGGGCTGAAGCCAGTTGAGGTCGTTTTATCAACCTTGCCGCGATCGCCATTGGCAAAGAGACCTCCCGATGTGATCGTTCGCGTTTCTTTATAATCATAATAACGCCCACCAGCGGTTGCGATGAGTTTATCAGTCAGTTCATAGCTGCCTTCACCAAATGCCGAATATTGCTTGAGCGAGTAAGGCAGATCAGAATTGAACGGCGAGTTCGGGCCAAAGCCGTTGCGCGCGCCTGCCGATGTACCCGCGCCTAGCGTAGCATCAGTTGCGGCATCATAGCCTGGGGTTGGCAGGCGCTGCTTGTAGCTCCGCTTGGTGTCGGAGAAAAACCCGCCGACTATCCATTGAAACTTGCCCTCGCCGCTTGAACTCAGGCGCGCTTCTTGGGTGTAGGCATCAACCTTAGTCGTATCGAGCAGGTTTGAAGGCAGCGAAATAGCGGCGGTCGGAAATCCGAGATCAACCGAAACGCTGCCTGTGAGCGCGCTAGCATCGCGACTGACGAGAATGTCACGCCGCGTGTAGGTTGAAACTGATGTCAAATCGACGGCACCAAGCCCGATCTTGACCGTCGCATCGCCAATGATGGTTTCATCTTCAAATGCTTCATCAAGCAACAGGAATTGCTGACGTTCGGCAAATGTTACCGCAGGCCGTGTCGTTGTGAACGGATTGGCGAACAGATTGAACGTTTCCTGACGGTTGAAGCCGTCCGTTTTAATCTTCTGATACACGATGCGCGGCGTGATCGAGATGTTGTCCGACGGCTCAAACGTGATCGCAATGCGACCGCCGTAGCGTTCGCCGTCATTAACGTCTTCCTTGATCCCCGTGGGCGTGAGCGCATCAATGAAGCCGGCATATTGCGTATAATAACCGACCGCGCGCACCGCGATCTTATCGCCAAGCGGCAAGTTCACGGCCCCTTTGAGATGGCCGCCGAAATCATCGTCATCAACAAGATTGACGTTAGCCTCAAAAGTGCCTTCGATTTTGCCGAGTTTTGGCTGGTTAGTGATGTAGCGGATCGTGCCGCCGACTGAACCCGAGCCGAATAGCGTCCCTTGCGGGCCGCGCAGCGTTTCAACGCGGTTCAAATCAAACAGATCAAGGTCAGGGGTGAACAGCGAAAGCGAGATTACCGATTCATCAAGATAGATGCCGACCTGTTCCTTTACCCCCGGCTGATCGCGTACAATTTGCCCCGAGGATACGCCGCGGATGGCAACTTGGCTCTGACCTGGCCCGAGGTTTTGGATTGAAAGCCCCGCAACATTGCGCGAGAGATCCTCAAGCGTTGTTGCGCCAGATTTCTGAATGTCAGCGGCGGTTTGCGCGTTGATTGAGAAAGGAATGTCTTGCAAATTCGCGTCACGCTTAGTCGCGGTCACGATAATGATATCGGATTCAGCAGCATCTTCAGCACTTTGCGCCAACGCTGGCACACCGCTGCACAGCAGCGCAAGCATTGAAGCCGATGCGCCAAGGCGAAGCGCCGAACGAGCGGCGGCAGTTTTGAAAGGGGTATGCATCATTCTCTCCCGAATAAGTGGCACATGATCGGCAAACCATTGTGGCCTGAGAGCCTAATGCGGCAAAGTAACCGTTTGGTGGTAGGGTTTCTTGGGCTGGCCGTGTCTTTTTTATCTTTCGTGTCGCATTTCTGCAACAAAAGTGTAGATTAGCGCCGATTTTTGGGCATTATCCAACAATGATCTATCGATACCTAGTTTCTGGCGGCCTTGCCCTCCTGCTTTTTGCTGGATGCAGCATGACGGCCGCGCCCGATCCACAAACCGCCTTCATGGCGCGACTGGGGGATTTATGCGGAAAAGCCTTTGCCGGAAAGCTTATCTCAAACGAGGCTCCCGACGCAGACTTGGTGGGCGCTGCAATGATCATGCACATCCGTGAGTGTTCGGCTGACAGTGTTCGCGTCCCGTTTCATGTGGCGCGGAAGGACGGCAGTTGGGATCGCTCACGCACTTGGGTTATTACCCGCACTGCCACTGGCCTTCGCCTTAAGCATGATCATCGCCACACTGATGGCAGCGCGGATAAGGTCACCCAATACGGCGGAGACACTGCGAACGGCGGCACGGCGGCGCGACAGGTCTTTGCCGTTGATCAAGACAGCATAACGATGTTTCGCCGTGAAGGGCTGTCCAAATCGGTGACCAACATCTGGGCGGTTGAAGTGGCTAAGGCCAGCGCGCCCAATGCAAGCTTTGCCTATGAATTGCGCCGTACTGGCGAAAATGCGCGCTTCTTCCGCGTTGAATTTGATCTGACCAAACCCGTTGCACCGCCACCGCCACCGTGGGGTGCATAGTGATTACAGCGATGGAAGCTCCGCTATTCGCGATTGCAGAGGCCGACATTGATATTACCCCTGCCCTTTTTGAGCGTTTTTTTGCAACCTTCCCGGATCAGCGCGCGCCTTTTATCAACCTTGATGCCGCCGCCGGGCGAATGACCAATGAGACGATTGAAGCGATGATTGGCCTCGCCACTAACGAGCATTGGGTGCCAACCACGATCATCAACTTTGTTGACCTTCACCGCAACTATGGTGATTTCCCGGCCTCGCTCTACGCTGCCTTTATCGACATGACAGTTGATACGCTCGCCCAAGCAGCGGGTGCGGCATGGACGGACGAAAGCAACGCCGCATGGCGCGCGCAGGCAGACCGCCTCAAAGCAATGGTTGCCGAGGCAATCGTGCGCCCTACTTTTTGATCACCGCATCAAGAAGCGATTTGCCAATCCCAAGTGCGTTGCCGCGTAGACCGGCCTCTTCCTTCGCCATATAATTATAAATGCCCTTCATCGTTTGATCGGTCACACTCTGGGTCAGGCTTTCACGGTCAAGCTTGGCGAGACTGAGCAGCCCGCCAGCACTTCCCATTTTTTCAAGCTGGCTGAACGCACCAACCTTTGTAAGCGCTGAAATGATCAAAGGCCGCACCTTGAGCCGCAGATCAGTGTCAGCGCTTTTTTTGAGATACTCAGTTGCGCCGTCATTTTTAAGCGCAATCCCCGGCATATCAGCGAGTGACAGTTCATCAACTGCACTGCGAAACACCGGCTTTGCCTCTTGTGCTGCGAAACCAGCGGCGTCGTTCAAGCTTTTGGTCAGCTTGGTCGTGACACCAAGTTTATCCCCCGTTTTAAGCAGCTTTGACGCAAGCTTGCCCTTCGCGCCGGGAAGGAGGATACGAACAGCAGTGTCAGCATAAAATGCACCCGGCTTTGACAGCTTATCAAGCGCATTGTCCGATGCGCCGCCAAGCAGTTTCTTTATCCCGCCACCATCAAGCGCGCGCGCCTGCGCGGACGTTGCCGCAACTGAAACAACCGCGATCACCCCAATCGCAAATGCGGCGCGAAGCCTCAAAAATCCTTTTAAGTATGTCATGATCCGCTCTCCTTACGCATTACAAACACACCAATCTATCATGATCCGGCGCAGTGGCAAACTTAGCGCACCGACACTTTGTCAGAAGAATCATAGACTCTTATATTGTTCGTGATACGTTCTGTCAATGTCTTGCCCAACAATCCTCCAGCCGCTGCGGTGGCTCTTTCTTGATTTGAACAGCTTTTTTGCGAGTGTTGAACAGCAAGAACGCCCCCGTTTGCGCGGTCGCCCAGTAATCGTGGTGCCAGTCAATTCGCCCGCAACCTGTGCTATTGCGGCAAGTGTTGAGGCCAAGCGATTCGGCATTCGCACTGGTACCAAGGTAGGCGACGCGCTCAGGCTTTGCCCAGATCTTGCCATCGTTCTTGCCGAACATGGCCGCTATGTCGATTATCACGAACGGATTGTGAATGAGGTTTGGCAGCATCTGCCCGTTACCAAAATCTGCTCGATTGATGAAATGGCGTGCAGCCTGATCGGCGATGAACGGACACCAGAGAAAGCCACCCGGATCGCCGAAGAGATGAAGCGCGGCATCCTCCGCAATGTTGGCGAATGCCTTACCTGTTCGGTCGGACTTGCTCCGTCGCGCCTGCTCGCCAAGATCGGGAGCGACATGCAGAAACCCGACGGCCTTGTGATCATCGGGCAGGCCGATATTGAGGCACGGCTGTTTAGCCAGAAACTGACTGATTTGCCGGGGATTGCGGGGAACCGGGAGCGACGGCTGGCGCAGCACGGCATCCACAGCATCGAACAATTCTGGCAACTCCCCCCGGCCCGCGCGCGCCGGGTGTGGGGCAGCATCGAGGGCGAGCATTTCTGGTACGGCCTCCACGGTATTGATCCCCCTGATATCGCGACAACGCGCGGCAGCATCGGCCATAGCCATGTGATGGGGCCGCCGTGGCGCGAACCCGTGACCGCAAGGCTCGTGGTGCGGCGCTTGCTCATCAAGGCCGCAAGCCGGATGCGCCGCCTTGAATTTCACGCACGTCGCCTCAGCCTTTTGGTCACGCTTGAGGATCAAGATCATACGGCGCGACGCTGGAGCGGTGAGATCGCCCTACCCGGCGCGCGTGATGATAATTTCGCGCTGCTTGCGGGCCTTGACACGCTTTGGGCAATGCGCACGCAGCAACAGGGTGGCAGACGGATTAAGAAGACCGGCGTTGTCCTTTCCGGCCTTGTCGCCAACAACGCGCTTACGCCCGATTTGTTCGGAATGACGGCGGCAGCGGGTGCAAACCCACGACACAGCGCGGTTTCAGACGCAATGGACAAGCTCAATCAGCGTTACGGCCGCAACACCGTCTCAATCGGTGCACAGCCCCCTACCCTGCCGCGCGACACCGGCACCAAGATTGCCTTTACCCGCATCCCCGAACGCGTCGAATTCAACGAGTAATACACGCCTGCGCCTTAGCCTTTCCGTGTTAGTTTGGTGCGATTACGCGCGAGCCATTCGTCTTTCTTGTCATCAAGGAAATCGACCTCTTTGAGCGTTTGGGTGGTGTCTCCATTGCGCACGGTGGTCAGGCGGAGGCGCGCGGGGCGATTATCATCCATGCCGTCGCTCTCTTCAATGATTGTCCAATGCGTCGCATCAAGTGGCACCCCGCTCAACCGCACGGCATAGTTTGTCAGCTCTGGCGTGCGGCCTTTGCGGAACGTGCCAGACGTTACTACGCCCTTGGTCGCGTCATAAAGCTCAACTGTGGTAATGCGGACGTTGCCAATTTTTGGCCCGTCATCAAAATCGGATTTGCGGATCAACGTCACACCGTCGCCCTGATCCTCAATCGCGGTTTTAACTGGAATGCCGAACCACTTGTCCGCGCTGTAATCGCGATATTCAAGGCTGCCCTCCCACTGCCCGACCAGCGATTGACGCGCCGCCGCGAGATCAACCGGCGCAGCGAATGCAGACACAGGGGCTAATGAAGTAAGGAGCAACAAGGCAGCAGGAAAGCGCATCGATTTTGACCTTTGGTTGGAATATGAAGATTGTGGTACAACATAGCGCTCGGCTTCAATCAACTGGTCAAAAACGCTGTACCCTAAATAGTATATCCCCGGACAAAAATATGATATGAATGCATCTCCTAGTGTCGGAGGTATGTTCCAATGAAACGTGACGGCGAACAGGTTGAACTCAACACCGAAGAAGCGAGCGGCGGCACAACCCCGCACATCGTCCGCTATATTCTCGCGATCTCGCTGCTCCTCGCCATCCTTGGCCTTTCCGCTGTATGGATCACCGGCGCTGCGACATTTGGAAATTGACAATTCTGATACCGGATTAGTCAAACGCAGTGCCTTGAGGATCGTCAATCCACACGACCCTGACTTGCGCAACAGTTGCAGCGCCGCGCGGAAGATTACAAAGATTACGCCTATAAGTGCCATTTCAGTGGATCGTTGTTTCCGCTTCGGGCACGCCCGCCGGTAAAGCTGGTTCGCGTTCGGGTGTGGGTGCCGTCTTGCCATCAAGCGCTGCATTGAACATCGTCCAAGCCGCGCGCAACATCCGCCCAATCCGATAGGTGAGTATGTTCACCGGCCCATCCTGATGTTGCGCAGTCTGCGTTTTATCAAGCCATTTTCCGTAACGGGCGGGATCGCGGTAGCGCAGAAGGAACATCGTCAGCCGTTCATCATAATGCCGCCGTTCGCCAATCTGTTCACCTTTGTGAAAAACCGGCACCGCTACACCGTGGATAGCGCGCGATATTGCGGCATCGGACAGACGCGTGATCGCATGATCAAGCGCTGCATCCCATGCCAACCGAAATGCCTGCGCATCATGACGCCTTCGCAGCGCATAGGCCGAATTGCGGCTCATGCCAACGGCGCGCGCGGCTTCATCAACGCACCCGGTTTCTGTTAGCGCTTCGATAAAGGCAAGTTGCCGATCAGGCACCCAGCCATCATGCCGGTATCGCAGCGGAACCGGGCCAAATTCGTCAAAATTATCCTCATCATCGTCATAATCAGAGAGAGGGGCTGCGGCGTACTCGCCAAGATCGGGATCATTCTGTTCCATTTGCAATGATAGAACGGAGAAAGAACAAATAGGAAAGCGTTTTTTTGCATCTGATGAAAAAAAATTACGCGCGCCTAAATATTGGAATGCCGTGCTTTCACGTCATCGGCTTTGGCTCCCACAACTCGATCTTGCGACCTTCGGGATCGAGAATGTGGGCGAAGCGGCCATTGGCTTCATCAAGCACTGGCGCGAGCGGTGCCACCGCATGCTCGGCGCAGCGTGCAAGGATGCCGTCGAGATCATCAACCATAAGGTTGAACATAAACTCTTTATCCGACGGCGCGAAATATTTGGTGTCGGCACCAAAAGCCGAAAAGACCGTTCCCGCACCGGGATGCGCGGCGGCGGCATCAGGCAGAAATACCAGCCCGCCCCACTCTTCAAACGAAAGCCCGAGCACCCGCCCGTACCATTCGCGCATTGCAGCGGTATCAGCCGATTTGAAAAACAGACCACCGATTCCTAAAACTTTGGGCATGATATGGCACTCCCCTGTGGTCAGAATTTAGTGAGTTTGCCAAAATTGCTGCGGCGCGTCCATCACTCAAGCGAAGATTGGAAAATCATGACTGCTGTTACTACAGTCTGTAACTATCATTCTACTTAAGCGCCTCCAGCAGCTCAGGAATGCGTTCTTTGAACGGAAAAAAGCCGCGCGTAGCATGTGGCCAAAACTGTTCATCCCAATCGCGGCGGATCATAATCAAGCGCAGTCCGGCCTCCGCAAGTGGAACGGCAATCGCCGCAAGTGCATCCGCGACTGGGCCGACCGGGGCATAGGGCGTGACGACGGTGACCACCCCCGCCGCCTGTACCGCTGTAATAATCGCCGCCGGATCAAGCGTGGCCAAACGCGCCGCCGTGCACCCAAAATGCGCCTCAGCACGCGTGGCAGCGTCATCAAGTGCTCCGCCAACAAACGCGGCGGCGGCATCGCCCCACGGCCAACCCGGCGCGCCGTCCACAGCAATTATCGCGCGGATTGCGGCAGTGCGTGGCAGCACCTGCTCGGGCGTCAAATCCTCAGCCGTCAGCAAGAGCAGTGCCGGAACCGATGCATCATAATGCGGCAACGGCATCAGTGGTTGAGAACCAGAGATTGGCGTTTCAGTCAAAGCGACTGCCCGCGTTGCCAGCCCCTTTGGCGAAAACCGCCCACCAGTATTGCGCGCGATATTATCCGCAGTAGCGAGATAGGTTTTCCCCGCAGTCTGCAACCCGGCAACCCAGCGCCAGGACAATGTATTCGAAGCCGGATCCGCATCAACAAGGTGACGCAGGAAGAAGTCTGCGCCCGCAGCCCACGGCAAACCAAGCATAAAAATCCAGATTGAGGCAAACCACATCCGCGCATGATTATGGAGATAGCCATGTTCGACCAACTCACGTGCCCAATCATCAAACCCATCGATGCCAGTTGATCCGCTCTCCGCCTGAGCAATCGCCTTGGCCAGACCGCCGCCCTTGGTTATCCCGTCACGCTCAGCCACGAAGCGCGACCAGACCGCCGGGCGCAGTTCAAGCCAGCCCTTCCAGTAGGTGCGCCACAGCACCTCCTGAACAAATTTTTCGCAAGCCTGGTGCGAATGCTTTGCCAGCACTGCGCGAACAATTTCAGCCTCGCTTAACACGCGGTAGCGCACGTAGGGCGACAGTATCGACACCGCCTGATGCGCATCGGGGCCGTTGTCGACATTGCGCCCATCAGCGTATAACCGCCCCGCACGCGGCGCGAACGCAGCGAGCCGATCAAGCGCCGCCGCACGGGTTGGCACAAACTCCATCGTCATCACATCTCCAGTTACAGTCACGCTAGCATAGCGCATGAAAGCTTTGCCGAAGCACTACGGAGTTTCGGGAATTTCGCGGGAGGGTGCGCAGTCACCCAAAACATCCTTCCACTTGACAGGCGCAGTGTTATAATACACCAATACAGTAATTCCCTCGAAGGAAGCCATACATGCAATCGTCCGACAAAAACCTGCTCCCGCCCGTTGCCCTGTGGCGGATCAACGCGATCCGTTTCCTTTTCCTGTTGATGGCCGTGATCATGGGCGGAATGTTTGTGTGGCCGCAATTACTGTTCGAATCCGCTGACTGGGATGTAATGCGCGGCCTCGCCAAATCAATGCTGGCAGCCCTTGCAGTAATGAGCCTGCTCGGCGTCCGCTATCCGCTCCAGATGTTGCCGCTGATGCTCTATGAAATGCTGTGGAAGACAGTCTGGATCATCCTGATCGCGGGACGGGCGTGGATGGCGGGCAAATGGAATGCCGATATCGAAGCGCTGTTCTATGACTGTATCGTCATTAGCATCGCTTTTTTCATCGTGCCGTGGCGCTATATTTGGGCGCGCTATGTCGTGCAGCCGATGGAGCCGCTTACACGGCGATAGGGGGAACCTATCATCAACTCTCACGTTTACTCCACAATCGCCCTGCCCGATTTTTCCCCGATGGAGTAAGCCATGAAAATTTTGATGATCCTGACGTCGCATGACATGCTTGGTGATACGGGCAAGAAAACGGGCTTCTGGCTTGAAGAATTTGCAGCGCCTTATTATGTTTTCATAGATGCGGGAGCGGGGGTCATCCTCGCTTCCCCCAAAGGAGGTCAGCCGCCGCTTGACCCCAACAGCGATGCACCCGACGCGCAAACCGAGGCAACCAAACGCTTCAAGGATGACGCGGACGCAATCGATTTGCTCGCGAATACCCACATATTGTCCATGCTTGATGCTGATGATTATGATGCGGTTTTTTATCCCGGCGGTCACGGTCCATTGTGGGATCTCGCGAACGACGCCGATTCCATCACCACGATCGAAGCAATGATCGCTGCTGGAAAACCCGTCGCCGCTGTCTGCCATGCGCCGGGCATCCTGCGCGACGTAAAGGGCATGGACGGCGCGGCTTTGGTTCACGGCAAAAAAGTTACCGGTTTAAGCAACAGCGAAGAAGCCGCTTCCGGCCTGACCGAGGTTGTGCCGTTCCTTGTCGAAGATATGCTCAAGGAACGCGGCGGACTGTATAGCAGTGCTGACGATTGGGCCGTCCATGTTGTTGAGGACGGGCTTTTGATCACTGGCCAAAATCCGGCATCATCGCAAAAAGCCGCCGAGATGCTGTTGGCAAAGCTGCGTATGCAATAAGGCGCGTGGTTTAACTCCGCGCCGATATACAACCTCTATATAGTCTCACGATACATTTTGCGCGTCTGAGGCTCCACGGCACCACAGCGCACGCAGTTAGCGTTTCCCAAATCACTATTACAAATTTATGACGGCTCAAACAGCGTTTGAAGAGCCCCAGTATGTTTGATGTCGATGCAGTGATAACGTGGGTTGATGGGTCTGACCCCGTGCATAAACGGAAGCGCGATCATAGCCTGACACAGGCGCAAACGCCGCTGCATGATAATGGAACCAACCCGCACCGATGGGTGTGCAGCGATGAGCTCAATTTTTGCGTCCGCTCCATCGCCAATCATGCGCCTTGGGTGCGCCGCATCTGGATTGTGACAGACAACCAAATTCCAGTTATCGCGGCGCTACCGCCTGAATTTTCCGCGAAGATCGTAATCGTTGATCACCGTGAGATATTTGCGGGTTACGAAGATGCATTGCCGACCTTCAACTCGCTTTCGATCGAAACGATGCTGTGGCGAATTCCGGAACTTGCTGAGCACTTCCTCTATTTCAACGACGATGTGTTCCTGACTGCACTGGTTACGGTGGCGGACTTTTTCGCGGGAAACGATCCGGTTTTGCGAGGTAAATGGATTGATCACACTCGTTTAGCAGAGTGCAGCACCAGTCGGGACGACGCCAGCCTGCTCAACCATTTTAATCAGATCAAAGCCGCTGCTATGATTGGATATACCCCCGATCATGTGTTCCAAAGCGCGCATGTCGTCCACCCCATGCTACGTTCGGTGATGGCCGAACTGTTCGATACTTACCCGCAAGAATGCAATCGCAATGCCAGTTTCCGCTTTCGCTGCACCGAACAATTCCTCCCCCAAAGCCTGCACAACCACGCCTGCCTCGCCTCTGGAAACGCGGCGATCCTTGATACCCGCGATTATTTGCACGTGGCCGTCGGCGCGCTTGATCAATGGTCAGTCGAAGATGTCCACGCCTATCTAGGCAGAGCCGAACGCCACGAGATCAAGTTTCTGTGCGTGAATGATTTACCCGAAGTGGAGCGCAATTTCCCCGACGCGCGCGCGTGGATTGAAGAAGCGATTGGGGGATAGCGTGAGCGATTTGTTTGGTGGTGACTGCGACGCGCTGGAACGCGCGCGGCTGGAAGCGGAGTGGTTGACCTTGACGCGGCAGACCTTGCCCGCGCTGGCAAAGCTACGCCGCTGGCCCGTCAGCGCCGATCACTGTTTTATGCGCATTCTGCTCGACGCTGTGCATGAGGGACGATGGGATAGGGTGGTGCAGGGCCGCCCCGCGTACAAGCATATCGACGTAGAGCGATTGGCGTCCGCCGTGGCACTTGCCGAGCGCGTGGTGGCAAACGAGGCGGATTTATGGGTGCTCAATACGCAGTCACTCGCATGGCGCGGGAAAGGGTGAGGCGGCTATGCTGTTGGGCATCAATTAATTAGGCCACTGTCACGGTAATTCCGCTGCTTTTCCTCCGTCCACCCATCAAGCCGAGGCCGGGGAGGCCGCCGGACGGGCACCCAGCGGTAATCTTCGGGTTCATAGCTATCTGTGAGTGAGGGCTCTGCGAGAGTATCGCCAGGGCAGGCGAGTGGGGTGGGTTCCTGCGTCATTTGTGGCATGGAACATATTAGAAACAAATAGGAAAGTGTTTTTTTTGGGGGGGGTGTGGTTTTTTGGGTTTGACAGCTAAGATGACGGTGCCGCGCGCGCAGCCTCATATCAACAAACCAGAGAAGACGATTGGCTTCACACTGAAGTGCAGAGAAACCAATACGCGGAGGCGTCGTCAAGAGCGGGGTATGCTATTGCGTATCCCCACCTATCAGTTTCAATCAAATTTAGCAGGTTGAGCAAAGTATAACCGTAATTCTATTTATTCACTGGTTTGGGGAAGCCGCGCTAGCCTCGCGCGCATCAAGATACTGGCCATCCCTCTCGAGTTGCGATTTCGTTAATCCTTCGTCTTTGTAAACAGAGCGCAGTTCAGGGTTCGCGACGCGGGCAAGCATCACGTCATTTATGTCTCCAGCGGTCGCAAAGTTACCTTTTTCCTGTGCCAATCTCCGTTGCTCGGCAAGCTGAACTGCTTCAAGCCCCTCAATCTGCTGTTCGTAAATGGCAACTCTAGCAAGAGCAGAAGCACGCGCAGCTTGCGGTAAAGAATTTAAATAGGCTTGGCGTACATTCTCGTCGATCTGAAACAAACCCTGTGACAATTGAGCAAGCTGTATCGTGCGATCATATCGCGCCTGCACCAAAGTAATCTTCAACGGCCCGCAATCCTCTGGCGTTGGAATGGTTAACAATTGAGTCGCGCTGAGGATCGATCTCATCGCATCGGAAGCATTATCAACTCTCTGCGCTACTCGATTGACCAGTTGTCTGGTGCATGAAGATGCCTTTTCCATAGGCAGGCGAAAGTTGATGCTCGGTAAAAAACTGTTAACTTTAAGCCGAAAAGATACTGACCCGTTTTTATATATAGCTAGCACTGTTTTGACAACAACTTGCCTCGGTTCGACGCTTATGGAGCCTTTAAATATTTGACTACTGGCTTCATAAGAAAACTCTGTAAGCCCGCCCTCGTCTTGAACTGAAATGCTCTCGGGTTGGGTGCCCGCCCATCCGATATTGACCGGTATATCCGTAGCCATCGCCGGACTAACCGTAATTCCGAACGAAAAACAAATGGACATCAAGCGGCTCACGGCTACCAACGTAGTCATTGATCAGTTCCTCCTGATGGCAACACTATCCCAAGCTGGCACATGAGAATTCCGATGAACCAAACGATAAAAGGTATCATACTTGCCTTCATTGCTGGCACAAAAGTAGCATATGACTCTAAGGCAGGAACCGGTGAAACCTGCCAAAATAATTGAGCCGTTGTCGTGGCGGTAGCTTCGGTCAAGATATAGACCGATGAGCCTATTCCGATAACTGAGACTGCCACTATGCTATAGAATATCCAGTCCTTCAAGCCGCGCGCTGCCAGCAACGACATGCCAAAGGTGATAAGATAAGGTACCGATTTTAGGACTGTGCCCAGTGTCGAGTCGTTGTAAATCATCAGCATAAAAAGACGACCTGGAAAATGGTCGCCGAGATGGGATTTACCCCGCCCGATTTCTAGCGCCAGCAACCCAAGATACGCGGCCAGCACAGCAGTAATGTACAGACTTACCAATGTCGCAGCGCGCTTTTGCTGTTCAGTCATATATGCCTCAACATGATATAGAAAATCTGAACCTCCAAACAACATATACCATTTTCTTGTAACTTCAAGTTGACGCTTTTGCCCGTGACGGTCGTCACGGCTTGCATGTATTAGTGGCAGATCGGATTACACTCAATTCTCACCCCTACCCACGCTTCCCATCAACCACCTAGCGCAGCGCGGCATTGATCGCCGTCTGATATCCCCGCGCGCCGCCTTGTTGCGCTTTGAACCACTTGATTAGATCGGCATCAAGCGGCTCTTAACATCGGTATCGCATCAAGCGCATCGCCGATTTCCGCCTCTGCCATACGCAGATCATAAGTGCGCTGGAGGTTGAGCCAGATGTCCGCACCGTTGCCGCACATCTTGCCAATACGCAGCGCCATTTGCGCGGTAATCGGCTGTTTTTCATTCAGAATATCATAGAGCGTCTGGCGTGAGATACCGAGTAGCCGGGCGATCTCGGTCTTAGGGCGGCCAAGCGCTGGCAGTACATCCTCACGCAGCAACTCTCCGGGGTGCATCGGCGCGAGGCCGCAAACGAGTGGATTGGTCATCAGTGATAGTCCTCCAAATCAACGTCGGTGGCGTCCATGCCATCCCAACCGAATGTGATCCGCCAATTCCCGGAAGCATCGACCGCAAACCGACCATTGTCCTGACCTTTCAATCCGTGAAAGCGCATCCCCGGCAAGTTCATATCTTCAGGCACTTTCGCATCACCCAACGCTATCAGAATGCGGCGAATACGCGCCGGATTTTGAACACTCAATTTTGCCGTATCACCCGATGCATAATAGCGGCCAAGCGCTTTGCTTCGGAACGAACGGATCATAAGTGTAAGCTATTGCCTTTCAAGTGCGGCGTCAACCACTAACTTACAGTGAACTCTCAATCATGCTCCCTGTCGGATTACGGTGACAGTTTACTTAACCCTCCAAACTCACCCCTACCCACGCTCCCCATCAACCACCTTGCGCAGCGCGGCGTTGATTGCCGTCTGATATCCCCGCGCGCCGCCTTGTTGCGCCTTGAACCACTCAATCAAATCGGCATCAAGCCGCAGCGTCACCTGCTTCTTGTTCGGGCGGTAAAATTTGCCGCGCACGGCGTTTTTCCAGAAACCCTCACCCAATGGAGGAATATCGGAAAAGTCGATATTCTCATCGGGCATTTGCGCCACACGTAACGACTCCGCCAGAAGCTCTGGCGTGAGCCTAGGAGAAATAACCGTTCTCATATTGCCTTCTTTCATGTGGTTCAGCCTTGCGGGCGCTTATGATCCGGCCATTGTCCAGATCGGGTTCAATCAAGGTATGAACAACGAGCAGGGTCGCATAGCCGACCATTCCCATTGTCCGCCAGCGATCCCCATCCCGGTGAGGATCGGGTTCGCTGATGTGCATGGGATCATCGAAAACTAGCTCCGCGAGTTCAAAGCGAACGCCGTGCTTCGCATAGTTGCGGACAGCTTTGGCCTCGTCCCAATCCCATGCCATTTGTAGTTACAAATATGCTGTGAGGGGTGCCGTGTCAAGCCTAGCCTACCCCTCAATCATGCTCCCGATCACCCGCCCCCATATATAGCTCCCGCCCGGTCTCATCGAACACCTTGCTCATTTCGGCCATGCCAGCTTCGGCTTCTTCCGCGGCGATGAAGGTGTCGCTGGCTTGGTTTTGTAATCGTGCGAATTCGCGCACTTCCTGACTGATCTTCATGCTGCAAAACTTAGGCCCGCACATGGAGCAGAAATGCGCGGTTTTCGCACCCTCGGCTGGCAATGTCTGGTCGTGATATTGTTCAGCTGTATCGGGATCAAGGCTCAGGTTGAACTGGTCGCGCCAGCGGAATTCGAAGCGGGCCTTGCTCAGCGCATCATCGCGAACTTGTGCCGCCGGGTGGCCCTTCGCCAGATCCGCTGCGTGGGCGGCGAGTTTGTAAGTCACCACGCCGACTTTCACATCGTCGCGGTCAGGGAGGCCGAGATGCTCCTTAGGCGTGACGTAACACAGCATCGCCGTGCCGTACCAGCCGATCATCGCAGCCCCAATGCCGCTGGTGATATGGTCGTAGCCCGGCGCGATGTCGGTGGTCAGCGGCCCGAGCGTGTAGAACGGCGCTTCGCCGCAGACTTCGAGTTGCTTGGTCATATTCTCCTTAATCTTGTGCATCGGCACGTGGCCCGGCCCTTCGATCATCACTTGCACGTCGGATTTCCACGCGCGGTGAGTGAGTTCGCCCAGCGTGTAGAGTTCGGCAAATTGCGCTTCGTCATTGGCGTCGGCAATAGAGCCGGGGCGCAGGCCATCGCCGAGTGAGTAGGCAATATCATAGGCCTTCATGATTTCAGTGATGTCGTCGAAATGGTCGTAAAGGAAGCTTTCCTTGTGATGATAAAGACACCATTTCGCCATGATGCTGCCGCCGCGCGAGACGATGCCCGTCATCCGTTTTGCGGCAAGCGGCACATAGGGAAGCCGCACGCCCGCGTGGATCGTGAAATAATCAACGCCCTGTTCGGCTTGTTCGATAAGGGTGTCGCGGAAGACTTCCCACGTCAGCGCCTCGGCAACGCCGCCAACTTTCTCCAGCGCTTGGTAGATGGGGACTGTACCGATGGGAACGGGCGCGTTGCGGATGATCCATTCGCGCGTATCGTGGATGTTGCGGCCAGTGCTCAAATCCATCACCGTGTCCGCGCCCCAGCGGATTGACCAGACCATCTTGTCAACTTCGGTAGCAACGTCGCTCGCGACTGCGCTGTTGCCGATGTTGGCGTTGATCTTGACGAGAAAATTGCGGCCGATCGCCATCGGCTCGGATTCTGGGTGGTTGATGTTGTTGGGGATGATCGCGCGGCCCCTTGCGATTTCGTCGCGAACGAATTCGGGGGTGACGTAATCGGGGATTTCGGCGCCGAAGCTTTCGCCGTCGCGTTTATATTCGGCGAGGCGCGCACGGCCAAGATTTTCGCGCTCCGCCACATATTCCATCTCGGGGGTGATGATGCCTTTGCGGGCATAGTGCATCTGGCTGACATTCATGCCGGGCTTGGCGCGCAGCACCTGCTTGCGGACATTGGGGAATGGCGCGACGCCGCCGCTGCGGTCGGGGCCAAGCTGGCCGTTATC
>JAYUIX010000086.1:0-27941 GCA_043765635.1 Sphingomonadales bacterium
ACGCCCAGAAAATGCCTCGGCTTCCAAACCCCAGCCGAAATCTTCAACCCGTTGCACTTCAAATGTGAATCCACACCCGCATCAAGTGCGGGGCGACGAAAATGATTCAACTTAAAGTCATCACGCTCTAAGCCGCCCGTTCAATATCAGTAAGCGCGAAATCATGGCCCTTGAAGAGCAGCGGCACCCTTTGCGATTTGGCCAGCGCATATGACATGCAGTCGCCAAAATTGAGATTGGCCGGATGGTGCCCCATGCCGAAAGCGAGGAAGGCTTCCTGCGCCAGAACGGTCATCTGCTGATCGAATGGAATGATCTCAGCACCAATGTTGATCAGAAATTTTGATAAATATTTATCGGGGTTTGAACCGATGCGGCGTGAAAGCACCATCAATGTTTCAAGCAGAACAGGGCCGATTATATAGGGCTCATAAGTGAGCAATATTGCCCGAAATTTTTCGGCTTCGGGTTCTTCCAGCAGCACTGCTATGATTGCAGACGTATCAACAGCGATCCTCAATTTGGCAGGCCATTCTCATCATAGCCAAGAATTTCATCCTCAGTCATCGACCAATCAATGCCTTGGCGTGCAATTTCCTCTTGAATTTCAGTAATTGCCGCTGTTCGCCGCGCACGTTCTTCGGGAGAAAAACGTTCGCCGCGATTAAGCTCATTGCCAAGCGCGAGCTTGATTGCGCCTGTCATCGTCGTCTGCCGCTCGCGCGCGAGTCTTCGCGCCATTTGATCGACCTCTGGGTCTTTGATGCTTAGAGCCATAGTGATATTTTCTATACTTTACGGCTTATGTATATAAAATTTCAGTGTGAAGAGCAAGTTGCCTTTACGCCACAAAGTCGGGCGAGGATGCGCATGGCTTGCTTTCAGTTTCCCCCAGCGCATCCCCCCTCACCGACGGCGCGTTTTCTACGTCACGCCGCAGGTGTCCGCGAAAGCGAACGCCCAAGCTAGCGGTGCCCCGTGAAGGGACACCGTTGCTTGAACCGGGCGCTAGAAAACCTAAACAGAGCTAGGTGCACACGTCTTTGGGCCGGGTGGCCTTGGACATAACGTCCACCACCCGGTCGGCAAAAACCGGCTCTCTATTAAGGGTTTTCTAGGCCCGCACTCTCTCGGGAACGGTAACATAATAAGCGCGCCGGATACTTGGTGGCAAGTGCTATCATATGCCGAATTTATATGCAGTTGGGGAGGGGGATAAAAATATTCCAAATAGTTGTATTCCGTTTTGGAATGCGCTGTGAGCGACCTGTCTCAACCAAAGACGCGGCACGACTATGGCACAAAATAATCAGAACGAAGGCGATAATCTCGTCGATTGGCGGCCCGAGTGGAAGGGCGAAGACCTTGATTATTATAACAAGGTTAGGGGTGAGCTTGCTCCGCGCATTTCACTCGTCTAGGCGCTGCGCGACGAGCTTAACCTGACGCAGAAGGAAGTTGCCGAACTGCTCGAAACGACGCAATCGAACGTGTCGAAGATCGAGGTCAAGGCCGATCCGAGCATTTCGGTGCTGCGCCGCATGGTAGAGGGCCGTGGCGGCAGATTGAAGCTTGTGCTTGATATGGATGACGGTAAAGACTTGCTCGCGAGTAATTGAGTATGTGTTACCCGTGCACCACGCGCCATTCGTTGGCGGTCATGCCAACCACTTTGGCGAACGCGGCGGAGAGTAAGGCAACGTTTGTGAAGCCCGTTTTTGCGGCGACGTGCTTGAGCGGTACGCCCTCCACGATCATCACGCGGGCGCGGTCAATGCGGTGGCGGGTGATGAACTGGGCGGGGGTGCTGCCCGTCGCGGCGGCGAAATTGCGGTGGAAACTGCGTAAGCTCTCGCCTGCACGCTCGGCAAGAGTCTCGACAGGGAGGGGCTGCGCGATATTCGCGCCAATCCAGTCAATCACATCGTTGTAGCGCCCGCACCTAGCCGCGAGCATCGGCGAGAATTGCGATTGCCAGCCGAGGCGTCTTGCGCTGAGCACCAAACGTTGGGCTATGCTGCGTGAGAGCGCCGCGCCGTGATCTGCCTCGACAATCGCGAGCGTCATGTCGATTCCAGTGGTGACGCCTGCCGACGTCCATAAGAGGCCATCGGTCACGTAAATCGCATCGGGATCAAGCGCGAGCATTGGCCAGCGGCGTTGCACCTCGGCAACCGCAGCCCAGTGCGTGGCAAATTTGCGCGCGCCGATCAAATTCCATGCGGCGAGGATGATGCTGCCCGAGCACACCGAGCCATGGCGCTGCGTTGCGGGGATGGCGGCAGTTGTCCAATCGCGCAAGGCTTCGTCAGCGATGGCGGCGCGCAGGCCCGCTTCCTCACCACCCGTGATGAACACGCTGTCGAATGCGGCTGGATCAATGTTTGCTAGGGCGTGGCTTTCAATCGCAAGCCCGCATGATGCGCATACTGTGCCGCCTTCACGCGAAATGATCGCCACATTATAAGCGGGGTAGCCGAGCGCATCATTGGCTGCGCCATAAACGCTTGCTGGCCCGGCAGTGTCGAGCAACTGAAACCCTTCGAAGATGATAAGGGCGATGCGGTGCGGAATTTGGTTCATGGCAGTAATCTATAATAAATTGTCATTTATGCCAAATAAAATGCATACTATGCGGTAACTTCGCCAACTTCGAAAGGTTTAGCCCATGCAAATTGCCTTCCTCCTGTTTCCGGGCCTCACCCAACTTGATATGACCGGCCCTGCGCAGTTTCTCTCGCGGATGCCGGGTGCCAAATTAGATCTGGTCTGGAAAAGCCTTGATCCGGTAATGACTGACGCCGGCTTTGCCATTGTGCCAACCGCAACTTTTGCTGATCTGCCCAAGGCTGACATCCTCTGCATCCCCGGTGGTGTCGGGGTGTCCGATGTGATGAATGACGATGCGGCAATGGCGTGGATTCGCAGCGTTGGCGCAGAGGCGAAGTGGGTAACGAGCGTTTGCACGGGTTCGCTGATCCTTGGTGCTGCGGGATTGCTCAAAGGATACAAGGCGACGTCGCATTGGGCGTGGCATCATCACCTCGCACTGTTTGGAGCAGAGCCGGTCAAGGCGCGGACGGTGTTTGACCGCAACCGTGTAACAGGTGGCGGGGTGACGGCGGGGATTGACTTTGCGCTTGCCCTGATTGCGGCGGTGAGCGGCGAGGGCGTGGCGAAGACGCTCCAGCTTGGATTTGAATATGATCCAGCGCCACCCTTTGATACAGGTTCACCTGAAAAAGCCGGTGATGCCATTGTCAGTGCTTACACGGCGGCAGTCAGCGCATCCTTTCCAGCGCGTGAGGAAGAGATTAGGGCCGCTGCGTTTCGGCTTGGCTTTGAATGAGTCTATAACTTCCTATGCGCGAGTCGCGTGGGGAGAGAAATTATGAAACGAGTGATCGCCGCATTGGCATTGCTGATGGCCACAGCAGGTCAGGCCACCCCAGCCGATGATCTCAAAACCGTCATCAGCGACCATTGGAAATGGTGGCTTTCAGTCAATCCAGTGTCGGCGACGGTACTTGGTGTGCGCGATCATGATGACCGGATTGGCGATATCAGCCTCGCCGCCAGAGACCGTGACGTGGTTACAGCGAGCGGCTTTCTTACGCGGTTAAACGCGATTCCCGATGATGGCCTCGCTCCGCCTGAGCGCACCAATAAGGGTGTGCTCGCGCGGATGCTGGCAGAGGATGTCGAGGCCAATCGCTACGGCCAGCGGATGATGCTGTTTTCAACCTATGATGGCTGGCACCAAGGGTTCGCCGGGATGGCGAATAATCTGCCGTTCCGCAGTCGCGCCGATTATGAGAGCTATCTCAAGCGGCTCGCGCTTTATCCCAAGCTCAACAGTGATGGCATAGCAATATCGCGTGAAGCGGTGGCGAAGGGTTTTGTTCAGCCTTGCGCTGCGCTTGGTGGGTTTGAAAAGACGATCCTTGGCGCGATTGCGGGAGCGGCTGAGGCCACACGCTTTTACGCGCCTTTCAAAAACGCGCGGCCCGCTGATCTCAGCGAAGCCGACTGGAAGGCGATGCAGGCGCGCGCGACCGGGTTAATCCGCAATGTCCTGACGCCTGAATATCAGAAATTCTATGATTTCTACACTAAGGAGTATCAGCCCAAATGCGCCAAGACGATCGGTGTGTCGGCGTTGCCCGAAGGTGCGGCTTATTATGCCTTCCGCGCGCGTTCGCATACCACAACGGATCTTTCGCCCGATCAAATTCACAAGATAGGCCTTGATGAAGTCGCTCGCATTCGCGCGCGGATGGATAAGGTCGCAGGCGACGCTGGTTATCCCTCGCGCGGGGCGATGATCGCGAGGTTGCGCACCGATCCCAAATATTATGCCAAAACGCCAGATGAGCTGATGGCGGCGGCCTCGCACATGGCTAAGATTATTGATAGCAAGATGCCGCAATATTACGCGACGTTGCCGCGTCTGCCCTACGGCCTCAAGCAAATCCCCAAGGAAACGGCGGAGACCACGACCACCGCTTATTACAACCCCGGATCGCCCGAAAGCGGGATATCGGGCTTCTATTATGTCAACACGTCAAAGCTGCCACAACGCCCGCTTTGGGAACTGCCGGCGCTGACGGTGCATGAGGCGGTTCCGGGCCATCATCACCAGATCGCGCTCCAGCAGGAACTGCCGCTGCCGGATTTCCGTAAACATGCGGCTGGCTTCACTGCCTTTGTTGAGGGGTGGGGGCTGTATTCGGAGCATGTCGGCGAAGAGATGGGGATTTACGACACGCCAGAGAAAATGATGGGGCGGCTCTCTTATGAAATGTGGCGGGCGTGCCGGCTTGTCGTTGATACGGGAATGCATTCAAAGGGTTGGAGCAAGGCACAGGCGATTGCCTTCATGACTGATAACAGCGCACTTTCGGCGGCGAATATCGAGGCTGAGGTTAACCGCTATATCAGTTGGCCAGGGCAAGCGCTTGGTTACAAGATTGGCGAGATCAAAATCCGCGAACTGCGCGCCAAGGCCGAAGCTGGATTAGGGACAAAGTTCGACGTGCGCCGGTTCCATGATGCGGTGTTGCTACAAGGCGCTGTGCCGCTTGAAGTGCTTGAGCGACAAATTGACGATTGGATCTTGAGCGAAAAGAGCCGGAGTTAACGGTCTTCTTCGGCCTTCTTGGCCTCGCGGGCTAACTTTGCCTCTTCGCGAGCGGCGCGAAGCTGCTTGGCAAAGCAAGTATCGATAATTCCGCCAGCGGCTGAGCAGCCGGGGCCGGAGTAACCCTCGGCAAGCGTGGCGCGCGAACGAATCGCCCAGCTCTGGCTGTCGGGCGAAGGCGTCGTTTGCCGCAAACCCTTGGGGATGCGATAACGTTCTTCCTCGGGCGCGGTCACGCAGATCGTGTTCGCGGGGCATTTGTCATTGCCGAAGATGGTCAAAACCCGCTCCTGCGCCATGACTGGCGTGGAGAGCGGAAGCGCGCCTAACAGCAAAGCGAATGACAGAATTTTTCTCATAAATGCATCATCCCCTAACCTTTATGAACATGCAATGAAGTGCGGCACATCAAATGCGTTTTGTTACCGTTATGGCCGCGCGGCAGCCAAGCCGGACAAGTGCACTCATCACCGGAAAACCCGGCGCACGCTCTGCGCCTTCGGCGAGTGCGGTTGCCTTATGCTCAACCTCTTCGGCTTGAAAATCAGCGATGGCCTCTGACAGTTCGGGGTCACTTTCGCCAATTTCGGCGAGCTGCTCACCGTAATGGCGATCAATTTCGGTTTCGATGGCAACGGTGCAGGCCATTGCCGCCTCTGGCCCGACGATTGCCGAGGCCGCACCAAGCGCATAGCCAGCCACATGCCACAAGGGGTGGAGCAAGGTTGGGCGGACGCCGCGTTCTGCCATCATCGCGTTGAAGCGTTCAAGATGACGTTGTTCTTGTGCGGCCATGTGGCGGATTGACCGCGCGGCAGGGGTGCGGTTGCCCATTACCGCAAGCTGCCCCGCATAAATCCGCGAGGCACCGTATTCACCCGCCTGATTGACACGGATCATTGCGGCGGTCTCGGCCTTGTCCATTAATTCTTCCTCATCAGCAGGCGCATGATTAGCAAAGCGCCGCCGATCGATACCATAGCATTATAACCCGCGAGCGAAATACCGAATAAAGACCATTGCGCCTGATCACAGCGCACCAGCGGCGTTTTCATGATATCGGCAAGGATGTTTTCACTGCCGCCACTACCGGGCACTTGGCTGCACTGGTTCAACCCCTCCCACCAATGATATTCAACGCCTGCATGGAATATGCCGATGCCGCCGCTGATTAGGATCGCGAGCGCCGCCAGCCAGACCAGCGCACGTTGTGGCAATACAAAGGCAATCGCGGCGATGCCAATCGCGGCGTAATGCGGCCAGCGTTGCCACAGGCACATTTCACACGGGGCAAGCCCGCCGAGATATTGCGATCCAAGCGCACCCGCGATCAGCGCAGCCGGGATGATCAGCGCAAGCGCGCGCGCTTTTGCAAAGCCTGTCATCTCACTCGCTTATCGGCTGCCCTTGCGCGCTGGCGCAGTCGCCACCGTCTGCGTCCGTGCAAGCCGTGAAATCGTATCAAGCGCATAGCTCAACTGGAAATCAGTAATTCCCTTGGCCTTCAATTGATCCGGCGTTGCGGTGAAACGCGGATCGGGCTTCTCATCGGTTTCAAGCACTGAATTATCAACCTTCGCCTCGTTGATCAGGTGGCGGCCAAGATCAGCCTCGCGAAAACGAGGCCGAGTCTTGTAATCAACATCGGAAAGCTGCGGCACGAGCACGTCGGGCTCAATCCCGCCCTCCTGAACTGACCGGCCCGAGGGCGTGTAATAGCGCGCGGTGGTGAGGCGGAGCGCGGTCGTATCGTCAAGCGGGAGCAGCGTCTGCACTGATCCCTTGCCAAAGCTGCGCTCACCCATGATCAGCGCGCGGTGATGATCCTGCAATGCGCCGGCAACGATTTCCGCCGCTGATGCAGAGCCCGCATCAACCAGCACAACGAGCGGAAGCCCGCGCGTAAAATCACCGGGGCGGGCGAAATAACGCTCGATATCAGCCTTGTCGCGGCCACGCTGCGATACGATTTCACCGCGATCAAGGAACGCGTCGGATACTTCAATCGCCTGATCAAGCAAACCGCCGGGGTTTGATCGCAGATCAATCACATATCCGGTTGGCTTGCGGCCAAGCGATTTGTCAATGCTCGCGATTGCGGCGCGCACGCTTGATCCGGTCGTCTTTGAAAAAGCATTGATGTTGATAATGCCAACGCCGTTTTTGACTTCCCACTTGACAGGCTTGAGCTCGATAATCTCGCGCGTCAGCGTCACGTCAAACGGCTTGTCACGGCCGGGGCGCACCACCGTCAGGCGGATGTTGGTGCCGGGGCGGCCGCGCATCTTGTCAACCGCTTCATCAAGCGTCCCGCCGTAGATCAGCACACCGTCAAGATGGGTGATATAATCGCCCGATTTCATGCCGCCGCGAAACGCCGGGGTATCCTCGGTCGGCGCAATGACCTTCACCGCGCCGTCCTCAAGCGAGACTGAAAGGCCAAGCCCGCCGTAATTGCCGTCAGTCGTCACACGCATCTGCTCAAAATCGCGCGCGTCAAGATAGCTGCTGTGCGGATCAAGGCTGGCAAGCATCCCGTCAATCGCGCCCTTGATCAGCGTTTTGTCATCAACCTTTTCTACATATTCGCTACGTACCCGCTCAAGCACGCTGATTAGCGGATCAAGCTGGCGGTAAGCGGATGCATCAACACTCGAAATCGCGGCAGTTGTCGCCGGGATGAGTGCGACTGCCGAGACAGCAAGGGTGGCGCGGAACATTGATCTGGTCATTATCTTGTCACTCTCAAAAACATACAAACCAGTGAATAACCGATTTCGGGGGCAAGCGAAACTGTTTCAATCACAGGTTAGCAAAATAGGGTTAACCGGAGATTGCTATGGATAGGGCAGGTTAAATTCACGCTTCCCGCCATTCCCGCGCTTAAGGTGACAAAGTACGACATGTAACGCAGGTTTTCTGTCACCTTATGTCACCTTACGGATGCTTAGATCCCCTTCGCGCCTTCGCCAAAGGCGAGGTTTATCCTGAGCGCCTGCAAGGCAGTCGAAGGGCGACTTCGCGCGAAACAAACCAGGCCGCGCCGCGTGTCGCGAGATTGCAAGTGGTTCACGCCAAGCCGCCAAGCCGCGAAGAGGAAAGGTCGAGATTTCCAACATTCATCCCCTTTCAAAAAATCCCGGAAAACTCACGAAGTTGACACCGAATCCGTATGTTTTCTGATCCGGCATGATGAGAAAAATACGACGCAATCGGCTCGCTACAGCGGCACAAAGAAAAGGGCAAATGCGGGGTGAAAGCATAAATCATATTTAGAACATAACATGATTTTTTGCTATAGGAAAGAGCTGTGATTACGGCTGCATTAAAGGAGCAGAGGACATGAGCGAAGCGAGCGACGGCATTTTGCAAGGCCTGAAAGAGGCGCTTGCCCATGTAAAGGGTGAGGGCGATCTCTCGCTCTACCGCGTCCACCAGCCCAAAATCCTCGACGTCCGCGCGATCCGCGCCAAGACGGGGATGACACAGGAAGCCTTCGCCCAACGCTTCGGCTTCAGCGTCAACACGCTGCGCCACTGGGAACAAGGCAAACGCTACCCAGAGGGCCCGGCGCGGTCATATTTGAAAGTGATCGACCGCGACCCCGAGGCAGTGGTGCGGGCACTGCGGGCGGCTTGAGGAGAGTATTTTGTCGCCGGCATTGCACTTCGTGCGTTCATGATGCGATGCCCAGCGCTTGTGCGACGACGATCTCGTAATCTGATAGTGCATCGTAGAAGGTGACGGCCCTTTTTCCAGAGTGCTGGAAAATTTCAGAGCCAGCACGCGCAATGAGGGCCACTTGTCGATTTGCTCCCTCTGCTAATCCAAGCTCATAATAGCAGCTCGGGCGAGCGTAGCTTAAATCTGCAACAATAACGGCAGCGCTACGGATTGTTTTCATTGCTTCATCCAAATCAAATCGGGATGCGTTCAAGAAGGGTACATGATATCCAAGCCCGTTGGCGTCGCAAATTGAACGAATAATTTCCATTTTGAGTTCGTATTCTGGATCAGCGCCGACAGGCGCTATTACGAGAATATAGCGAATCATTGTTTTGTAATTCCAAATTTAATCATAGATTCAACATTAGCCAAAAAATACATAGACAAGAAGAGCCAAAGAAAAAAGTGATGAAGCTTTTTGGTACTATCGTCTCTGCGAAATTTGATTTCTGTAGAATAAGCCCTTTTCGCCCTTCAAATAATTTTTTATTTTCCGTAAGAATTTGATACTCTCGCATAAATGGATTCATAGAGCGTATCGAACGTTCAGTGTAGTCCGGGAACGTTACCCGAGCTGCCATCTCCTCAAGAACTTGAAATTTTGCGCTGTTAAGTTCCTTGAAAGCCCAAAGCTGGCCATTCCAGTACAAGCAGAAGACAATTGCGAGAACCGAAATCGTTAAAATCGCAATTGGCCCCAACACTTCAAGGCCCGGTTTCTGGTAGCACCAACTGGTCGCTACGCCTTGACCTGCAATAACCGCTAAACATAGTGACGCATTGTTGCGGTTGAAGGCGATCTTACGTTCAGAGATAAGCTCTGTAGAATCATACACCATGCGGAATTCCTCGAACGAGTAGAACGAATCGTCGGGCATCTGAGGCTTACCATCATTTGTCGTGTCCATCACCGTCCTCCTTCGGATAATTCCATATCGTGTTTATCGGCGGGAATCTATAATCGCATGCCTTGGGAGTTTATGGACTCCCGCCTACTCGGGAGTGACGGCGAGACAGTGAAGCGCCGCTGATTGCATCCCTCTCCCGCAAGGGGAGAGGGATTTAAGCCCGCATCGCTTCCGCCGCTATCCCCTCCGCCTCGATCAACTCCGCTTCGATCAACAGCGCGTCGTCTGTTTCCGCCCCGGCCACCCGCTCCCTCCCGATCAGGACGAGCACTGGTACTGCGAGGGGGGAGACGCGTTCCAAATGCTTGTGCACCATCGTTGCCGCCGCGCGGTCGAGGAGCGCGCCCAATCTCCCGACGTCGGTCATCCGCGCGCGGGCGTCGGCCCAGGCGGCTTCGAGGAGGATGTGGTCGGGCTCGTAACGGCGCAGCACGTCATAGATCAGGTCAGTCGAGAAGGTGACTTGCCGCCCCGTTTTGCGCTTGCCGGGGTGCTGGCGCTCAACGAGGCCTGAGATCACCGCGACTTCGCGGAAGGCGCGTTTGAGGAGGTGCGAGTTTTCGACCCAATCGACGAATTCGCCCGTCATGATGTCGCTCGAAAACAGGCTCTTGGGATCAGTGACTGGCTTGAGGCTCCAGATTGCAAAAGCATAATCGCTCGCGACGAAGCCAACTGGGTTGAGTCCGCGCGTCTCCATCCGCTTTGTGATCAGCATCGCAAGCGACTGGTGCGCGTTCCAGCCTTCAAAGCTGTAAGTAACCATGTAATGGAGACCGTCGCGCTGGAAAGTCTCGATGAGCAATTGATCAGGGCGTGGCAGGATTGAGCGCTTGGCCTGCATGGTCAGCCAATCGCGGACGTCGCTTGGGAAGCGCGCCCAACTGTCTGGGTCGGCGAGAAATCCGCGCACACGGTCAGCCAGATGCGTGGTGAGCGGCATCCGCGCGCCCATATAGCTTGGGATTTGCGCGCGCTTGCTCGTCGCGCGGACGGTGAGGTCAGTCGCGTCCATGCTTTCAACCTCAAGCGCGATCCCGGAGAAATAAAAGCGATCGCCTTTTACGAGGGTGGAGGCGAAATATTCCTCAACCATCCCGAGCTTTCGGCCATTTTTGAAACGCACCCCGATCATCGGCGCGTCAATGATAATGCCCGCATTCAATCTGTGCTGGGCTGCGAATTTGGGGTGGGTGATCCGCCAAAGCCCGTCCGGCCCCTGCACCAATCGGCGGAACTTGTCATAGGCCTTGAGCGCATAGCCGCCCGTTGAAATGAGGTGGAGCAGCCGCTCAAACGTCGCGAAATCGACATCCTCAAATGGCGCGGCGCTCTGCACCTCGGCAAACAAGGCGTCGGCATCAAAGGGTGCGGCGCAGGCACAGGCCATGATATGCTGGGCCAGCACATCAAGCCCGCCGGGGCGGAATGGATCGCCGTCACGCTCGCCCGCTTTGATCGCGTCGAGTGCGGCCTCGGCCTCCAAATATTCAAAGCGGTTGCCGGGGACGACAATGGCCTCGCTTGCCTCATCAAGCCGGTGGTTGGCGCGGCCAATGCGCTGGAGCAGGCGCGATGCTCCCTTGGGTGCGCCCATCTGGATCACGCAGTCAACATTGCCCCAATCAACGCCGAGATCAAGGCTTGCGGTGGCGACAAGTGCGCGGATTTTGCCCGCCGCCATCGCGTTCTCAACCTTGCGCCGCGCCTCGATATCAAGGCTGCCGTGGTGAATGCCGATGGGGAGTTTGAGTTCGTTTGCGTCCCACAGTTTCTGGAAGGTCAGTTCAGCCAGCCCGCGCGTGTTGCAAAAGATGATCGTCGTCGCGTGCTGCTCAATCTCGGCCATCACTTGGGGCGTGGCATAGGCGCCCGAATGCCCGCCCCACGGGATTTCGCCCTCAGGCAGGAGGATCGCGATATCAGGCGGCGCGCCTTCGTCCCCAATGACAAGGCGCGAAAGGCGGGGCGAGAGCCAGCGCTGATATTCCTCCGGGTCAGCAACCGTTGCCGAGAGCGCAACGCGGCGCATCGCGGGCGCTATTGTGGCCAGCCGCGCGATTGACAGGCTGAGTAGATCGCCGCGCTTTTGCGTGGCAAAGGCATGGACTTCATCAATGATGATCGTCTCCAATCCTGCAAACATTGTGAAGCTCTCAGGGTATGAGAGCAGCAGGCTCAGCGATTCAGGCGTTGTCAGCAGGATTTGCGGCGGGCGTATCCGCTGGCGCGCCTTGCGGTCAGACGGGGTGTCGCCGGTGCGGGTTTCGACGCGGATATCAAGCGCCATCTCCTCAATCGGGGTCAGCAGGTTGCGCTGGACATCAACTGCGAGCGCCTTGAGCGGTGAGATGTAGAGTGTGTGGAGACTATCAGTTGGGCATGTGATGAGGTCAACAAGCGTTGGCAGGAAGCCCGCCATCGTTTTGCCCGATCCTGTCGGCGCGATCAGCAGCGCGTCTTCGCCTGCCTGGGCAGCGGCAAGCATCTCAAGCTGATGACGGCGCGGCTGCCAGGCTTTTGTGGCGAACCAGTTGGTCAATACGGCGGGGAGGGTGGCGTCGCGGTTAGGCTGCATAATAGCGCGCTAGCGGCTTGCGCGCGCTGCCACAAGCCGCACACCGGGGACACCGTATTCGGTGTCCCCCTTATCCATCGCGCCAGAGAGGGGACAGCCAATAGGCTGTCCCCGAAACGCTGTCTGTTTTACGAAAGCCCGACAACCCCGCCGTCAGTGCGTGTAATCACGATTGTGGATGAGCGTGGCCGCGCGGTTGACACCGCACTATTTTGCGTTGCCGGCCATGCGCTGCCGCCGTTGGTGTCTTCGCCGGGATGTTGGATATTGACGAAGAGTGAGCGGCCATCGGGGGTCGATTCAACCCCAGTGATTTCGCACTCATTTGGCCCCACAAGAAAGCGCTTGAGTGTGGCAGCGGGAGCCTTGCCAATGATTGTGGCTTGCTGACGCGTAGCGCCGCTTGCATCCATGTTGGTGATCGTGCGCGTGCCGCCGTCACCAACCCGGCCCGGCATCCCGGCAAGCATCATGCAATTTGTAACATCAGTGAACGCGCCGTCGTCAGTTTGAATCCAAACCACCGGATTGACTTGGCCCGAGGCATTGGTCGGGCGTGAGAACCAAAGGCCATCAGGCGATGAGAAGTCATTGGTGGCATCAAGCCCTGACAAGTTGATATTGGTCGCATCAAGATCAGAGCCTGCGCCAAACAGGTAAATGTCCCAAGTGAAGCTCGTCGCCTCGGTGCTGTCACCGCTTTCGCGAAGCCGGATGATGTGGCCGTTGGGGTTACCGCGTTGCGCAGTGCCGGTAGTGCGCGGATCATTATAGTGGCGCGGATTGGCCGGATCAGTGCCAGCAAGCGGGCGGCTGGTGGCGTTGCCGTTGGTGAGCGTTAGATAAACCTCGCCGTTGCTGTTATTCACCGCTGTCCATTCGGGGCGATCCATCCGCGTTGCGCCAAGCGCATCGCCCGCAAGCCGCGCATGGGTCAACACATCGGCCTGATCAGCAAAGGGATAAGCGGCGTTGCCTGATGTCAGCGCACCCTGACCAAAGGTAAGCGGCAACCATGTGCCCGAACCATCAGCATTGAAACGCGCAACAAACAATGTACCTGCGTCAAAATATTTGTCGCCCACGGCAAGGCGATCCGCACGCTGGGCATCGGATGGGTCCCAAGCAGCGGCGGACACGAATTTATAAACATAATCGCCGCGCGCGTCATCGCCCATATAGAATGCCGGGCGACGGCCAGAGATGAAATTGCCCGGCCAGCAGCCTTCATGCGCAAAGCGGCCAAGCGCTGTCCTCTTGCGCGGCGTTGTGGTTGGATCATAGGGATCGATTTCGACAACCCAGCCAAACTGATTGGCTTCGTTGCGGAAATCCTGCGTTGCCGAGGCTCCTGAGACTTCTGCTGTCCAGCGCCGCCAGATCGTGTTGGCAGGGTCAGCCGGGATTACCGAGAACCAGCTATATGCCCCGCCACCAAGCGGGCCACCGCCGACACTGTAACGCGTAAGCGCGGTAATTTCTTTGGCGGTGCGTAGCGGGTTATCAGTCGTGCTGCGACGGCGGAAATAGCCCGCCCAATTTTCTTCACACGTCAGGTTGGTGCCCCAGAATGTGAAACCATTGGCGCAGTTATTGAGTGTACCGCGACCATTGGTTCCGGCTGGTGAAAAGAGTGTCTGGAGGAGCGGGCTGCCACGTACTGGCCCATTGAACTGGGTTGGGGTCAGCGGCGAAACGCGGCGGTTGAGTGCGCTGCTCTGATTATAAGACCACGGGCCAGTGCTGCCACGCGACACTTCAATCACGCTTACGCCGTGCGCCTGCATTTCCTTCAAAGCTTCAGCTTCGGGGCGGACGCCGTTAGTAATGGTTGCGCCGTTTGGATGGAGGAAGCGCTGGGTGATATTTTCATGGTTCATCGCGAGCAGCCCGCGCGAACTGCTGTTATCGTCGCGCCCGCTGCCGCTGGCTGCAAGACCGTAATAATAAACGCCGTCATGATGATCGCCCGCACGGAATTCAAAGCTTGGGTCAGTTCCATCATTGGCATAGGCTGATGTCGCGCCGTTGATTGGATCGCCCAAACGGTAAAGTACCGTCACTTCATAGCCAGCGGGAACCGTCACCCGGTCTGTGATACTTTTTGCAACGGCTGAGAAGCCAAGCTTGGCTGGATCAACGGTGACAGTGACATCGGTTGTGGTTGCCCGTCCGCCCTGACGCTGGGCGGTAAAGCGAAAACCAATTGGGGTTGCGGCGGCAACGCTGGGCGCCAAGAAGCTTGCGTTGAGGCTGTTGGCATTCTGGATGGCAACGGCTGGCCCCGAAATTTGTGACCATGTCATCGTGCTGAGCGCAGCGCCATCGCCGACCATAGCGGCAAGGCCAAAAACCGCGCCCGCGCTGGTTTGGCCATTGCTTGCCGAAACTGAAGGCGGTGGCGGGCTGTCTTCGCCGCAGCCAGCAAGTAAAGTCGGCAGGAACATCGCAGAGGCAATCGCCGCACCGCCAAACAGCGTATGCCGCCGCGAATAGCGCGCCTCGACCAGCGATTCGAGCGTTGGGTTGCCTGATTTATTGGTGTCGACATCGCCGTCGCTGTAATAGGTCGCCAGAATATCGCTCATCTGCTGTTGCCTCCGGTTATTCATCATTTGAATGATAAAAACTGGCAGATTATTATGACGCGCCAAGGTCAATTTGGCGACATTTGGATGTCAGATTTCCCAGGTAAAGTGAATCGGTTCAATTCCCGTGCATAAATTGTGGATTGGTAGCGCGGCGGGGAGTGCGATCACATCGGGCGGCTGGCGGGATGGATTTTGGCACCAGCAGCACGAAAATCTTTGCCAGTGCACAAGATAGGCAAATCATAGGCTTTGGCAGCCGTAAATACCATGAGATCAAGCATATTGAGCAAGCCGCCTTGCTCATTGCCCGAACCGTATCGCTCGTTGTTTTCTGCTGCACGCATTGCCATCGCTTCATCGAGCGGAAGCAGACGAACACCAAGCGACAATAGTTTCGCCTGAAGCTCCAATGCAACCGGATTGGGAACATTGGCCTTGAGCGAGGTTACGCGGTGATATTCGAAAATAACTGGGGTGGGTATCAACGCAGTTCGCGCCTCATTGGCAAAAGCGCGGTTGATGACCTCCGCGCCATCTTCGCAATACACCGATGCCACAAGCGCCGACGTATCAATGATCAACGGCAGTTGCCCCGTTCATCATATTCTGCGGCGTCAAATTCTGCCATTGATGCCCAGCGTCTTGGCAGCTTGGCACCGCGCTTAGATATCGCCAGGATTTCTTGAAATGCCCGCTCGTTTTCAGCATCGGTCGCTATTAGCGGATCGGGTTCGCGTTCCAGCGCCTGCTCAATCACTTCGGCCTGACTACGCCCGCCGCGCGTCAAAACGCGTAGCCGTTCTTGCGCTTTGCGCGACCGAAAGCTGATAACGGGTTGTGCACGACGCGGTTCCATTTAAATGTTCTAGCACGTCGTGCAAGTACGGGTCAATGCGCCACACTGTCCCCGCGTTCCAGCCCGCTCGCCGCCAACTGATCATCAATCATTACCATCAAGCGGTCTAGCCCTGCCTGATCCTTGGCTTCGGCGCGCGCGACGAGCACGTCTTGTGTATTGCTCGCGCGGAGCAGCCACCAACCGTCCGCCGTATTCACGCGTGCGCCGTCAGTGCGATTGACGTCAGCCCCTGCGGCTTCGAGCCTAGCGAGCACCTCGTCCACCACCGCGAACTTGCGGCTTTCATCAACTTGAAAGCGCATTTCGGGCGTGTTGACGAATTTGGGCATTGCATCTCGCAGCGCGTCAAGCGATCCGCCAAGTTCACGGATCGCGCGGATGAAGCGCACTGCGACATATTGCGCGTCATCAAATCCGTACCAATCATGTTGGTAAAAGATGTGGCCGCTCATCTCGCCAGCAAGCGGACTGCCAGTTTCTTTCATTTTAACCTTGATCAGGCTGTGTCCGGTTTTCCACATCAGCGGCACACCGCCAAGTTCAGCAATCCGGTCATAAAGCGCCTGGCTTGCCTTGACGTCAGCGATAATTGTGCTTCCCGGCACTTTCTTCAGCACAGATTCAGCCAATATGGACAAAATTTGGTCGCCCCATATCACCCGGCCTTGGCTGTCTATCGCCCCGATACGATCGCCGTCGCCATCAAAAGCAACTCCGAAATCGAGCTTCTTTTCGGCGACAAGCGCCTTCAAGTCAGCAAGATTTTCTTCGACTGTTGGATCAGGATGATGATTAGGAAAGGTTCCGTCGATGGCGGTGAAAAGCAAGTGATGCTCACCGGGCAAAATAGCGGTGAGCTTTTCGATAATGCGACCAGCAGCACCGTTTCCGGCGTCCCAACCGATGCGGAAACTGCCGCCGTCAAATCCTTGAGCGAGGCGCGCGACATAAGCGTCCTCAATATCGACGTCACGGACGGTGCCCGACCCGCTCTCCCAGTCGCCGACGGCGGCGATGCGCCCAAGCCGCTGGATATCCTCGCCGTAAAACGGCGCGTGACCAAATACCATCTTGAAGCCGTTATAGTCGGCGGGATTGTGGCTGCCGGTTATCTGTATGCCGCCGTCTACGCCTTCAAGTATATATTCAGCATAATATAACATCGGGGTTGGGCCGAGGCCGACACGGACGACATCAACGCCGCTCGCAATAAGCCCAGTGATCAGCGCCGACTCCATCATTGGAGAGGAAATGCGACCGTCATACCCCACTGCCACGGTTGATCCGCCGTTGCGCTTGATCAGTGTACCAAAGGTGCGACCGATAGCTTGCGCGTCTTCAACACCAAGCGTTTTACCAACAATGCCGCGAATGTCATACTCGCGCATCGCGATGGGATTAAATTTATGGGGCATATGATACACTCATAACGAATTTAACGGGGAAGGGTTCCAAGCAGCGTATCACGCGCCTGATTGACGCGTGCGGCGAGTTCGGCACTGCCGCCCGCATCGGGGTGAACTTTGGCGATCAGGCGGCGGTGGGCGGCGAGGATCGTTTCGGCGTCGACATCGGGATCAACTTCAAGCAAGCGCGCGGCTTCATAACGTGACATGCCGGCACCCGATGAAAGCATCCGCTTGCCGAAATAAACCACCGCAATAACAACCGCGATCAGGAGGAGTAGCTTAATCATCCGAATTCCAATTCTGCTTGCAGACTTTCACGCTCGGGGAGCGCAAACCCGGCGATCATTTCGCGCAATTCCTGCCGTGCGGCAATATGGCTGATGCCGATGCCGCCAATCGCTTCAACATCAAGCAGGGTCAAGCCTTTGGGGAAGAGTTCGCGGTAGATCACCCGTTCACCAAGCCCAGATATCGTGCGAAAGCCAACGCGCTTTGAAAGCTCGTCAAGCGCCTTGCCAACACGGCGCATATTGTTTGCCTCAATATGCTGAAGGCGGTTGCGCAGCACCACCCAATCAACCGAGGCGCCGTCGCTCTGCGCGCGTACTTTACGCAAATCCCAGATCAGCTCAGCATAAAAGCTTGGTTTCTTTACACGGAAGGTTTCGGCATCAACTTGGCCAATCAAGTCAAGATCAACAAAGCTGTCATTGATGGGCGTAACAATCGTATCAGCCTTGGCGATGGCCGCGCGCGATACCGGATCATCGCGCCCCGGCGTATCAATGATGATGAAATCAGCGCCGCGCCCAATCCGTGCGATTTCCTGATCAAGGCCGGCAGGTGTGATCAAACCAAGCGTGACGTGCACTGGCGAGGGCAGATCAATCTTGCGCCGCCGCGCGGTTGCCTCACGGTTGTCGAGATAGCGAGTGAGCGTCTTTTGACGCGTATCAAGATCAATTGCGGCCACTGAATAGCCCGTCGCCGCAAGCGCAACGGCGGTGTGCACGGCTGTTGTCGATTTGCCGGTTCCGCCCTTTTCATTGGCAAAAACGATATAATGCGTCTTCCCATCGACCATAAACGCGCGCAAACCCCCTTGATTATCTGCGACCCACCCGGCATCGGGCGTCGCTTCGCCATATCGGAGCAAGGCCAACCGTGCAAACTATCCGTCACCTTGATCGCCTCAAAAAAATGGTGAACGCTTTGCGGGAGGGTGGAAAGCACATTGCACTGGTGCCAACAATGGGTGCGCTTCACGCCGGACACATGGCGCTTGTCCTCCAAGCAAAGGCGATTGCTGATCATGTGATTGTCTCAATCTTTGTCAATCCGATCCAATTTGGCCCCAATGAAGATCTCTCACGCTATCCAAGGCAAGAGGTGGCGGATGCGGCGTTGTTGGCAGAGGCTGGGGTGGCGGGGCTTTGGTTGCCCGATGTGGCGACAATGTATCCGCAGGGCTTTGCAACAACCGTCAGCGTGGCACGGCTTGGGGACGGGCTATGCGGTGCGGCGCGCCCCGGCCATTTTGACGGGGTGGCAACGGTGGTTGCGAAACTTCTTAATCAAGTAAAGCCAGATATCGCGGTGTTTGGTGAGAAAGACTGGCAGCAATTGGCAGTTATCCACCGGATGGTGCATGATCTTGATCTGGGCATTGAGATTGTCGGCGCGCCGATTGTACGCGACGGAGACGGCCTCGCGCTGTCATCTCGCAATGCTTACTTATCAAATAATGAGCGCTGTACAGCGCTGGCTTTGCCACGTGTTTTGCAAGCCACTGGGGCGCAAATTATAGCTGGAGCGTGCATTTCCTCTGCGCTTAACCAGGCCAAAGATACGCTCTTGCGGGCTGGGTTTGCATCAGTTGATTATGTTGCGCTTGTCGATTCAGTGTCACTTGAACCGCTAGAAACGCTTGATCAAGACGCCCGAATCCTCGCCGCAGCGCGAATCGGCAGCACTCGTTTGATCGATAATTTCCCAGTTCGGAGCAAAAACTAATCACAGCGTTAACCATTTATTGAGACCATTTCGGTGACACTTGCATTTGACAGATACGTCAGCAGGGGAATGACAATGGCTTTGAGTGGCAAGAGTGCGAATTTTTTAATCGATAGCCGGATGGCCGATGCGGCTTACGGCGATACCAACGCCCTTTATGAATTGGGCATCGCTTATTCATCGGGAACGGGCGGAGTTGATGTAGACCTCGTGCAAGCGCACAAATGGTTTAACTTGGCGGCGCTACGCGGCAATGAGCGTGGCCAAGAATGCCGCGCCGAAATCGCCGACGATATGACTGCGCGTGAAATCGCCGAGGCTCAGCGTCAGGCGCGTGCCTGGCTCAATGAAACGACTAGGCGCGCGGCTTAGGTACCCACTCCCGTTCGCCCTGAGCTTGTCGAAGGGCTGTCCTTTTTTTTTCGGTTATCGCAAAGGAAAGACAGGGCTTCGACAAGCTCAGCCCGAACGGATTGGGTGGTTCAATTTGAACACAACACACCTAAACATTCTGATCCAGCCAGTCCTTGACCACTGGGCCAATATCCGCCCGGTCAAGCGCCAGCGCAATGTTGGCGGTGATGAAGCCTGCTTTATCACCGCAATCGAAGCGGCGGCCTTCAAAGCGGAAGCCGTGGAAGGGTTGGGTGCCAATCATCTGCGCCATCGCGTCAGTAAGCTGAATTTCATTGCCAGCCCCGCGTGCTTGATTTTCAAGCACGCGCATCACTTCGGGTTGCAGAATATAGCGGCCGGGGATCATCAGGTTTGACGGCGCAGTGCCGGGCGCGGGCTTTTCAATCAGGCCAAGCACTTCGGTCAGCTTACCGTTCACGGCACCAGGCGAGATAATCCCGTATTTGCGGGTCTCCTCCGACGCGACTTCAAGCGCGCAGACGATGTTGCCGCCAATTTCATTATAGGCCTCAACCATTTGTTTCATGCAGCCGGGGGCACCAACCATCAGCTCATCAGGCAGAAAAATCGCGAACGGCTCATCCCCAACGATATGGCGTGCACACCAGATCGCGTGGCCAAGCCCGATGGGCTCTTGCTGGCGGACATAAATCACTTCGCCAGGGCGAAAGCGTGTGCCTTCAATTGCATCTAACGCTTTGCCGCGTTCGCTCATGGTGGTTTCAAGTTCGTAGCTAATATCAAAATGATCTTCGAGCGCGGATTTGCCACGCCCAGTCACGAAAATCATTTGTTCAATGCCCGCTTCACGCGCTTCATCAACCGCATATTGGATCAGCGGCTTATCAACCACGGTCAGCATTTCCTTGGGCATTGCCTTGGTTGCGGGCAAAAAGCGGGTGCCAAGACCGCCAACGGGAAACACAGCTTTACGGAGTTTTTTCATGGGAAATTTCCTAATTTGAAATCATCATAATCACCACCCTTGAATTTTTCGTTTTTTCTGATATTTGCAGATTCGCGAACCGGGCCCCTCTGACGTTTTCAGGAAACTGAGACGTGATGTCGGATCGCATCGGAGAATTCCGGTGCTTTGTGGCTTTGTAATGTACGTACAATCGCACCTATAGCTCTCCGATCCAGTCAAACTGAAACATGGAGTGGCATTATGTCCGTTATATCTTACCGCCTTCTCGCCATTCATCGTCGTCTTGATGATGAAATCCGTATGCAATTATCGCGCCGCTGGCCTGATCTTGCGAAGGTGCAGCGGCTCAAGAAATTGAAGCTCGCGGTTAAAGATCGGCTGCACCGTCTTGCGCTTGGTCGCCCGTCGCTGCGAACGGCTTAAATTATCTGAATAGAGTGCGATCTTTTGGCAGGTTTAACCTCGCCAGGAATTATCATGCTCTGGCTGGCAGCGGCACCCCCCCTCTTTGTCGCTGCCAGCCCTTTTCGGTTTATAATAAAAAACAGGGATTATCATGGAATTTTTACTAAGCGACTGGCTGGGCACCCCGGTCTGGTTCTGGATGAGTTTTATCGGCATCGTGATTGCTCTTACCGCGTTTGACCTTGGCATATTGCACAAGGAAGACCGCGAGATGGGCATCTCGGAAAGCCTTAAACTCTCAGCTTTTTACATCAGCTTCGCCCTCGCCTTCGGTGTCTGGGTCTATTTCCAAAAAACTGCAGCGTTTGGTACTGAGATCGGCACTGATCTGACGATGAAATATTACACCGGCTTCTTTATCGAGAAGGCGCTGTCGATTGATAATATCTTCGTCATTGGGCTGATTTTCACGACGTTCGCCATCCCGCCCAAATATCAGTATCGCGCGCTTTTATGGGGCATTATCGGCGTCATCGTGTTGCGCGGCATCATGATCGCGCTTGGCGCTGCCTTGGTTGAGCAATTTTACTGGGTGCTCTATATCTTTGCAGTATTCCTGATCGCGACTGGCGTGAAAATGCTGTTCGCCAGCGAAAAACCAATGGACGTTGCGAATAATCCAGCCGTCAAATTTATATCGCGCCTCATGCGGGTCACGCCTGAGTTGCACCAGCAGAAATTCTTCGTGCGTGTCCCCGATAGCAAAACGGGGAAGCTGGTGCTTGCGGCAACACCTCTGTTCCTCGCGCTGGTTGTGATCAATGTGGTTGATCTGGTGTTCGCGGTGGACAGTGTGCCAGCGATCTTTGCGATCACGACGGACACGTTCATCGTTTACACGTCAAACATCATGGCTGTCCTGGGGCTGCGTGCACTCTATTTCGCACTCGCGGCTATGGTGCACCGTTTTCACTATCTCAAATATGCGCTGGCACTTGTGCTGGTGTTTATCGGCTCGAAAATTTTCGTCGCTGACTTCATCCTTGGCGGGGAAAAATTCCCGCCAGTGCTGAGCCTCGCCGTGACGTTCGGTCTTATCCTCGGCGGCATCGGCTGGTCGCTTTGGAAAACACGGGGCGAAGCGACGCCTGCTTAAAATCAACCTTAGAACAGGATACTAAATATGAAAACGATCTTGATTACCGCTGCGGCCATCGCCTTTGCTGTAACTTCAACCAGCGCTGCTGCCAAAGCAAAGGCGGATGGTGGTTCAAAATGTAAGCTTGTGAATGAGGCGATGATTGAAGCGCAGTTTAATGATTTCAACGCTGCATGGGCAACAAAGGATCCTGCAAAAGTGACTGCACTTTTCAGCAAGGACGCCGTGCTGCTGCCAACCGTTTCGAATAAACCGCGCACTGACACGGCAGGGATCAACGATTATTTCATCAAGTTTTTGCAAAATAGCCCGGTCGGAACGATTAACACCAGCACGGTCAAGCTAGGCTGTAATATGGCTGCCCGGCTCGGCACTTGGACGGTTGCGATGACTGACGCGAAGACGGGCGTAAAATCGGATGTAAAGGCGCGCTATTCATTCATTTACACCTATCAAGGTGGAGAGTGGAAGATTGCGCATCTCCACAGCTCGATGATGCCTGAACCGACCACCTGATTTTCCTAACGTCCTTCCGACGTGATAACCTTGCCGGCGGGTGCAGATCAATCGCGTCCGCCGGATTTGTATTTGCCCCCGCTTTGTCCCACTATGGCACTTCAAAACATGGGAGAGACTATGGGACAGGCAATCGTAAAAGACGTTCTTGCAGGCAAGGTCGCCTTTGTTGCGGGCGGATCAACAGGGATCAATTTCGAAATCGCGCGGCAGTTTGCGGCACACGGCGCAAAGGTCGTGATCCTCAGCCGCAAGGTTGATCGGGTAGAAGCTGCGGCAAAAACACTGACCGATGAGGGTCATGACGTACTCGGACTGCCCGGCGATGTCCGTGATTATGCGCGGCTTCAGGAGGCGTTTGCGCAGACCGTGGCGGCTTATGGCAAGATTGATATTGTTCTTTCGGGGGCGGCCGGAAACTTCCTCGCTCCTGCACTTGGGATGAGCGCCAATGCGTTCAAAACGGTAGTGGATATTGATCTGCTTGGTACGTTCAATGTGTTTCGCGCGAGCTTTGAGCATCTCAATAAACCCGGCGCGTCGCTGATCACGATTACGGCCGGGCAGGCAGTCAAGCCGATGATGTTCCAAATCCATGCCTGTGCGGCGAAAGCGGGCGTCAACATGGTCACTAAATGCCTGGCGATGGAATGGGGGCCAGCGGGTGTGCGCGTCAACGCGATTTCGCCAGGGCCAATTGCGGATACTGAAGGGATGCTCCGCCTCGCGCCTAATGATCAGGCAGAGGCGACAATCAAAGGCCGGATTGCGCTACGCGATTACGGCACCAAAGGCGATATTGCCGAGGCTGCGCTGTTCCTCGCAAGCGATAGTGCGCGTTATATTACGGGGGCGATCCTCAACGTTGATGGCGGATCAGAGCTTGGCGATGCGCAGCCCGACGCGATCCCGGCGGAGTATAAGTAATGAGCGCGCTCGACAAATGGCACGCCTATATGGCGCATCCAAGCGCGGAAAGCCTCGCCGCGATGCTTGCAGAGGACGTCGTATTCGAATCGCCCGTCGTCCACACGCCGCAGGTGGGCAAGGACATCACCTTCAAATATCTCTGGAGCGCGGCCAAGGTGCTTGGCGGCGACGGCTTTGTCTATTTGAACGAATGGCACGGCGAGCGCTCCGCCATCCTTGAATTTGAGCAGACCATCGCGAGCATCAAGGTCAACGGGATCGATATGATCTGGTGGAACGAGGATGATCTCATCACGCGGTTCAAAGTGATGGTGCGGCCCTTGAAGGCAGTCAATATGCTCCACGCGATGATGGGCGCGGCGTTGGTTTCAAAATAACCCTCTCCCCTTGCGAGAGGGCTACCCCAAATCCGTTCGGGCTGAGCTTGTCGAAGCCCTGTCCTTTCTTCTCCATACTTCGGAAAAAGAAGGACAGTCCTTCGACAGGCTCAGGACGAACGGATTAGATTCAAAGCGTTCTGTTACCGCCCACCTGTCCGTTGCACCGCGCCCTTGTGCGCGCCGACGCCGCCGGGTTTGCGTTGCGGGCGGAAGGGACGACGGGGACGATCTTCGCGCGCGGCCCCAGCAGGTGCGGCACGACGACCATCACCGCGCCGTGGTTGATCGCGGTCACGGTCACCTGAGCCAGCGGCTGGCTTGGGCAGCTTGGCGCGCTGCACGTCAAAATCGGCGGGCAGCGGCACGGGGTCAAGGCGCACGCCCGTCAGCTTCTCAATCTGTTTGAGCCAGCCCTTTTCCTCGCCGCAAACATAGCTGATCGCGATACCGTCTGCGCCAGCGCGCGCGGTGCGGCCAATGCGGTGAACATATTGTTCGGGCACATTGGGCATGTCGAAATTATAAACATGGCTGACGCCCGAAACGTCAATCCCGCGCGCGGCAATATCAGTCGCGACGAGGATTTTGATGTCCCCCTTGCGGAATGCTTGCAGTGCCTGGGTGCGCTGTGGCTGTGATTTGTTGCCGTGGATTGCAGCACAGCCGATGTTGGCGGCGTGGAGATGCTTCACAATCCGGTCAGCCCCGTGCTTGGTGCGCGAGAAGATCAGTGCACGTTCAATCGGCTCAGCGGCGAGCGAGATGGTGAGCAGCGCCTGCTTTTCAATCTGGTTCACAAACGTCACATATTGCTTGACGCGTTCTGCAGTCGAAGCAACCGGCGTCACCGCAACCTTGACGGGGTCATTCAAGAAACGCGCGCCAAGTTCGGCAATCGCCTTTGGCATGGTGGCCGAGAAAAACAGCGACTGCCGCTCTTTGGGGAGCATCTTGTCAATGCGCTTGAGCGGCTCAATAAAGCCAAGGTCAAGCATTTGATCGGCCTCATCAAGCACGAAAATCTCAACATTCTTGAGCGTTACCGCGCGCTGTTCAATCAAATCCATCAGGCGGCCCGGCGTCGCGACGAGAACGTCAACACCCGCAGTCAGCGCGCGGATTTGGCGATTGATTGGCACGCCGCCAAATGCGGTTTCAACGCAAATTTTCATGTGGCGGCTATAATCCTGGAAGGATTTGGCGATTTGTGCCGCGAGTTCGCGTGTTGGCGAAAGCACGAGAACACGGATCGCCCGGATTGCGCGCGGGCGCGGATCATTTTCAAGATATTGGATCGTTGGCAGCGCGAAGGCGGCAGTTTTGCCCGTGCCCGTCTGCGCAATGCCGAGCAAATCACGGCCAAGCAATAGCGGCGGAATCGCCTGCGTCTGGATTGGGGTAGGGGTGGTGTAACCCTTCGCGGCGAGCGCGGCGAGGATCGGCTTGGACAGGCCAAGATCGGAAAATTGAGTCATAAAAATCTTTCAGTAAATACAGTCGAACGCGCGCAGATGCGCGACGCCAACAAGCGGGGTTTGTTTTGACAACCCGCGTGAAAAGGGAAGCCGTTGGGCCAAAACGCGTTAGGATCAGGGGCGGTTCGGATGGCCGAACAATCACGCTGCCACGATCAGGCAAAGCATCATGCCTTGCTGCGTTGCAATATAGATAGGGGATAATGATGGCGAAAGCAAGGCGGGGGGATTAGGGCGGGGATCAGGCTGATTTTGCCCCATAAAGTGACAAAGGTTTACCTGTAACGCGCTATTTCTGTCACCTTTTGTCACCTTACGCCCTCCATGTGCCGCCTCATGACGGGGTGGGGGTGAAGAGCCATGACCGCCCAAGATGAACACCCGTTCATAAAGTCACACTAAAACCTGTCCAGAGCTTGTCGAAGGGTCTCACCAAAACGCTCATTAGCTTTTTCTCTTCGTGGCTTTGTGCCTTCGTGTGAGACCATACTCCGGCTGACAGCATGTGAAGGGCCGTAGATTAATCCCACACGAAGCCACGAAGACCAAGAAGAAGGAAGAAAGACAAAGTGGTGATTTTGAGGTGTGTTCCCCTTTCAAAAACCTCGGAAATCTCAGGAAGTTGACACTGAATCGGTATATTCGCGCGCGCTCCACAATGTGAGAAAATGGCAAAACCGATCCGCCACGGCGACGCAGTGAGAAAGGCAAGCGAGGGACGAAAGCGTCGATCATAATCGGAACATACCATGAATATTTTCTGTAGGAAAGGAATTTGATTGGCGGATAAGTTGGGGGTGCTGACAGGCAGGTTTTCAGCACGAAAATAGAGCAAGCCGACATCGATCCTACGGTAATGGCGATCTCGCAATTTTGTGGGAACGCAGGCATAACGCAGCCTTACCTATGTATGAACTTTATAAGCCACTTCGAAATTATCTGCGGGGCTTCAACTTATGGAGCGGTCTCGCTACTACTTATTGCTACATGCAGTATTTGCAGTTTAATAAGCCGCTGCCTGAACAGCTATCCACTTTAAAAACGCGGTTGGGCGCATCCAAGATTGACACAGGAATTTTTGAATTCATCGTCGAAACTTTAACTCGTGAGTTGATCCTAAACGGCCAACAAAGTGGAGGAAAGCCCTTCAACACGGCACCGATAGCCTTCAAAGCTTTTGGAATGATTCACAAGTTGGAAGACGCTAAGTGGAGCGACGTCCCACCCCAATCTGACGACATCCTGCTTCAGCTTTCACGAATAGCTTTTAGACAGGTTCCGTGGCAAACCCCCATAACCAACCGAACCATTGCCCGCTACTACATGCTTTACTCCCATCCTTTGGTCGCCCCAATGGTGGAGGCCGAATTCGGGATGTCTGCTGTCGAATTCTTTCAAATCGTTCTTCTGTTGGTTGAAGAGACGATGCAGCACCCTACACCCTCATTTGCGTTCCTAGAAGCAGCCGAGCAATCGATCCGTGTGCCAGTTGATGCTTTGTCGGATCGCCTTTCTCGTTCCGCTTCCGTTCTGCGTGAACTAACGCTTGAACGTCAGAGCTATGATGTAAATTGGGCTTACAGTTTCAACCCATTGCGCGAATATCCTCTGGTCCATGCTGGCAACTTACGTAAGACGATGTGTCCCGCGCCACCGATCTTAGTTCAACGCCTTACGGACGGCCTCTACTTTGACTTGATTCGATCTAATTCTGGCTTCGGCAATGCAATCGGTGGTGCGTTTGAAGACTACGTCGGTCAGGTGGCGCGCTCAATCGGCGAAGATCATTTTGAGTTCACTCGTGAGGCGAGTTGGGGGAAGCCTGAGAAACGCAGCGTTGATTGGATAGTTTCTGACAAGGGTGGTTGCTTGTTCGTCGAATGCAAACTTGCGCGGTTGGATATTGCGTCCCAGACTGAGATTTCTCCCGAACCTGCTTTTAAGACTGCTATTCAACGGTTGGCGACTAACGTCGGTCAGCTCTACGCGACGCTCACCGATGGGCTGTCCGGGCAGTATCCTCACTGGCAGCCTGACAATCGTCCAATCCATCCTGTAGTCGTGACATTCCACAACTGGTTTGTTTTCGGGCCATTCTTCTACAAGAATTTAGATCAATTTATCACCGACGAATTCAAAAAGCGTGGATTGGACTCGACACTCCTAATAAAGCACCCATTTACGATCTGCGCCATCGACGAGTTCGAAGGATTACTGACGGCTTGTCGAGAGCACGGAATCGACAAGGTTCTTTCAGAAAAGAATGCGCCCGATCGGCGTCAAGGATTGATGCAAGGCTTCCTTGCCGAACGCTACGCTGGCTCTCTTACACGCGCAAAGCGAACATTCGAAGATGGAACAGACCCAGTAATTTGGGGGGCATCGCGACTAACTCGGAGATAGACTGACACGTCCCCTTTTGAGTGCAGGTTTGTCGGCAGCCAACGACCACTTTGTTAGCGCAATCAGCCTTTTTTATCCTCGTCGCCCCGTGCTCGACACGGGGC
>JAYUIX010000087.1:0-6653 GCA_043765635.1 Sphingomonadales bacterium
CTCGCGCCATGCATCGGGCAGTTGAATATTCTCACGCCAAGGACGCCAAGCCGCCAAGTTCACTACAGTAACCAACGCCAATGGGAACGATTGGCGCACTCATCGGTTTTACCCTTGGTAATATCAATTTCAAGGAACATACCTCATGCGTATCGCCTGTCTTATCATCCCCGCCGCGATTTTCGCGATCGCCGTCCCTGCTTCGGCGCAATCGCGCAATTGGCAGACGATTGGAGAGCGCTCGATTGAGTACGGCATTGACCGGGACAAGATCGAACTGCGCGGCAATGCCCGCCACCGTCAGGTGCGGATTTGCGCGGTGCGGCGTGATTTCAAGCTGCTTGATGCCGACGTCAATTTTGCCAATGGCGGTGAGCA
Source organism: Sphingomonadales bacterium (assembly GCA_043765635.1). Lineage (GTDB taxonomy): Bacteria > Pseudomonadota > Alphaproteobacteria > Sphingomonadales > Sphingomonadaceae > Aquisediminimonas. The sequence continues at coordinate 379 of JAYUIX010000087.1, forward strand.
GGATATCTCCGAAAGCCGCACGATCCGCGCGGGCACCTGCACCAGCGCGGTCGATCTGCGCGGTGATCGACGCGACATTACCAATGTGAAGCTGTTTTATTCACGCTTCAATCGTGGCCGTGCGCCCCTGATCCGTATTCAAGCGCGTTAATTATACAGACCAGCCCCAAGCATTTAGTCAAATAATTCTTCAAGGAAAGATTTGCGGCGCTTGGGGCGACCGTATTTGTCGTAGCCGCCGTGCTGTGGATAGCCACGGTTATCGCCGCCCCATGGTTGTTGCATCGGGGGCTGCTGCTGCATCGGAGGCGGCTGCGGGGTTGGTGCTTGGGGCGCGGCGGGCGCTTCGGCGGCGCTGCGCTCTAGGATTTTATCAAGCTCTCCGCGATCAAGCCAGACACCGCGACACTGCGGGCAGTAGTCAATTTCAACGCCCTGCCGCTCGCTCATCGTCAGTGCGACTTTGCATACGGGGCACGGCATTCCGACGGCTGAGTTTGACACGGGGCATTCTCCTTGAAAAAGCGTCATCTTGATATCGGTGGCGGAGCGAAGCTTTCAACCCAGACGCACAAAAAAAACAGGCGCACCCTTTCGGATACGCCTGTCTTCAACCGGACTTAAAAAATCACGTTATGCGTAGGTTATCTTGGTCGTGCGACGACGCATTGCGCCACCGACGAAGCCAAAGCCGACGATGAGCATCGCCCATGTCTCTGGCTCAGGAATAGCGCCGAAGAATGGGTTGAGCGTGGTGAATTCACGGTCACCATTGGCAATCACATCGTACGCGATGTCAAAGCCAATTGCATCAAATGCCGCGAGATCGAGCGAAGTAATGATACCTTGCTGACCGCGCGCAATCGTTGGATCGAGCAGGCCAAGCTGAGGTGCGCCAGCCGCTGCATCCTTGAAATGCGATGCTTGGCGACCGTCACCAAAACGCACGCCCGTTGAGAAGAAGCCTTCTTGGAAAAGCGTCCGGCCACCATCGATTGAGAAGTATGGATTGCCACCAATCTGCACATCATTGGCACCAAGCGCCGCACTCGCCGCACTGTAGCGGAAGAGATCAAGCTGAGTCAGGAAGGTGAAGTTATTGAGGTTGCCCGTAAAGCCCGTGTTGCCATCATAAACGTCAACGCCTGAGCGGAAGCCAAGCGCGTGACCGATTTCGTGGATCGCAATCGCAACGAAATCAAACGCGGTGGGGTCGATACCATTGGTTGGGTTGAAATCGAATGCAAAATTGCTGCTGAACTGAACCGTACCATCAATTTGATTGGCGAGATTAGCACCCGTGTAGGTTGGGGTTACACCAAGCGCCTTGAGCACTGACGTATTCACTGACAGGCTGTTGTTATTGCGGCTGCCGTCAGCATCCAAAACGGTTTGAAGCGGATTGATCGCAACGCCCGTACCGTCGGCGCGTGGCCCTGAAATCAGGAAGTTGTACGCACCGCGACCAGCACCATCGACGCTGGTTTTAAAGCTTTGTGAATTGGCGCTTGCAATCCGGTCAAGATTTGATCTGCTGCGCGATTGCAGGATGTTTACAAATGGCTCAAGGAATACGCCATTGGTTGTGCTGCCCGTTGAACCAAGAACGTTTGGCGGAAGTGCTGAAAAACCAACGTTGAGGTTCACCGTGCTGTTGGTCGTAATCACCCGTTCCCAGAAATTGGCGGCGGCGCGAAAACCGCGAAACGCATCAGTGCCTGGCGTGACGTTATTCAGGTTGAAAAGGTTGATCGTCAAAGCCGATGCTGGCGTTGATGACAAAGCGACGGCGACAAGCGCGGTTGCGGCCGCGAGTTTACGCAATTTATTGGTGATCACAATTGTGCCCCTGTACAATCTAGAAGCCCCGTTAGGGAAAACTTTGAGCCATTCTCAAAAGTTAAAGATTTGTTAACACAGTCCATGCCGCTTTCAAGCCAAAACATATCTCGCTATGGGACAGTTAACTAACATTATATGCTTGAGATGCGTTTATACAACAGCATATGATATACTATTTCACGCGCATTGTTGCCTGATTGTGCTGTTACAATGTTATATTACATTCTATGTTGATATTCGGAATTAAGGAACACCCGCCATGTCACTCGTCCAACTTATCTATGCATCACAGCCGTTTGGCTATGACAGTGCCGGGCTTTATAACATCTTGTCGGTATCGCGCAGCCTGAATGAACGAGACGGATTAACCGGGGCGTTGGTATGCCGTGCCGATGTTTATCTGCAATTGCTTGAAGGGCCGCAGGACAAGATTGATGCGACTTATGCCCGGATTTGCAAGGATGATCGTCACCTTGATGTCCAGATATTGCTCGCCGAGCCAATCAAAGAGCGCATGTTTCCGCTCTGGGCAATGCACCATGATCCTGCTGACTCTTTAATGTGGACGCAGGCACAGGTCAATGCAGGCGCGCTGCATACCGCCAGCCCCGACGCGCTTCATGATGTTTTCAAACGCGTGTTGACGCATTAACTGACGCGCCTAACTGGCCCGAGGTGTCCCAAGCAGCATTGCCTTGACATTACCCTGCGTCTGGATGCTGATCACAAACATATAGAGGGTCAGGAAAATCGCGCCGAACAATCCCGCGATCAGCGCGAGGGCAAATCCGGCGAGCGAAAACTGGTGCCGCCATGCCACCCATATTGCCATCAGTAATAGCAGCATTGAAAAATCAAGGTTGAACTGCCCCGGCCAAGCCATCACGGCAATGTCACCATAGAATACGCTGAATAGCCCGGTGCCGTGATTGGCAATGACGATCGCGGTGTAGACCGTCAGGACGCCGCACAGCATGATGAGCATTATGCGAAACATGGTCATGGTTGACTCCGTATTTATGTAGCGATTGCTACAATATCGCAAAGCCCCGACGAAGGCAAACAAAATTTGGCGGCTGCTAGGCTAAACGTGGCGCAACACGAACGGGTATCGCACAGCCTGAAAAAGTGTAAATAATCTTTACATAGTTGACATAGTTGACACCTATCACGTGTTTTTTGCAGCTTATATTGTCCCATTATGATACATCTAATACCCCGTGTTCATCCGTGAATATATGCGCACCCTTAGCCTGTCTGAAGAGGGTTTGCTCAAAGCACGGTGCCCAATGTTTATGCAAGAAATCATAAAGAACATTATACGAACATTACTTTGAAGTCAAGCCTAACGCCATACCAACAGTGTTGCAGTTTGAATGTCTTGAATGTTGTGAATTCTGGAACAGCGGCTTTTTTGGTAACAGAATGCAATTCTGCCGTTTGGTGTTGAGCGGTCGGCGAATTTGAAAACGCCCAACTACGGCTTCTGCGCGACAAAGATTTTGGCGTTAAGGTAGGCTTGCAAGTTCTGATTGGGATTATCGGCGAAACGGTCGCCAGTTTCTTCCAATGCGGAGATCCTGTCTAGACGGAACGCACGAAAGTCGTTCCGCAGTTCGCACCAGCCTGCAAAAAGCCAGCCTTCGGTAAATGCCCAAATGGCGAGTGGCCTTACCCTGCGGTCTGACGGGGATTTTTCCGCATCTTCATAACATAAACGCAGAATGTTGCGCTCACGAATCGCGCGGCGGATGACTTTCATAGATGGCGCTGCTTGACCATCTCGTCTGCTTGCAAATAACGGCGCATTTTCAAGCTTGCGTTTTTCAGGTTCGGGCAGCGAAGCTTGGAGTTTGGCCCGAACCTCTCGTGCAGCTTCGGACAATGACGTGTCACCGGCGACTTCGACAAATGACAATCCCATTGCAAGCGCATCAAGTTGCTCAAAGGTGAATGTCAGGGCCGGAAGGTCAAATCCTGGTCTGAGCAGATAGCCGACACCAGCCTCCCCTTCGATCGGCAGTCCGGAACCCTGTAAATGGGCGATGTCGCGATAGACGGTTCGCACACTGATCTCGAAATATGCCGCAAGGTCTTCGGCACGAGAAACGCCGCGGGCGCGCAATTCGTTGATCAATCTGAACAGGCGTTCGGCGCGTCGCATTGGCCGCTACTGACATAATGCTGTCAGGAGCGCCATCGTAAAGCTTTGCGCCTTGCTTGAACCGGAGAATATCATGTCCATTCCAACAATCCTTGATCGCTTTTCGACACCGCCTTGCGCAATACTGCTCGGTCTCGACATTTTGGAAGCAGAACGCGAGAACGGGTGTGTGAAAATCGCCTTCACCGCCCGATCTGAGTTCTGCAACGCCGCTGGCAATGTGCAGGGCGGCTTTCTTTCCGCCATGCTTGATGATTGCATGGGACCAGCAGTGCTAATCGCGACAGATGCTGAAGCCTATCCTTCGACCATCGACCTCAACGTGCATTTTCTGGCTCCGGCTAAGCCTGGGAAACTCATTGGCACCGCGCGCGTTATTCAGCTCGGCAAGACAATCGGCTTTGTCGAAAGCGAATTGCAAGACCTCGTCGGAAAAACCATCGCAAAAGCTACAGCCAGCGTCAGGATTACGCCTTTCCGCAAAGCCGTGACCTGATCTGTTCGCGCGTTATACAGTTATACGCCGCAAAGCGGTAAATTTGGGTTGGTCGGCCAAAAATGCAAGCAGAATCGTCAGATCGCCGCGTTCAACACGCCATGCCATGTAAGCTTGTTGCGCCTCCGCCGACTCCCAGACTTCATAGAATATCACCTGATTAGGGCGCGTTTCATCAATCAAGATGTCGAACGCGATATTGCCCGCAGCCGACCGACTAATCTCCAGATTTTCTACGGTATAGTTGAGGAACTCATCTCGCTTTTCAGGCTGTATCGTCAGTTCGGCGAGCATCACCAGTGTATCAGCGAATGTGTATTTCATGCCTTATCTCCCGTTTACATGCGGGGAAGTGATAGCATAGTGCTACTGACATCGTTATGTCAGTAGAGTGCACCTGCCTTCGGTGCAGCCCAATTAATGGCTCAACGTACGAAAACTTGTCAAAAGCCAACAAATATCAAACTGTGACCCTAACGCCCGACCATATCCTCGGGCCGCACCAGCCGGTCAAACGTCGCTTCATCAACCAGCCCGAGCGCGAGGCCGGCTTGCTTGAGGGTCAGCCCATTTTGATGCGCGTACTTGGCGATCTTCGCCGCATTGTCATAGCCAATCTCAGGCGTGAGCGCAGTGACGAGCATCAGCGAGCGATCAACCAGTTCGGCGATGCGTGCGCGGTTGGGTTCAAGCCCGCCCACACAGCGCAGCGTAAAGCTCTCCATACCAATACTGAGCAGATCAATCGAGCGCAGTACATTCGCGCCAATCATTGGCTTGAACACGTTCAACTCCAAATGCCCCTGCATCGCGCCGACAGTCACCGCTTGGGTGTTGCCGATCACTTGGGCGGCTACCATTGTCAACATCTCGCACTGGGTCGGGTTGACCTTGCCCGGCATGATTGAACTGCCGGGTTCATTCTCTGGCAGGATGAGCTCGCCAAAACCTGAACGCGGGCCACTGCCCAGCAAGCGGATGTCATTGGCAATTTTGGTGAGCGCTACAGCGAGGGTATTGAGCGCCCCCGATAGATGGACAAGCGCATCATTGCTGGCCAGCGCCTCAAATTTATTGACCGCAGGAATGAACGGCAGCCCGGTAAGTGCTGCAATTTCGGCGACCACTGCTTTGTCAAAACCACGTGGCGCATTCAGCCCGGTGCCAACCGCCGTGCCGCCTTGCGCAAGCTTGTAAACACCTTCGACAGTCGCATCCTCAATCCGGTTGCGGCAGGCAAAAAGCTGGGCTGCATAGCCCGAAAATTCCTGGCCAAGTGTCAGCGGCGTGGCATCCTGCATATGCGTGCGGCCAATCTTAACGATATCATCCCACGTCGCTCTCTTTGCGCCAATCGCCTGAAACAATCCTTCAAGCGCTGGCAACAACCTATGCCGCACACCGAGCGCCGCCGCGATATGGAGCGCAGTCGGAAAGCTGTCATTCGAACTTTGCGCCATATTGACATGATCATTGGGATGGACAGGTGCCTTGCCGCCACGCGCTCCGGCCAGCGATTCATTGGCAATCCCGGCGATCACCTCATTCACATTCATATTGGTCTGCGTGCCCGAGCCCGTTTGCCAGATGGTAAGCGGAAACTGATCGGCAAAACTGCCCGCCGCAATTTCAGCGGTTGCCGCCTCAACCGCGTCAGCAATAATGGAATCAAGCCCGTGGTTTCGGTTCACCCGCGCCGCCGCTTGTTTGACGATGGCAAGCGCCCGGATGATCGCAGGCGGCATCTGCTCACGCGCACCGAAGGGGAAGTTT
>JAYUIX010000088.1:0-2363 GCA_043765635.1 Sphingomonadales bacterium
AAATGGCAATGCGGTTGAACAGATCGCAAGCCTTTCGGGGCTTTCGCAAAACCGCAAGGGCTTGGCCGCTGCTCTGGCGATTTTCATGTTCAGCCTTGCAGGCATTCCGCCACTGTTCGGTTTTTGGGGCAAATTCGTTGTGTTTGACGCAGCGGTCGCGGCGGGGCTGCTCCCGCTTGCGGCGTTCGGGATTGCGGCTTCAGTGATTGGCGCATTTTACTATCTCAAGATCATCAAGACGATGTATTTTGATGCACCAGCCGCGCCCTATGCCAAGGCCGGGAGTGTAATTGAAAGCGGATTGATAGCCGTATCGGCTGGCGTATTGCTGGTTGGTTACCTCGCGATTCCGTTACTGAGCAGCACCGCCAATGCAGCCGCAAAGGCACTTTTCTGAGCGTATTGATCCGCACTGTTGCGCAAACCGGCTCAACCAATGCCGATATGATCGCACTTGCGACCAGCGGCGCACCTGAAGGCACATGGCTTCGCGCCGAACAGCAAAGCAGCGGGCGGGGACGCATGGGGCGTGGCTGGCAATCGCCGCCGGGCAATCTTTATGCAAGTACGATCGTGCGGCTACAACCGAGTGACCCTGCCGCGCCGACGCTCGCGTTGGTTGCAGCGGTGGCATTGTTTGAGACCGTGCGCGCCTATGCGCCCGACGTCACGGTGGTGATCAAATGGCCAAATGATCTTTTGATTGGCGGGGCAAAGCTGGCGGGCATATTGCTTGAACGTGCGGGCGATGCCGTCGTGGTTGGTATCGGGGTAAACCTTGCGCACCACCCTGACGGACTTGACCGCCCCGTCACCAATTTGGCGGCGCAGGGGTATCACATTGATCCAGCCGCATTTTGCGAGGATTTGGCCGCTTGCTTCGCCCGTTGGATTGCACGGTGGCGCGGTGAGGGGCTTGCGCCAGTGCGCGCCGCCTGGTTATCGGCGGCGCATGCGCCGGGTACGGCGCTGGTTGCAAATTTGGGTGACGGAGACGGGGTAGAAGGACTGTTTGACGGGTTAACTGCGGACGGCGCACTGCGGTTGCGCTTGGCGGACGGCACGGTTCGTGTCATTCACGCAGGTGATGTGTTCCTGATTTGAACGGGAGCCTAATTTGAAGGGGGAGGGTGCGATGCTGCTCGCGATTGATGCTGGTAATACCAATGTCGTTTTTGCTTTGTTGGACGGTCGTGAAATAAAGGCGCGCTGGCGGATTGCGACTGACGCACGGCGCACCGCGGATGAATATGCGGTCTGGCTGTCGCAGCTACTGACGCTTACCGGCTACAAGATCAGTGATGTCGAGGCGGTAATTATCGCAACGGTCGTCCCGCGTGCGCTGCATAACCTTTCGGTTTTGGCGACCAAATATTTCAAGGTTGATCCGCTCGTCGCGGGCCGCGCGCCGGTGGAGTGGGGGATTGATCTTGATGTTGATGAGCCGCAAAATGTGGGTGCTGACCGCGCGGTGAATTGCATTGCGGCTCATGCCGATCATGCAGGAGATTTGATCGTCATTGATTTTGGTACTGCGACAACCTTTGATTGGGTTTCGCCCAAAGGTGCGTACAAGGGCGGTATCATTGCGCCGGGGATCAATCTTTCGCTTGATGCGCTCGTTGCGGCCGCCGCCAAATTACCGCGCATCGCAATTGAAGCGCCGGCCACCAAAACCGTGATGGGCCTGACCACTGAAAGCCAGATGCTTATAGGTGTTTACTGGGGTTACATCGCGATGATTGAAGGACTAGTGGCGCGAATGAAGGCTGAAATCGGAAAGCCGGTAAAGGTTATCGCCACGGGCGGGCTGGCAACCATTTTTGAAGCACATAGCGATGTTTTTGATGCGGTTGAGGGCGATTTAACGATCAATGGTCTCGCGATCATGTATGGACGGCTGAAATAGATGAATGGAATGATGTTTTGACGACTCCTGGTAACGAACTGCTTTTTCTCGCGCTCGGCGGCTCCGATGAAATTGGAATGAATGTAAATCTTTACGGCTGCCAAGGCAAATGGATCATGGTTGATCTGGGCCTGACGTTTGCGGGCGGTGATTATCCCGGTGTTGACCTTGTGCTGCCTGATCTTGAATTTATTGAGGCGCACAAGCAGGACTTGCTCGGGATTGTCCTGACCCACGGGCATGAGGATCATATCGGTGCAATCCCCTATCTCGCGGCGGATCTGGGCGTTCCGCTCTATGCGACGCCGTTTACCGCGACACTCATCCGGGGCAAGCTGGAGGATGAAGGCATTGCCGATCAGGTCAAGCTCAACGTGATTGAGCCGGGCGGCAGTTTTGGCCTTGGGCCGTTTGGCCTGCGTTATGTGTCGCTCGCACATTCAATCCCTGATAT
>JAYUIX010000089.1:0-2335 GCA_043765635.1 Sphingomonadales bacterium
CGGCTTGGATGGGTGGCGGTCAGCGGTCTGGAGCGTCACAAACCGGCCTAATATGCCGTGATGTTCAAGGCAGAGCGCAAGCCCGCGATCCGATTTGCCCGTCGCCACGCCGAGCAGCCATCCATCGGATTGCAGCGCGTCCATCGCGGCCAATATGCCGTCAAACATTGGCTCCTCGATCATCCCGCGCCCGCGCAGGCGGTGGAAGGCGTTCTTATAATCCTCGGCGAGCGCCTTATGCAGCGCATCCTCAGCATCGGGCAGCAGCGCTTGCATCGCGGGAACAAGGCTCAAGCCTACCACACGCCTAGTCGCACTGCGCGGTGGCGGTGTCATCCCGGCGCGCGTGAAGGCATCTTCCATCGCGAGGCAGATATTGGCCTGCGAGTCGACGAGCGTACCATCGCAGTCGAACAGCGCGAGGCGATTCATTTGCCTAGCTCCCGCATCAAAAGTGCCATCGCCTTTTGCCCGCGCGCGTCAAGCGCATCGGCAACGTGGTCACGCGCCTCTTGTGGTTTGTTCTGCCCGAGCTTGGCCGTGCTGCGCCATGCGGTCACACGCATTTCAAAGCCGATGATCGCGCCGCGCATTTTATTGAACAGGCCGTCGCTCATCTTGTGCCGCGTCCACTCGGGTTTGGGCGCCAGGCGGGCCTCTTGTTCGGCTGTCAGCGCATCGGCTTGGGCGGTGAGTTCATCATCGCTCATCCGCCGCACTGACCCTTGCATTTCGAGCGCAAGGTAATTCCATGTCGGTACCTGATCATTGCCAAGTTCATACCAGTCGGGGCTGATATAAGCGTCCGGCCCGTTGACGACGAACAGCGCTTCGGCACCGCCCAAATGTTTGGCAATCCCGTTGCCGCGCGCCGTGTGAAACGCGATGCGGGTCTCATCCAGAAACACAAACGGCAAATGCGCGACACGCGGGCCATCGGGCGTTCCGGCGAACAGCATCCCGAAACCAATCTCACGGGCAAACGCGCGCAGAGCGTCGCGGTCATCCCAGCGAAAGGCCGCATTGGGATGCATTATTTCGCCTTGCCCTTCCCGCGTGTGGGCGGTGCACTGCTCCGCCCGCGCCGTTCGCCCTTGCGTTCCTTGCGCGCCGATTTGGCAATATTGGTTGCGAGGCGCTTTTTGCCCTCGGGGGTGTCTTTGAATTTCACTTCATCAAGCAGCAGAGCGTCACCGTTGGCCTCATCAAAGCCCAGATCGGTAAGCGTTTCGGCGAAGTGCGGTGGCAAGTCAGCACGCACATCAATTTGCCCACCGCCGGTTGGATGATCAACGCGGATACGCCGCGCATGGAGGTGCATCTTGCGGCTGATCGTGCCAGTGAGGAATGCGTCACGCAGGCCGTATTTGCCGTCGCCGACAATCGGATGGCCAATCGCCGCCATATGGACGCGAAGTTGATGCGTGCGCCCGGTGAAGGGCTGAAGCTCAACCCAAGCGGCGGTATTGCCCGCGCGTTCAATCACGCGGTAGCGGGTGCGGGCAGGTGAGCCCTCTTTCTGATCGACGTGCATCTTCTCGCCGCCGCTGCCGGGTTGCTTTGAGATGGGTAGCTCAACCATGCCGTCATGAATTTCGGGAACGCCAACGACGATAGCCCAATAGACTTTGCGCGCGGTGCGGCTCGAAAACGCCTTGGCGAAATGCGCGGCTGAACTAGCCTTGCGCGCGACCAGCAGTGCGCCTGATGTGTCCTTATCAAGCCGGTGGACGAGCTTTGGCCGTCCGTCGATTTCAAACCACAGCGCGTCAAGCAAGCGGTCAACATGCTCGTCAGTCTTGGTGCCGCCCTGCGTCGCAAGCCCCGGCGGCTTGTTGAGAACGAGTGCTGCGTCATCCTTATAGATCACAAGGCTTTCGGCGAACGCTGTTTCATCTTCGCTTAGCTCTGGGCGCTGTTTCTTGGGACGCGGCGGGCGCACTGACGCATTTTCGGGCGTGGGTGCGGCCTCAGCCGGGGGCACGCGAATGCTTTGGCCAGCCTCAATCCGGTCACCCGGCGTGGCACGTTTACCATCGACGCGGAGCTGACCAGTGCGCGCCCAGCGCGACACAAGGTTGAAGCTCGCATCGGGCAGGTTGCGCTTGAACCAGCGATCAAGACGGATGCCATCATCATCGGGCTTTACGGTGAAGGTGCGGACGGCGTCGCTCATGCCCGTGCCACCGCGAAACCGAGCGCAAGTGCGGCTATCGATCCGATTACAGAGGCCATAGCGTAACCCGCCGCCATTACCATTTGTCCGCGTTCGATCATTTGGAAACTTTCAAGGCTAAAGGCGGAAAAGGTTGTAAACCCGCCGAGTACGCCAACG
>JAYUIX010000090.1:0-26246 GCA_043765635.1 Sphingomonadales bacterium
ATGATGTACAGCCAGCCAAAATCTCCCACCGGCCCATTATAGAGTGGCAGATAAAGCTCAGTGCCTGCTGTCCGGCTGATCATATAGACCGCAATCCCAGCGATGAAAAATTCAAACATCAGCCGCACCTTGCCCGAAACGCCCTTGTGGCTGCGCTTCTTGACTTTGTCATAATCATCCATGAACCCGACAAGACCAAAGCCGCCCATCACGAATAGGCAAGCCCAGACATAATCATTGGTCAAATCCATCCAGAGCAGCATCGCGGTGCCGATTGACGTCAGGATCATCAGCCCGCCCATCGTCGGCGTGCCAACCTTGGCAAGATGCGTCTTGGGGCCATCATCGCGGATTGGCTGGCCTTTGCCTTGGCGAACGCGGAGCCATCCGATGAATTTCGGGCCAATCAACAGCCCGATGATCAGCGCCGTCGCAACCGCACCACCAGTGCGAAACGAGAGGTAACGGATAAGATTCAGCCCGCCGGGGAAACCCAATTGATCGGCAAGGAAATAAAGCATCAGGCCTGCAACCCCGTAAGCGCCGTAACGATCTGGCCAAGGCCGATCGCGTTCGATCCTTTGATGAGAATGACGTCGCCGGGCGCAAGTATCTTTTGCAAAGACCCGCGCGCTGCGTCTGCCGTGGCCCAATGCGCGAAATTCAGCTTGCCCTCAAGCGCTTTTGCAAGCGGCTCAATCCCGCTGCCGACCAATAGTGCATAATCAACGTTGGCCGCCAGCACAGCGTCGGCAAGCCCGGCGTGGAGCGCATCACTCTCACTGCCAAGTTCACGCATTGCACCCAAAACTGCAATCCGGCGGTTGGCGGGCGTTGCGCCGAGCACCGCGAGGGTGGCCACCATCGATGTTGGATTGGCGTTATAGCTTTCGTCTATCAACAGCGCCTCGCCCTCCGCAAGCTTGATTTTGTGCTGCGCACCGCGCCCCGCAATTCCCGCCAGATCGGAAAGCGCAAGACCAGCCGCCGCGAGATCACCACCAAGTGCCTTGACTGCGGCCAGCACGGCAAGGCTGTTTGACACCCAATGCTCACCGGGTTGCGAGAGAGTAAAGCTTAGATCAGCGCCGGGCAGGACAACATTGAGCATCGTCCCGTCGCGTGTTGGAACTTCATCGACGACACGAACGTCAGCACCTTCGCCGCGCCCGAAAGTTAGGATATTGGCAGCATGGGGCTTGGCATGGCCGATCAGGCGATCACGGTAGGGGCTATCAAACGGAATCACCGCCGTGCCGCCGGGTATTAGCCCTTGAAAAATCTCACCCTTGGCATCGGCAATCGCCTCAATACTCTCGAAATGTTCAATATGTGCTGGCGCAATTGCTGTTACGAGCGCAACATCCGGATGCACAAACTGCGTAAGTGTCGCAAGTTCGCCCGCATGGTTCATGCCCATTTCAAACACGCCGTAAAATGTGTCGGCAGGCATCCGGGCGAGGCTGAGCGGGACACCTGTGTGATTATTGTAGCTTTTGACTGACTTATGCGCCGGGCCGCGATTGGCGCGCGCAAGTGCTGCAGCAAGCGCTTCCTTGGTTCCGGTTTTGCCGACTGAGCCAGTGACGCCTGCGATTTTCGCATTTGTTCGCGCGCGCGCCGCCTTGCCAAGCGCATCAAGCGCTACAGTCGTATCCGCCACCAGAACATGCGGCTGCGCGACAGGCTGCGAGACGAGCACACCCGCCGCGCCAAGCGCGAAGGCATCCTCAATGAATTTGTGACCGTCAGTGCTTTCGCCCGTCAGCGCGATGAAAAGATCGCCACCGCCAACTTCGCGGCTGTCAAACGCAACGCCAAAGCAATTGAAATTGCCCGATGCTGTGCCGCCCGTGGCGGCGGCGATATCAGCTGCTGTCCACAGCGCGCTCATGCCGCGCATTCGCGTGCTACGGTGACATCGTCGAACGGCAGCACCAGATCGCCGACAATCTGCCCTTGTTCATGGCCCTTGCCCGCGAGCAGAACAACATCATCAGCGCCCGCCATCGCAATCGCCGCCGCAATTGCATCGCGCCGACCGCCGATTTCGCGCGCGCCTTTTGCTTCTTTCAGGATCGCACGACGGATCATCGCTGAATCTTCAGTACGCGGATTATCGTCAGTCACGATCACAACATCGGCATCGCGCACCGCGACCTTGCCCATATCGGCGCGCTTGCCAGTATCACGGTCTCCGCCTGCACCAAAGACAAGGATCAAGCGACCCTTGGTATGCGGGCGAAGCGCCTCCGCCGCGGCTTCAAGCGCATCGGCAGTATGCGCGTAATCAACATAAACCGGCGCGCCCGTCTTGGTGATCACGGCGCGTTCAAGCCGCCCGCGCACGGGCTGCACCCGCGCCAGATTGGCAAGCGTCGTTGCAACATCCCCGCCCGTTGCGATCACAAGCCCCGTCGCGATCAGGCAGTTCGCCGCCTGATATGCCCCAATAAGTGGCAGTTTGAGCATGTGCGTCTGACCACCAATCTCAAGCGTCAGCATCTGGCCAAGCTGGGTGGGCGTGCGCGCGGTAATACGGATTTCTTCGCCCATCGTGCCGACGCGGATCATCTTGAGCCCGCGTTCGCGCGCCAGATCAATGAAGCGCGGGGCATAGCTGTCATCAGCCCAGATCACCGCCGTGCCATCATCAGCAATCACTTCGGAGAACAGCCGCAGCTTGACCGTCATGTAATTGGCCATGTCACCGTGATAATCGAGATGATCGCGGCTGAGGTTGGTGAATGCGCCTGCCGCGACGCGTGGCCCTTCGGCGCGATATTGGTGCAGCCCGTGGCTTGACGCCTCATAGGCCACATGCGTCACGCCCTCACGCGCGAGGCCCGCCATGTTCGATAGGAACGTCACAATATCTGGCGTTGTCAGGCCTGTGACCACGCGTTCATCGGGCGTCGTGACACCAAGCGTACCGATTGAAGCGCCGCGTTCGCCCGCCATGTGCCAAAGCTGACGGGTAAGCTCAACAGTTGATGTCTTACCATTGGTGCCCGTGACAGCGACGACCTTCCCCGGAAACGGCGCAAAATAGCGCGCGGCGATGAGCGCAAACGCGCGTCTTGGATCATCCTCGGCAATGTGAAGCGCGCCTGCGACCTTGGCCTGCGGACGCGCAACCACGGCAATCGCGCCTGAAGCAATTGCTGCTTCAATATAGTCCTCGCCGTTGAATTTTGCCCCGACAAACGCGCCAAAAATTGTGCCCGGCGCAACCTTGCGGTGATCAATCGCAAAACCTGTCACAGGTGTTGCATCATCAGTGCCGATCAGAGTTCCAAGCCTCATTCGCGATCGCCCTTTGCTTTCCACAACAGCGGCATCATATCAGACAAATCAACATCAACAGCGTTGTCCGGATAAATCCCAAGCATCGGCCCGGTGCGCGCAATGACCTTTGCGACCACAGGAGCGGCAGTGTACGCGGCAGTCGTCTGACCCGATGAGGCTGCGCTTCCTTTAGGCGAATCGAGCATCGCGATCACCACATAACGCGGCTTGTCCATTGGAAATACGGCGGCAAAGGTCGAGACGTTGATGGTTTTTGAATAGCCGCCGACGCCGGGTTTTTCAGCAGTGCCGGTTTTTCCACCAATCCGGAATCCGGGGACATTGGCTTTTTTGCCAGTCCCCTCGGTCACAATCAAACGCAGCATTTTGCGCATGATATCACTGGTCTGCCGTGAAACAATCCGCCGTCCTTTGGCTGCTTTACCGGGTGTAACTTTAAGCAGGGTGGCGGGGCGCCAGACGCCGCCATTGATGATCGCGGCATAGGCACTCGCCAGATGGAGCGGGGTTACTGCGATCCCGTGGCCGTATGCGACTGTCATGTTGGTAACGCGGCCCCATGAAGTTGGCCACAATGTCCGCCCGCGTTCACGCAGTTCGATATGCGGCGGCTCACCAAAGCCAAGCTTGCGGTAAAACATCTGCGCGCGCTCTGAGCCAAGCTCATCAGCGATCCGCGCGGTGGCTATGTTTGACGAATGCACAAGTGTTTCAGGGGTATTGAGCCAGCGGCGCGAAGGGTGATCATCGCTGATTTTATACTTACCAACCTGAATTGGTGCGGTCGCATCATAACGGCGGGCAAGATTGGCAATGCTGCCGCTGTCAATCGCATCGGCAACGGTCAGCGGCTTGAAGGTTGAGCCAAGCTCATAAACGCTCTGCGTCACGTTGTTGCGCAGGCTTTCAGCGTCTGCCTGCCCGCTTTTATTGGGGTTGAACAGCGGGAGCGAGACCATTGAGATAACCTCGCCCGTATCAACATCAAGCACCAGCCCGGTTGCGCCAATCGCGCGCAGATCAGTCATTGCCGCTGAAAGCTCGCTCTCCATTGCCGCCTGCACCCGGCTATCAATCGAAAGCGCGACAGGTTTTCCCTTGCCAAGCGGATTGCTGAGTTGATCATTGAGAACGCGCTCCATCCCCATCACGCCGTTGCCGTCAAAATCAGTGTAACCGATAACGTGCGCGGCAAGCGTGGTTTGCGGATAAAGCCGCTCAGGCTCACGCGCATAGGCCATGCCTGGCTCACCAAGCGCGTTCACCGCCGCCACAAGTTCAGGCATCGCGCGACGGCGCAGATAAGTGAAGCTTTTCCCCGATTTGAGGATCGCAAGATATTGCGCTTCGCTGCGTTCGGGCATCAACCGGGCAAGCTGCGGCGCAAGCAGTTCGGGTTTCCCAAGCAGGCGATTGGGGTGAACGCCAATCGAATGTGCTTCAATCGTGCGCGCGAGCACTGATCCATTGCGATCGACCAAATCGGCGCGAGTTGCAATCGCAACCCCGGGTGCCGCAACGGCAGCACTGGCGATATTCATCCAGACGATCCGCCCCGCGATCAAGCATCCAACCCCAAGAAACACCAGCATCAGCAGCATCAGTCGTTGATGCGAAAGCGCAAGGCTTTGCTGGCGCGAGCCCGAATGGCGCGCACGCATTGGTCGGGCAACCAATGTTGTCATGGTTTGGTTTTGCCGCTGGCTGCGCGAGCGCTGCTTTCGCTCATCGCCAGTCTGGTGAGTGCGCTGCGATCAATCAACGCTATGTCAGTGCGCGCAGGGCGGGCGGTTGCGGGTTTTGGTGCAATCGCTGCCTGTACGGTACGATCTTGTGCGGTCAGTTTGGGTGGTGCCTTTGGCGCGGTGAGTGCCGCAAACAGCGCTGAGGGCGTCGTTCTTTCAACAGGCTTGGCCGTATCAATCGTGACAGCGACCATCACGGGCGGCGGAGCCGAAGGCTTGCGCCCAATTTCATCGCGGTTGAGCGTATCAAGTCCGGCTTCGCCCGACAGATATTGCCCAGCTTGCGGCGCACTGAGCGCAAGCACTTCGCCGTTCCACCGTTCAAGCTGACGCAGGCTGGCACGCGTGCCCATTTCGGTTTGCAACTGGCGGATTTCGCGTTTTGTCGCGGCAATCTTGCGGTCAATCGCTTCAAGCCGACCGCGTTCGCTCGCGACTTGGAGCGACACAAGGTAAAGCGCCGTCGCAGCAAGTGCTACGCCCGCCACCCATCCCACAGGGCGAAATCTCTGCGCAATCATGATGTGTCTCCTTTGCGTGATGACCAAGCCGGGGCGGCAGTGCGGTGCGCAACGCGCAGCGTGGCCGATCGGGCACGAGGGTTACGGGCAATTTCATCAACGCCCGCGCGAACGGGCTTTGCGACTGAGTCAAAGCTGGCTGCGGGGCCACGCGATGCTTGATCAGGGGCATGGCGCGATACAGCAGGCGCACCGCCACTGCGCGTCCGCAAAAATTGCTTGACCATCCGGTCTTCAAGACTGTGGAATGTGACTACCGCAAGCCGACCGCCGGGTTTCAGCACCCGCTCCGCCGCTGCCAATCCGCCCTCAAGTTCGTCAAGTTCGCCGTTGATGTGAATGCGAATCGCCTGAAAAGTGCGTGTTGCCGGGTCTTTCTTATCATGCGGTTTGTAGCCGCAGGCCCGGCGGACGATGCTTGCCAGATCGCCAGTGCGCTCAAGTGGACGCGCCGCAACAATCGCGCGCGCAATCCGGCGTGATTTTGGCTCATCTCCGTAACGGTAGATAATGTCGGCGATTGTGCCTTCCGGCGCGGTGTTGAGGAAGTCAGCCGCAGTTTCGCCCGCCTGCGCCATCCGCATGTCAAGCGGGCCATCGCTTTGGAATGAAAAGCCGCGTTCCGCTTGATCAAGCTGCATCGAGGATACGCCAATATCAAGCGTCAGGCCATCAACTGGGGTCAGGGCTTCGGTCTCAAGCACCGTCGCCATTTCAGAAAATGCCGTTTCAAACAGACGAAGACGCGCGTGCGGTTTGGCAGCGGCAATTGCACCGGGGTCTCGGTCAAAGCCGCACACCTCAGCCCCGCCGGCAAGCATTGCCGCGCTGTAACCGCCAGCACCATAAGTCCCGTCAACATAACGTTCCCCCGGCATAATTGCGAGGGCGGCAATCACCTCATCAAGCAAAACCGGGATATGCGGGGCAACACTCATGCCGCCGCCCGCCGCTGCATTTCATAAGCCGCAATTTCCTTGATTTCTTCGTCGACATCCGATGTTTCGATCAAAACATGCGGGTTCCATATTTCAAATGTATCGCCCGTGCCGAGGAAAAAGGCGAGATCCTCAAGCTTGGCTCGGCTCTTGTAAAACGGCGGCAGAACGAAACGTCCGCTGGGATCAAACGGCACATCTTCGGTCATACCGAACGCGCGTCGATTGGGATTCGAGCCAGCAGATGTGCCGTTTTTGTCAAACTGGATGCTATCGCGGTGCGTCCGCTGGGCGTGGAGATGCGTCGCCCAGCCGCTGTCATAGCCAATCAGGCAGGGGTCGCTATCATGCTTGCCGATCACCAGCAGCCGACCAGTGCCGTTTTGCTCGATGATTTGACGCAACCCGGCGGGAATGACAACGCGGCCTTTCGCGTCAATCGCGTTTAGCGTGTGGCCTTTATATAATCCCCTTCCGCTCACCCGCGCCACCCACTCCCATAGTGGCGGAATTGATTGTGCTGACATGGACGTACGCGAACCGCACCTCCCATATCGACAACAGAATCACTACTCTCCGCCCAAGATTAGGGCAAAGTGATATCAGGGGAAGACGTGCCTTACAACGGGATTTCGTGCATTAAACGGGGATTATTTGCCTGATCATGCATTATATCCGCTATTTTCTTTTTATAGACTTTATATGTACTTACTATGTTTCGTATTTTAGTTCTTATTTCCCTCCTCCTCGGCAGCACCTGGTGCAACGCCAAGTTCAGCAAGTGGTTCGTCAATTGAGGGGGGCAGTACCTTGGCACTGTTGTTCGCGATGCTGGTTCCGGCCTGATTATCGACGCGGCGAAATACAGCCGCTGCAAGCGCTATGATAAGGAGGACAACAGCAAGACCAGTCAAACCGACACGAACGCGCTGCATCCGATCGCCTGTTTCAGTGTCACGGCCCGTCGCCCGATTGGGGTCTTCGCTCATTAAATCCTTGTAACGCAAACCATTACGCTTGTCGAATGATCAGCTTTTCTGGGCGAGCCAGCCAAATACCGGCAAGCCCTTCGCTGCGAGCCATTCAGCGTTATAAAGCGTCGACAAATAGCGGAAACCAGTATCACATAGGATCGTTACCACGGTTTTGCCGGGGCCAAGCTGCCGCGCCAAGGCAACCGCACCCGCAACGTTAATCCCCGAAGACAGCCCGAGGCACAACCCTTCCTCGCGCAGCAAACGTTCAACCCAGTGCATCCCCTCCACATCGGAAATGCGGAACTGCGTATCAATCGGCGCGCCTTCAAGGTTTGCGGTAACGCGCCCCTGCCCAATCCCTTCGGCAACCGAGGTGCCCTCCGCGCGTAATTCGCCGTGCGCATAATAGTTATAAAGTGCGGCCCCGTGAGGATCGGTAAGCGCGATTCTGATATCCTCACGCTTTGCTTTCAGCCCGAGTCCGACCCCGGCAATCGTCCCGCCCGTTCCCGCCGAACAAGTAAAGCCGTCAATCACCCCGTTTGTCTGCTCCCAAATTTCCTCGGCAGTACCACAGACATGCGCGCGGCGGTTGGCGATATTGTCAAATTGATTGGCCCAGACCGCGCCCGGTGTTTCTTCAGCAATCCTGCGCGATGTGTGAACGAAATGTCCCGGATTGGAAAAGGGCGCGGCAGGCACCAGCACAAGCTCAGCGCCAAGGGCACGCAGCGTGTCCATTTTTTCCCGGCTCTGCGTTTCGGGCATGACGATGATCGTTTTATAGCCTTTGGCATTGGCAACCAACGCCAACCCAATTCCGGTGTTGCCCGCAGTGCCCTCAACTATCGTACCACCGGGGAGCAGCGTCCCGCGTGCCTCTGCGTCGGCAACGATATACAGCGCCGCACGATCCTTCACTGATGCGCCGGGATTTGCATATTCGCATTTGGCAAGAATCTCGCAACTTGTCTCGGCAGACGGCCCAGCCAGACGAACAAGCGGGGTATTGCCAATTAGAGCAAGCGGGTTTGGCTGGATCGTCATGATCCGTTGTCTAACGCGTTACCGGGCAATCACGCAACCACGTCATCAGGTATGACCTTCTTCGGGCGGCCACGGCGTTTTGGCGGTGCTTCGCTTGCCGCTTCGGCGACATCGACCAGATCAGGGATTGGCGAAATCGGGCCGTCGCTGCCAAAAGCTGGCGGCAAAACGCTCACATCAATCGTTGCCGGTTCGGACATTGCACGATCAGACGCCGTACGTTCGGATTGGCCACGCGCCTCAGCAAAAACGCGGCGCGCCTGATTCGTACGGTCACTACTGCCGCGCTGAACATTATCACGCTGAACGTTATCGCGGGGGGCATGGTCGCGCTGATTATTGTCGCGGGGCGCTGCATCATAGCCATTGTTATCACGGCCATCGCGGCGCGGCGGGCGGTTTTGGCGATAGCTGTCATCGCCCTCAGCACTGCGATTCTCACGCGGGCGACTGTCACGTTGTTGGTTATCGCGTTGTTGGTTATCGCGTTGTTGATTGTCGCGCTGATAGTTTTCGCGGGCCTGCGGTTGACGCGGCTGGCGGCGCTGTGCCTCATAGGTGCGCTCGGCTGCGGCCTGATCATCATCCTGATCGCCGCCATCGGCCATCATCTGATCGTCATTGTCGCCCATATCCTGATCAGCATCACCCTCTTGCCAATCATCACGCTGCCGGCGGGTTTCTTCCTGACGCGCGCGCATTTCAGCAACAACACGGAAATAATGATCGGCAAATTGCAGATAATATTCAGTGATCACGCGGTCACCCTGCATCTGCGCATCACGCGCGAGCGCCTTGTATTTTTCGAGCATCTGCGGCGCATTGCCGCGTGCACGGTTGTCGATACGGCTGCCCTGTTCCTGACTGCGTCCGTTGTTTCCCTGCGGGCGCTGGCCTGTCCGGCCACGACGGCGGCCGGGTTGACGATTGTTAAGCAAAGACATTTCCCTCATGCTTGGGGTGGTTGCGTGGTTCCGTTCATTTCCGCTGCCGCTAACCCCACAGAGCGACATGGGTTTACCATATCGACAAGTTGCCAGAACCGTAGCTTTGGCAAATTTGGGGGCAAAACATTATCGCGACTATTCCCCTGTGGAAGCGTCAATAACATCTTGAAATCTGTCTAGCGGTTTCTGTAAAAGAAACCAAGGACGAATTTCGGGACATTAACTCAGATACGAACGCCTTACTCCATCGCCGCAGCCAAATCGTTATTTTCTTCGATTCTAAGCATCCGGATATCGCGGATTGACGGCTTAAACCAATCATAAAGCCGCCTCAATTCCTGCACAACCAATACGCAGTCAACAGGCGTTACGCGTTCGTTACCAAAATAGGTAGAACCTTGCTGCCATTCAAAACCACGTTGTTCAAGGACTTTTCGAATGTCTGAATAAGCATTGTTATAAGAGAGATTATGATACACCTGCTGTAGCGTCGTCGTGTCCCAATCAAACACAATTGCATACATTCGATCTGCTCCCCGATTGTGACCAATAACAGAAGCCATGATCGCTACCCTTTACCAATACAGAGCACAATAACAACCTAAAGCGCACCCTCAAGCCAGCCCTTGAGCGCGCTTTTGGGTGCGGCGCCGACCTTGGTCGCGGCAGGCGCACCGTTTTTGAACAGGATCATCGTCGGAATTCCGCGCACGCCGTATTTTGACGGGGTGTTGGGATTATCATCAATGTTAAGCTTGGTAATCGTCACTTTTTCGCCCAATTCTTCGGAAATTTCCTCAAGGCTGGGGCCGATCATTTTGCACGGGCCGCACCATTCTGCCCAAAAATCAACTAGCACGGGGCCAGAGGCACCAATCACATCGGTTGCAAAACTCGCGTCGGTAACTGTCTTTGTAGCCATGATAAAACTCCTTTTTGATGATGTAGCCAGCACCGCCGCCGATAACAACCGCCGCGCGTGCAAATTGTTGCTATGCGTCTGACAAGCCCGGCTTGTGCGCGGCAAGCAACGCTTCGGGCAAGACGTGCATCACCGGCCCGGCAGTATAAAGCAGTGCCGCCGAAATCATCTTATCAGGAAAAATCTCCGCAAGCAGCCCGTGATACGCTGACATCTGCCGCAGGTGGGGAACAGGACAAGCGGCAGGCATTGGCGGCACACGCCGTCCAGTCTTGAAATCAACCACCATCACCGCACCTTCAGTCACGATCAGACGGTCAACCGTACCAGCGATGACATTGCCGCCGACGACGCCCGCGATCGGTGCTTCGGCCAGTGCATCCGTGCCGAACAGCGCGGCGTGAGCAGGATCATCAATTACCGCGAGCGCGCTCTTGATCAGTTCTGCGCGCACTGCCGCGTCCTCGACGCCTGCCGACTGTGCAAGCCAGCGGTCGGCGACTACAGCGCGATCTCCCGCAACCCCCGGCAACCGTTCAAACAGGGCATGGAGCAAACGCCCGCGATCCGCCGCCGCCTTCATCGCCAGGGTCGGCGGTGGATCAGCAACATCATCCTTGCCAAGCGACGAGGGCGAAAGTGGTCGCGGTGGACGCGCTTCGACGGGTGCTGGCTGACCAAGCCATGCGGGGCGCTCTGTTGGCGCAGGCGTTATAGGCCTGGCAGCCGCTTTGGCCACGCGTTTGCTCGCAACAACATAGTCCTTGCGCCCGTCAATCGCTTCAACACCCATACTCATCAAGGCCATGTCAACCGCCTGATGCCAACTGCCATCGGGGACAATGCCCTTCGCCTTTGGCCCGAGCGCGCCGGTAATTACCAGCCGTTCCTCAGCACGGGTCAGCGCGACATACAGCAGCCGCCAATGCTCGCGCGCTTCCGCCGCATCGCTCTCCTCAGTTGAGGCAAGCAGCGAACCTGTCAGTTCAGCAGCACTTGGACGCAGCAGCGGAAGTTTGACGCCATCCTCATTCACCCAATCGAACAAATCGCCGCCCTTGGCCTTTTTGGGCGCAGCGGTGGCATCGGCAAGGATGACGACTGGCGCTTGCAAGCCTTTCGCACCGTGAACGGTCATCACGCGCACCGCATTTGATGCCGTAGAGGCGTCGCGCTTAATCTCAACATCGCCGCGAT
The DNA here is from genome assembly GCA_043765635.1 of Sphingomonadales bacterium. Lineage (GTDB taxonomy): Bacteria > Pseudomonadota > Alphaproteobacteria > Sphingomonadales > Sphingomonadaceae > Aquisediminimonas. Next base: position 11,604 of record JAYUIX010000090.1, read on the forward strand.
CAAACCAATCGAGGAACAATTGCAGCGACGGCGGGTGGTTCCGCGCAAAATCAAGCGCTGCATTCAAAAGCTCATCAATTGGATCGCGCGCCTCGCCGCCAAGCCGCTTGATCAGTTTGCGCCGCCCGTCCATTTCGCCCGACAGGATCGTTTCAAGAAAGGCGTAAGGCGTCGTGAAATCGGCATTATTGAGCAGCGAGTAGAGTAAGTGGACACGCTCCTCAGGCTGCGTCTGGCGCAGGTGAGGCCACAGACGGCGATTCCCCCGCGCATGGGCGGCGTCAAACAATTCATCCTGGCTCCAGCCGAACAGCGGCGAAACCAGCAATGCCGCCAGATTAAGATCATCAAGCGGCTGGAGTGCAAAGCGAATACAGGCGAGCAAATCCTTGACCGCGAGCGGGAGACCAAGCTGAAGCCGGTCAACGCCAGCGACCGTCACCCCTTCCTCATGCAGCCGCGCGACGATTAGCGCTGCCAGTTCACCGCGTGACCGAACGAGCACGAGCACATCCTGCGGTTCAATCGGGCGGCCTTCTTTTTCAAGCCACAGCCCGCCATCAAGCCAGCGCTTCACCTGTTTTGCGATGTCCGAAGCAAGCTTGCGCGCTGATTGCGGCACCCAGCTTTCTTCATCATCACCCTCTTCATCGCCGCCGATATCGACGACGGGCGGCATCAGCGTGACCGCACCGCCCCCGCCGCCCGCACTTTCATGGCGCGGTGGCAGCGCGGTCAGCCCCAGAGCCTGTCCACCAATTCCACTGATCACGGCATCAACCAGATCAAGGATCGGCGGGCTGGAACGGAAGGAACGGCTGAGCGACAAATCAAGCAGATCGCGGTCGACCGCATTGGCCGCGCCTGCAAAATAGCCTTGCGCATTTGCAAAATGTTGCGGGTCAGTACCCTGAAATCCGAAGATCGCCTGTTTGTAATCACCCACTGTAAACAGCGTCCGGTGGACAGTGCCGCGCGCGCCGCTGCCCGAGAAAAACTCGCCTGCAATTGCCTTGATGATTGCCCATTGACGGTCATTGGTATCCTGCGCCTCGTCAATCAGGATGTGATCAGTCGCCTGATCAAGCTTGTAGCGGATCCAGTCGCCTATCCCCGGCGTTTCAAGCAGTTCAACCGTCTTGCGGATCAGATCGTCATAATCAACCAGCCCGCGCATCCGCTTTGCCTGAACATAATGATCAGAAAATTCACGGCCAACGCTGAGCATCAGCGCGAAATCCTCGGCCTGTCGCGCGCGAAGCTGCATCTCGACCAGCGGCGCGCACCAGCGGTGGAGCGTTTCGCAGAGTGCGATATATTCATCAGCCACAGGCTTTGGCACGACTTTGTGGATCGTCCCCGATTTGGTGATCCATGCCGCCTGAAGCACCTCAAGGCCCGCGATGCGGTCTTCGTTCGATTGACCACGCCACTTGCTAATCACTGCATTGCGATCAAGCCCCGTCTTGGTGCCCCATTGCGCGTTATAGCGCACCAGTTGATCAAGCTCACCCGCCACAAACCCAAGCGTTTCAACACGCGCGGCAAGCCAGCCCGCAACATCATCAATCCCGCCGCACAGCGCACGGCGAAGATAGGGAAGCAGCCCGTCCCCTCCCGGCAAACCGGCCATTACATCGGGCACCTTGGCACAGCGGACGAGCAAGCGCTGGATGCGATCCTCGTCAAGCCGGTGGCCAAGCGCGCGCAATTTGTCGCCAAAGCCGAGCCGCCCCTCGCGCTCCGCCGCGACCGCCATTTCGGCGAGCAGACGCATCGGCAGCGCGGCCTCCTCACGCGGTTCAATCAGGGTGAAACCGGGTGGCAGGCCGATCTCAGCGGGGAAGCTGCCGAGCAGTGACTGGCAAAAACTATGGATCGTCTGGATTCGCAAACCGCCGCCGCGCGCATCAAGCACGTGCGCGAACAAAGTCCGCGCACGCTTGACCATATCGGGATCAAAATGCTCACCAAGCGACTTGAGGTCGCTCGCGATTTCCGCGCCCGACGCCATCACCCAGTGCGCAAGGCGGCTGTTGATCCGGTCGGCCATTTCAGTCGCCCCGGCCTTGGTGAAGGTCAGGCAGAGAATTGTTTCGGGCTTGAAATCGTCCGAACGCAGCAACAGCCGAAGCACCCGCGCCGAAAGCACTTGCGTCTTGCCCGTACCCGCCGAGGCCGACAGCCAGACCAGTTCCTCAGGGTCAGCCGCACGGCGCTGCTCATCGGCAAGTGGTTTGAGGGCGTTATAGCTACTCATCCGTTTGCCCCGAGCGAAGTCGAGGGGCCAAACCGAGCGAAGCCGAGGTTACGTCCGTCGCAATCTCGCCTTCGCTCGATAGAGTGCCTCGACTTCGCTCGACATAGACGGGATCACGGCCGCGCCATTCTTCATAACGCATCAGATGATCATAATCGCTGTAGGGCGCGTATTCGGGGTGCGCCTTGGCGATGAAGGGCTCCATCCCGGTCAGCCAGCGCGCGGCGGCTTCGCTGAAATGATCATAGGCGGCGCTGGTCAGGTCAGCGGGGTCAAGCCCCTTGTTTTTGCCAAGCGCCTGCCGGATTTTGCCGAACGTCTTGGTGGTGGTGTCGCGTGACAGCAGCCAATATTCAAACGCGCCGGCAACGCCGCTGACACCCTTGAAGCCTGCGTGCTCAGCCATCAGCCCCATCAGTCCAAGCTGAAGCGCGAAGCCTGCCTCAATCTGCGCAACCGACGGCGCAGTGCCTGATTTATAATCAACAATCGCAAGGCTGCCGTCGGCAAGCTTGTCAATCCGGTCAACCCGGCCCTTGAGCGTGACGCCCGCGATTTCAAATTTGCCTTCTTCCTCGGCGACCAAAGGCACCCGCCCCTCGCTGCGCGCTTGCGCCACTGACTCTGCGATAAACTCCGCTGCCTCGATGAGCTTTGGCTGCCACAGTGTGCGGAGCAGCGGGTGCATTTCGGGCTGGGCAAGCAGCGCCTCGATCCGCGCGCGCAGGCGGTCGGGCTGGTACGCGTCAACCTCCGCCCAGTCCTGAAGCACACGGTGGATCATGCTCCCGCGCCACGCCGGGCCAGCGGGCGCATCTATCGCCTCCATCGCCGACAATTTGAGGATTGCTTGCGCATAAAAGGCAAAGGGATCGGCTTTTAACCGGTCAACCGCCGTCACCGCAATGACTGACGGTCGCGCAGCACGTGGTGGAGATGGGGCGGGACGTTTGGCAGGCGTGGTCGGGCCATCGGGTTTGTCGATCAGCTCGGCGAGCGCGTCCGCCGCGAGCTTGGACTGTGCCAGCCCGCCACTCATCGCCTCAATCCGCAGCCAAAAGCGTGAGGCAATCGTCGGCGCGCTCGCATCGCGCCGCGCGCGCGTCATGATCACCTCGGGCGCGCCAAGTGCGCCCGCCAGATCATGCGCGGCAACCCCGATACGCTGTTCAAGCCCCGGTAAACCAAGGCTCTTGCGGATTTGCGGCGCAAGCCACGGATCAGGCGCGGGCAAGGCTGGCCAGACGCCTTCGTTCAGCCCGCCAAGCACCATCATCTGCGCTGATTGCAGCCGTGCCTCAATCAACCCCCAGATGAATATGCGCGGATGACCACCCTCGGGCGGACGCACTGCAATGCCGTCCATCAGAAGCCGCAAAAATGCCGGCAGTGCGTCAACGGTTACATCCTGCGGGCCAAGCGCAGCGTCACGCTCAAGCCGCGCGAACAGATCAGCAGCGGCCCTGCCCGCAACCCCCTGCCAAGCCGCATCGCCCGAAAGCGTGGCGAGCGCGTCGCGCAAGCAAGCAAGTGCCGCACCAAGATCAAGCGCGGGGGCTGCAAAGCCCTTTTCAAGCGGTTTGAGCAACGGCACAATATTCTCGAACCAATCAAGCGCAGGCACGCGGATCTTGATGTCTCGCCTGTCACCACCGCGAAGATAAGCCGTCAACCCTGCCAGCCCCTCGGCAGGTCGCGGGCCGCGTAGCGCGCGGTCAAGCAAGCGCGCGCCGTCAAGCCAGTCAAGCCGTGCCTCGCCCTGCCGCACCAGCGGATGTTTGAGCAGCGCGAGCAGCGGCACCGGCGCAAACCGCTGTGCCACGGCTTCGGCAAGCGTCAGGATCAGCGTTCCCGGCGGCGTTGCTGAAAGCGGTTGTCCCGCTGAGTCGTCGGCTTCAATATCCCAGCGTTTGAGGTGGGCTGACACGCGGATCGCGAGCGCGCGGTCAGGCGTAACGAATGCTGCGGTCTTGCCGGGTTCCTCAAGCGCGCTGCGGAGCAGAATTGCAATTGCCTGCGCTTCTTCGGCCGGGCTAGCGAGAGTCAGCGCGCGGATGCCGCCGACATCACGGTCTTTGCGGTCAAACCCGGCCCATTTGCCAGTAAAACGCGCTGGTGCCATTGCGTTTGAAATTGCGCGCGAACGCGGCGCGCGGGCATCGGCATCGCTGCCCCAGCGCCATGTTCGCACTTCAGCGCGCGCGATCCCCATCCGGTCAAGCAAGCAGCGGAGCTGATGCTGCGGATGCGTTTCAATCGGCGGGGCATCCTCGCCGCCGCCAATCGCGTCCCATTCCTCGTCGGGCATCGCCAGATCAAGCCCAGCGAGCACCACCTGCCCCTTTGGAAGATAGGCAACACATTTCATCAGGTCAGCAGTTGCAGGCGCAATCGTACTGATCCCCGCCGCGATGACGAATCCGGGCGGCGGGGTCTCACGCCAGCGCATCGTCATCCGCTCAAGTTGAAGATTGCGGCGTGTGGCAAGATCAATCCGGCCAAGCGCTGCGAGCGCCTTTGGCCAGCCTTCGAGGATGACTTGCAGCGTATCAAGTGATTTTTGCCAATGCTGCGACAAGTCTTCAATCGCGGCGTCACGCAGACGCGCCGGATCAATTCGCTCAATGAGCATCTGATCAAGCACGCGCGCAAGATCGCTTGCGAGCCGCATTGCCTGGTCGGCTGCGATCCGTCCGGTGAACGCCGCCTGCTGCTGGATCATTTGCGCCAGAATCAATTGGCGCTGGAGTGGGTCAATGGCGGGCGGGATTGGCTCGGCATCGGCTGGATCAAAGACAAGCCCCGCGCCTTCATCGCCCTCGACATCGCCGACCGTCACCAGCCGGGGCAGCAGCAATCCCCCTTCCGAGCGGCGGACGAAGGCATTGCGGATCGAAAGCCCCGCCCGATTATTGGGCACAAGGATAATCCCGCGCGCCATCGCCATCCGGTCATCGCCGTGCGTCGCAAGAATGCCCGAAACAAGCGCGTCTGCAAAGGCCCGATGGGGAGGTATGGTATATACAGCAGGAGCCATTTTCTAGATTTCTGGCCGTTCAGCCATCAGCGAGCATCATCTCGGTTTTTGGAATGGCGGCTGGTGTGCCAACATCGAACCACAGCCCTTGATGGACAACGCCGTAAGCGCGGCCCGTGGCAATCGCGCGATCCCAGAAGATGTTGGTTGAAAATTTGTCAGCAGGCGGATCAATGATCAGCCGCTTTGACAGCATCTGAATCCCCGTCCAGACATAGGGTGCGATCCGTCCTGTCAGCCGTCTGCTAATTCGGCCAAGCGGATCCATCAGAAAATCTCCCCGCCCTTCATGGTTTTGTGCGCGGGCAAGCGGAATGAGCAGAAGCAGCGCATCCATCTTCGCATCATTCCAGTGCGATGCCATCAGGCGCAGCGCATTGACTGGGCCATCAACCCAGTAATTGTCAGTATTAACGCACAGGAACGGATCATCAGGGATCAGATCTTTTGCCTTGACCAGCCCGCCGCCCGTTTCGAGCAGCCCCGCGCGCTCATCCGAAATGACAATCTCAAGCCCACCCGCCGCCTTGGCAAGATGCGCCTCAAGTGCGTCAGCCAGATAATGGACGTTGACCACTGCGCGCTTCACTCCGCCCTCAGCAAGATGGCCAAGCACATGATCAAGCAGCGTCGTTCCCGCCACCTCAACCAGCGGTTTGGGGCGCGTGGCGGTGAGCGGACGCATCCGTTTGCCCATGCCAGCCGCCATAACCATTGCAGTTTCGGGCACTTTGCCCAATGGTTGCGGGCGCAGCGCAAGCGGTTTCCTGATCTGGTGCATCAGAGAAACTCCGTCCAGAAGGCTGCGCGTTTTTTAGATGGGACGTTGGCATCGAACCAGTCTTTGAGCGGGGCAAGAGCGGGACGGCCAAGATCACGTTCGAGCAAACCCCACATGCGCGGCTGGAAACTGCGATAGCGCGGTTTGCCGTCACGTTTCCACAGTCTTGAAAATACGCCCAATATCCGCGTGTTACGCTGCGCGCCGAGCACCCAATAGGCGGTTTCAAATTCGGGGCCGCTCCCCGTCACCGCCATATAATGATCAAGCATCGCGCGCTCGACCGCAGGCGTCACATCGCGCCGCGCATCTTCAAGCATTGAGACAAGATCATAGGCCGGATGGCCTGCAAGCGCATCCTGAAAATCAAGCAAGCCGTAGCGCGCAAGCCCTGCACCACCTTCAATCAGCATGATGTTTTCGGCATGATAATCGCGCAGTACCGTGACGGGCTTTTCAAGCGCTTGCATGACAGGTGTAAGCACTGTTTCCCATGCAGCACGATAACCCGCCTCATCAACTGACAGCCCAACCGCCCGGCAATACCATTCAGGAAACAGCCCAACCTCATCAAGGAAGATGGCCACGCTTTGATTGGTGAGCGATGTTGGCGGAGTGTGCTGATGAAGCTTGACCAGGACATCGACGACACCCGTATAAGTTGCCGTTTCGGCAGAAATGTCATTATCAACTGTAATCCGCATCTGCGCGTCGCCGAAATCTTCAATCAACAGCAAACCCTGCTCCAAATCGCGGTGCAAGATGCGCGGCGCGTTTAGCCCAATCTCGTTCAGATATTCGGCAACCGCAATAAACGGGCGCGGGTCTTCGTTCGGCGGCGGCGCATCCATCAGGACGGCGCGCTGATCACCTTTGTGAACGCGGAAATAACGGCGGAATGACGCGTCACCAGCAAGCGGACGTATTTCAGCTTCACCCCAGCCAGCATCGGCAAGGAAGGCGGGCGCGGCGGCAGGCGGAGTCATTGAAACGGACATCGCGCTTCCCAAGACGGCGGCGCAGCAACTGTCAAGCGCCTGCCGCCCTCAAACGCTTCAAAATGCAGCCGGAGCGCCTCAGGCCACAGCCGCGTGCCCATCCGCTCGGGCCACTCGATGATGAGCGCACTATCAGTCAGCGCATCATCAAGCCCGAGCTGCTCTACCTCTTGCGGATCATCAAGGCGGTAGAGATCAACATGCCACACGGGCAGCATCACATCGGGCGGCGCATACGGGATGACGAGCGCAAAACTGGGGCTTGGTGCCTCTTCGAGCAATCCAAGCCCTGCAAGTATGCCGCGTGCAAAGCTTGTCTTTCCAGCACCTAGATCGCCTGACAGCGCAATGATATCGCCCACGCGAAGTTGGGGCGCAAGTGCGCGTCCGGCGGCATCAGTCGCAGCGGCGTCAGCAAGGATCACGCTTTAATCACCTCGGCAACACCACCGAAATCGCCGTCCCCTCGCCGGGTTCAGACATTAGCGTCAGTGTGCCGCCGTGCGCTTCGACGAATTGTTTGGCAAGCGGCAGGCCAAGGCCAAGCGCTGATCCGCCATCGCGCGCCTCGGTAATGCGGCTGAAGCGGTCAAGCGCTGCGGCTTGCGCGGCCACGTCCATGCCGGGGCCATTGTCCGAAACCACAATCTGCGCGGACTTTGCATCGCCGATTGCATGAAAAAGAATGCGCCCGCCCGCAGGCGTGAAGGCAATCGCATTATCAAGCAAATGGTCAATCGCCTGCCGCAAGCGTTTTGCGTCGCCGCGTGTTGCCCCGACGCCGGGATCAATTTCAATCGCGAAATCCAGGTTTTTTGCCAACGCTGCGGGCTTGTGATCGCGCGCAGCGTCAAGCAGCAGCACCGCCAGTTCAATCGGCTTGCGCTCCATTGGCAGGCTGCCTGCATCGTTCTGGGTTAGGTCAAGCACACGGTCTACCAACCCCGAAAGACGCCCCGTCGATTCAAGTATCGCCGCGACATAATCCTTCGCTGCGGGTTCAAGCGCGCCGCCAAAGCCCTGATCAAGCATTTCGGCAAATCCACTAATCGAGGTCAGCGGTGTGCGCAGTTCATAAGACATATTGGCGACGAATGCTGTTTTGACCTTATCGGATTCCTCCAAAGCATCGGCGCGGTCACGCAGTACGCGCTCAACCTTGCGGCTGTCAGTAATATCAAGCAGCGCGAGCAGCGCATTGCCATCGGGCAGCGGCACGGCAGCAAATTCAAAATGGCGGCCATCCTTCATCGCCAGCCGCCCGATTTTCTGTGTCCGCTCAATCGTGGCCGAGCGCACCGCCTCACGGATCACTGCTGCGCGGCCCGAGACAGAAAGCTTCGCCGCAGTCGCCTCGGCAAGCGCATCGACGTGGGGGTGCCCTGCAAAGAACGACTCTTCAAAGCCCCAAATATCACGGAACTTATTATTCCACAGATGCAATCGCCCATTGGCCTCAAACACGCCAATCGCTTCAAACAAGGTATCAAATGTCGCGGTGCGAACCCGCAGCAGCGTATCGCGCGCACTCGCAAGCTGGGCCTGTTCGGTGCGATCCTCAAAGATCAGCAACAGCCCGCCATCAGGCAGCGGTTGCGCGACGAGCCGCAGATGCTGACCACCGCTGATGATCCAATTTTCCTCAATTGCTCCGTCAGGTGCTGTGAACCATTCGCGCCGTTCGGCCTTCCACCCTGGAAAATCGCGCGTTTCGGGCACGCGCCCCGCCTCGCGCATCCGATCAAGCAGCCGGTCAAAATCAGGGCGTTCGGCGACCCATTCGGGCTTCAAGGCAAATTGTCGCTCAAATGGCTGGTTGCAGAAAATCAGCGCGCGGTCTGGCCCAAACTGCGCAACGCCTGCTGAAAGCCGATCAAGCGTATCGCGCTGCGTTGCGGCGAAACGGCGGAACGCGGCACTCGCGCGCTCAACATCTTCGACATCAATCGCATAGCCAGCAACACCTGCTTCACCCAGCGGCACATCAACGATGCGCATCGTCCGCCGATCTCCGGCGATTGTGACAGGCGCAATATTGCTTTCGACTTGCTGTTTTTCTGACGCCTTCATTGCGGCGGCGAGCGGATTTTGCGCGTTGCCTGCGTCAACAAGTTCAACCCCGCGCGCGATCACGTCGTCGGCATTTGCACCCTCAACCGCGTGGACATAGGCGCTGTTGACAAGCGCCAGTTTCATGTCGGCACCGCGATACCACATTGGCACGGGTGATGCTTCAATCAGTGCCGAAAGCCGATTGAAGGCAAGCCCAAGCCGCGCCACCTCTTCGCCCAAACGGCCGATTTCGGCTTGGCTTTCGGTCGCATCAAACCACCAGAGAATAACGGCACCACTCGCCGCAAGCCGGGTTGCCGCAGGGCTGCCGCGCACCAACAGCGTTCGTGATGATCCTTGCGCTCGCAAAGCACGGGTAAAACTGCGTCCGGTTTTTTGAACAGCGGCGGTATCGCGCACAAGCGCTGTCGCATCCTCATCCGAAAGGCCGCTTTCATGGCCTGACAAATCCGAGAGAAAATTCGGGATTTTCGCCAGCCCCAACCAATCAGACAGTCGCTCGGGCGCTTCGATCCGCCCGTCATTTTTGACCATCAACGGAAGAGCGGGCGCAGACTCAAGTAGCGCCGCCAATCGGTCAGCCTGATTGGTTGAAAATGCCGCTTGCTTCCGCAGCGTCAGACCACTCCACACTGCCCATACAGCGAGCGCGAGCCACAGCGCCAAAAACACGCCGATCAGTACGGCAACAGTGTTCGTCAGGGTCAGCATTGGCAGGCGGAAACAATCATCCCCCTGCCCTTAAGCCGAGTTGAGGCGAATGGAAACCGTCCACTCGCCTCAAATGGCTGCGATCTTTAATAGCGGTAATGATCAGGCTTGAACGGGCCTTCTGCCGCGATACCGAGATAGGCTGACTGTTTTGCCGTCAACGTGCTGAGCTGGACGCCAAGCTTTTCAAGGTGAAGCATCGCGACCTTTTCATCGAGATGCTTTGGCAAGACATAAACTTGGTTCTGATAATTATCGCCCTTCGTCCAAAGCTCGATCTGTGCGAGCACTTGATTGGTGAACGATGCTGACATCACGAATGAAGGATGACCTGTGGCGCAACCGAGGTTGACCAAGCGGCCCTTGGCAAGGACAATAATCTGCTTGCCATCAGGGAATTCAACGAGGTCAGTGCCGGGCTTCACTTCAGTCCACTTATAATTGCTGAGTGCCGCAATCTGGATTTCACTGTCAAAATGGCCGATGTTGCAGACGATGCTCATTGGCTTCATCGCCGCCATATGGTCAGCGGTGATAACATCAGCATTGCCCGTTGCGGTGCAAAAAATATCGGCGCGCTTGACAGCCTCTTCCATCGTGACGACTTCAAAACCTTCCATTGCGGCTTGCAGCGCGCAGATCGGATCAATTTCAGTCACCATAACGCGCGCGCCGCCATTGCGGAGCGACTGGGCCGAACCTTTTCCAACGTCACCAAAACCAGCAACGACGGCAACCTTGCCAGCCAACATCACGTCAGTCGCGCGGCGGATCGCGTCAACCAGCGATTCCTTACAACCATAGAGGTTATCGAATTTTGACTTGGTCACTGAGTCATTGACGTTGATCGCGGGGAAAGGCAATTCGCCCTTTTTGGCGATTTCGTAGAGGCGGTGGACGCCTGTTGTGGTTTCTTCCGAAACGCCCTTGAGCGCCTTGACTGTTGCGGTCAGATAACCGGGCTTTTTCGCAATGAATGCCTTGAGCGCGCGCTGGAATTCAACTTCTTCATCATTTTCGGGCTCAGCAAATGTTTCGCCGCGCTCAAGCTTTGCACCCCACAGCGCAAACATCGTGGCATCGCCGCCGTCATCAAGGATGATGTTGGCAGTGGTATCTTCACCCCAAGTGAAAATATCGCCAACATAATCCCAATAGTCGGCCAGGCTTTCGCCCTTGATCGCAAATACCGGAATGTCCTTTGCAGCGATTGCAGCAGCAGCGTGATCCTGCGTTGAAAAGATATTGCAGGTTGCCCAGCGGACGTCTGCGCCAAGTGCTGTCAGTGTTTCGATCAGAACCGCTGTTTGGATCGTCATGTGGAGCGAGCCAACAATGCGCGCGCCTTTCAAAGGCTTTGACGCACCAAATTCGCGGCGCAGCGCCATCAGGCCGGGCATTTCGGTTTCAGCGATGTTGATTTCTTTGCGGCCAAAATCAGCCAAACCAATATCTGCAATTACATAGTCAGTGAATGCCACGTCGGATCTCCGGAAAAGGGGTTGGAATTTGCCAGCCCCCTAGCCGTCGATTCGTTCAAATGCAAATATAAAGATTTCTTTATATGCGTTACTTGTTGACCGCAACCTGCTGCATCGCAACTGTGCGCGGTGCGGCCATACGGTTTGAGCAGCGCTGACCAACGAGCGTTGGCGATGCCCCTGCTTCATCGGCAAGGCGCGCGATAACCGCAAATGCGCCGCCCTCGACATTGGCCGCATTCACAAATGCACCAAAATCGGCGCAATCAAGCCTGGAAACGCCGGGATCATAACTAGTCGTAACTGATGTCAGAAACGTGTTGTACGCACTGAATGATCCAACGAGGCCGTTGTCAGCGGCGAAATGCGCGCGCACCATCTTGTTGGCCTCGGCAAATGCTGGGCGGCTGAGCGTGACGAATTTGGTGTAAGCGGCCTTAACTTCAGGCGCCTCTTTACCGCAACGCACTGATGCCGAACGCAGCATCGCTTCAAAATCGCGCACCTTGGCCGCCGAAACTGAAGCAGGGCTCCAGCACGCGGCATTCGCCGATGTAACGCTAAATGCTGCAAGTGCAGCCGTTGCAATAAGTTTCCCAATCATCTTCGTCATGCCCAAAGCCTTTTCGCTTCACAATGTCATATTGGTTTAGCGGGCCTGTGTCTGCGAATGGTAAGTGGATAGGGTGGACGCGAAATTAACCAGTTTTTTTGATTTCGGGAAGGCAATACAATGCTGATCATATGTAGCCTTCACTCCAAATTGGCCGAAGGAATCCAATCCTCATGACCGTGCCGAACTCGCAGGATGATAACGACATCATTATCGCCCAGATCATAAAGGATCATATGGGATTTATATCGATATGCGCGGACGGCGGGATCGATTTCAGCGCGCAGCCGCGCAGCACGCGGAAAATCAGTAAGAAATTCAAATGCGGTGGTTAAACCATCATGATATTTGTCGGCTTGGATAAGGCCAAACAACGCCAGCCCTTCTATGAAAATGCCCTCAATGTCATCAGATGCCGCTTGCGTTAATTGATAGGCAGGCACAGCTAAACTTGATGTTCCACTTGCCGAAGTGCGCGGGCGCGAATGTCATCCATACTATCAGGGCTAATGCCACTTGCCCGGCCTTCCTCGACACGTTTTTGGATATGGGCGATTTTGTCTTTCATCTCTTGGTCACGGCGGATCAGATCACGGACGTAATCGCTGACATTGCTGTAACGCCCTGAATGTGCCTGCGTTTCAGCCCAGTCTTTCATGGGATCGGGCAAGGAAATATTCATTGTGGCCATGTGATGTCTCCACCTCCGTTTATGACAGAATTTGGCAAAGTTTGTCAAACATTCAAGCGTGGCCGCTTTCATTCGCCAGCAGGCGCGAATCAATCCCTTGGCGCGCGAAAGCAAGCGGCCATTTCTGGTCAACCGGTGTATCAAATAGCAAAAGATCATCACCGTCTGCCATATGCCAGCCGTGGCGCTGCATCTCGCCGTCAAGCTGTCCCGCACCCCATCCGGCATAACCAAGTGACACGAGCCAGCGGCGTGGCCCTTGTGGTGTCCCGATTACGCGCAGCACATCAATTGTGCCCGTCATCCCCCACCTGCCTGCAACATCGACCGTCCCCTGCCCGCCCCAATCAAGCGAATGGAGCACAAATCCGCGCTGCGGCTCAACCGGGCCTCCGTGATAAACGGGCGCATCGGGCATATGATCGGTTGGCACATCGAATTGCTTGAGAAGGCTATGTAACCCGATTTGCGGGACAATATGGCCAATCCCAATCCCGAGCGCGCCCTGTTCATCATGCGAGCAGATGGCAATGACGGATCGCTCAAATCGCGGATCACCGATGCCCGGCATCGCCAGCAGAAGCTTGCCCGAAAAGAATCGCGGTTCATTCATTGCTATGACCATAATCGAGAGTGTCCACTGCTTCTACCCTTGCAATCATTCAGCCTAGCCCCGACATGAACGATATCATTCACCCCCCAAGAATCTCTAAGTAAAAAGGATTAGTTATGACCATTTCCGTTGGCGATACCCTGCCCTCTGCCACCTTCACTGAAATGACTGCCGAGGGGCCGCGTCCAGTGGCTTCAGCCGAATATTTTGCGGGTCGCCGGGTTGCGCTGTTTTCAGTGCCAGGTGCCTTCACGCCAACCTGTTCGGCCAAGCATCTTCCGGGTTTTGTTGAACACGGTGACGCAATCAAGGCCAAGGGCGTTGATGAAATCGCCTGCACCGCTGTTAACGATGCCTTCGTGATGGGCGCTTGGGGCAAGGCCAACGATGTTGAGGGCAAGGTTACGATGCTCGCCGACGGCAACGGCGATTTTGTCAAAGCCATCGGCCTTGAAATGGACGGCAGCAAATTCGGCATGGGCGGGCGCGGACAGCGGTTCGCAATGATCGTGAAGGACGGCGTGGTCGAACATCTGTTTGTCGAAGGGCCGGGCGAATACCGCGTGAGCGCGGCAGATTATATGCTCGCACAGCTTTAGGCTGCTAACCTCTTGATAACATGTGCGTACTAGATTATTGACATTAGTGTCAGCACAACTCGTTTTCGGAGCTTATCATAATGGCCACAGCTACCCCGCTTGCGACAAGTTATAAAGCCAATCCGCATTGGCTCCACCCGCAGGCGGGGCAGCGCGATATTGATCATATTCCAGGCAAGGATGGCTGGCCGATAATCGGCACTACGCTTGAGCAGCTTAAAGACCCGCACGCCTTCACCAAGAAAATGTACGCGCTCCACGGCCCGGTTTACCGCGCCAACAGCTTTGGCGGGCGCTTCGTTGCGCTGCTCGGCCCGGAGGCGAATGAACTTGTCATGTTTGACCGTGACAAGCTGTTTTCGTCTGAACAAGGCTGGGGGCCAGTGCTCAATCTGCTCTTCCCTGGCGGGCTGATGCTGATGGATTTTGACAAGCACCGCGTTCACCGCAAGACGCTGTCAGTTGCCTTCAAGCCCGAACCAATGAAACTTTATGCCGACTCACTTAATCAAGGGGTTTCGCGCCGCGTCGCGGAATGGGCGGGCAAGCCAATCCAATTTTATCCGGCGATCAAGCAACTTACGCTTGATCTCGCAGCTGTGTCTTTCCTTGGTATCCCTTGGGGGCCAGAGGCTGACAAGATCAACAAAGCGTTTGTTGATATGGTTCAGGCATCAATTGGTGTCGTCCGCGTTCCGCTCCCCGGAACTGCAATGGGGCGCGGGGTTGCTGGGCGCAACTTCCTGCTCGACTATTTTGGCAAGGAAGTTCCAAAGCGTCGCGCGG
>JAYUIX010000091.1:0-26139 GCA_043765635.1 Sphingomonadales bacterium
AGCCTTCGCTGGGGCGATGTTGTGAGTGAGAAACCCTTGTCCACCCAAATCAAAATCTGTGGCCTTTCAACGCCCGACGCCATTGACGCCGCCGCCAAACACGGGGCAACGCATATTGGCCTTGTGCATTTCGAAAACAGCCCTCGCCATGTTAGTCTTGAGGCGGCGGCTAAATTACGCGCCCAAACACCGCCGAGCCTGAAAGTCGTTTTGCTGCTGGTCAATGCCGAGGCGGATTTAACGCAACAGGCGCTGGACATGGTTCGCCCCGATGTCGTTCAATTCCACGGTACCGAAACGCCCGAATGGCTAAATTTGGTCCGCCGATATACAAAAGCGCACATCTGGAAAGCCATCGGCCTGAAAAACCGGCAAACATTGGTCGATGCAGATCGGTTTGATGATGTGGTCGATCTGTTGCTCTATGACGCCCCGGCCCAAGCCCTGCCCGGCGGAACCGGCACGCGGGTCGATTGGTCGTTGCTGCAAAACTTTGAACACCGCACACCATGGGGCCTGGCGGGCGGGTTGGCGCCAGACAACGTGCTGGAGGCACTGCGCGCCACCAAAGCGCAATTAGTTGATGTTTCGTCGGGTGTAGAGTCTGCCCCCGGCGTGAAGGATGTGGACAAGATTGCCGCTTTCTGCAATGCGGTCCGCGACTATGACAACAGCTGAACACACTCCGAACTCATTCCGCAACCAACCACCCGCGAAAGCGAATAGCTTTCGCCAACAACCTGACTCGCGCGGCCATTTTGGCCAGTTTGGCGGACGCTATGTCGCCGAAACACTGATGCCGCTGATCCTTGATCTTGAACGCGAATATCGTGCGGCAAAGGTTGATCCTGCATTTGCCGCACAGTTTGATGATCTGCTTGAACATTATGTTGGCCGGCCGAGTCCGCTCTATTACGCCGAGCGGTTGACCGAGCATTTGCGCGCTGGGGCGCCAAACAAGGACTCTGGCGCGAAAATTTACTTCAAGCGTGATGAGCTGAACCACACCGGCGCGCATAAGATCAATAATTGCATCGGCCAGATCCTGCTCGCGATGCGGATGGGCAAAACGCGGATTATTGCCGAAACTGGCGCTGGTCAGCACGGCGTGGCTACTGCCACCGTTGCGGCCCGTTTTGGTCTGCCCTGCGTTATTTTCATGGGTGCGCGCGATATTGAGCGCCAAGCGCCCAACGTATTCCGTATGAAGCTGCTTGGTGCAGAAGTCCGCGCGGTTGAAAGCGGCGCGCGCACGCTTAAAGACGCGATGAATGAAGCGCTGCGTGATTGGGTCGCCAATGTGCATGATACGTTTTACATCATTGGCACTGCGGCTGGCCCGCATCCCTACCCAGAATTGGTGCGTGATTTTCAAAGCGTGATTGGGCGTGAAGCGCGTGAACAGATGCTCGTACGCGAAGGCCGCCTGCCCGATTTGCTCGTCGCCTCAATCGGCGGAGGATCAAATGCAATCGGGCTGTTCCATCCCTTCCTTGATGATCCCGAAGTAGCGATGGTCGGCGTCGAAGCCGCTGGCCACGGCCTTAACAAAGAACATGCGGCAAGTTTAGCTGGCGGACGCCCTGGCATTCTCCACGGCAACAAAACCTATTTGCTTCAGGACGAAGACGGCCAAATTGATGAAGCGCACAGCATTTCGGCAGGTCTTGATTATCCCGGCATCGGCCCAGAGCATAGCTGGCTCCACGAGATTGGCCGAGTTGATTATCAGAGTGCGACCGACGTTGAAGCACTTGAGGCGTTCAAACTGCTCTGCAAGATTGAGGGGATTATTCCCGCACTTGAGCCTGCCCACGCGATTGCGGCGGTAATGCGCATTGCGCCGACAATGGCAAAGGACAAGATCATCATCGTCAACCTTTGCGGACGCGGCGACAAGGATATTTTTACCGTGGCCGATGCGCTCGGGGTGACGTTGTGACCCGTCTCTCCGTCGCCTTCGCAAAAACTTCCCCCGCCCTCGTCACCTTTGTAACAGGCGGCGATCCCTCGCCCGCTGATATGGGCGCAATCCTTGACGCGCTTGTCGCAGGCGGCGCGGATGTCATCGAACTTGGGATGCCCTTCACTGATCCGATGGCCGATGGGCCGGCGATTCAGGAGGCAAATCTGCGCAGTCTGAGTGCTGGCACCAAAACCGCTGACTTGTTCGCCATTGCCAAGGCTTTCCGCGCGCGCCATGCCGATATTCCGCTCGTCCTGATGGGCTATGCCAATCCGATGACGGTGCGCGGCAGCAATTGGTTTGCCGCTGCATGTAAGGATGCGGGCGTTGACGGTGTGATCTGTGTTGATCTGCCACCCGAAGAAGACGGTGAGCTTGGCCCTGCCCTTCGCAGCGCAGGGGTCGATTTCATCCGTCTTGCCACGCCAACTACCGATGCCGCGCGCTTGCCGCAGGTACTTAGCGGTGCATCCGGCTTTCTCTATTATGTCTCGGTCGCTGGGATAACCGGCAAACAACAGGCCGCACAAACCAGCATCGAAAGCGCAGTGGCCAAGCTAAAGGCTGCAACACAACTGCCCGTGGCCGTTGGCTTCGGCGTCCGCACGCCTGAACAGGCCGCCGCAATCGGCGCGATTGCAGACGGCGTTGTCGTCGGCTCCGCCATCGTTGAACTTATCGGCGCGCACGGCACACATGCTGCTGAACCCGTCAAAAACTATATCGCGACACTCCGCCAAGCGCTAAACGGGGCACGACAGGAGAAAGCAGCATGAATTGGCTCTCACGCGTCCGCAATGCGTTGCCCTTTATCGCGAAGAAGGAAACGCCCGATAATCTGTGGCACAAGTGTCCCGGTTGCTCACAGATGATCTTCGTCAAGGAATATGTCGAGAATCTCTCGGTCTGCCCGGTGTGCGGTCATCATGGGCGGATCGGCCCGAACGAGCGCTTCATGCAGTTGTTTGACGAGAGCAACTGGCAGCCGCTGGCCAATCCAAAGACAGCCGAAGACCCGCTCAAATTCCGCGATACAAAGAAATATGCTGACCGGATCAAGGCCGCTCGTCTCGAAACCGGAGAGAGTGATGCTCTGCTCAATGCCAAGGGCAAAATAGAGGGGCATGAAGTCGTCATCGGGGTGCAAGATTTTGCCTTCATGGGCGGATCAATGGGAATCGCGGTTGGTGAGGCGTTCATCGCGGGCATTCGCGCGGCGATTAACGCGAATTGCCCCTATGTTATTTTTACAGCTTCGGGCGGTGCGCGGATGCAGGAGGGCATTCTCAGCCTGATGCAAATGCCCAAAATGACCGTCGGCGTGCAGGAGCTTCATGATGCTGGCCTGCCCTATATTGTTGTCATGACCGACCCGACATCGGGCGGCGTGATGGCCAGCTATGCCACGCTTGGTGATGTTCAACTGGCCGAACCGCGTGCGACATTGGCGTTTACGGGGCGACGCGTGATTGAGAATACCATCCGTGAGAAACTGCCCGATGATTTTCAGACATCGGAGTATCTGCTTGATCACGGGATGCTTGATATGATTGTGGCGCGTCATGATCTGCGTCAGACGCTCGCTCGACTGATGGGCTATCTCACGCCGCAAAGGAACGCAGCATGAAAAAGCCCCTCCCCTTCAGGGGAGGGGTTGAGGTGGGGAGTGTCGGTAGAAAAGAGTCTCTTGGCTCGCAGACGCTCGCCCCCACCCCTTTCCCCTCCCCTGAAGGGGAGGGGTTATTTTAAGATGCCTGATCACGCGCATAGTGATGATCCAGCGGTGCAGGCACAACTAAACCGTTTGACGATGCTTTCGCCAGGGCGCGATGTGCTTGGGCTTGAACGGATCAGCGCGTTGATGGCGCGGCTGGGCAATCCGCATCAAAGCTTGCCGCCGGTGTTTCATGTTGCTGGAACCAACGGCAAAGGCTCAACTTGCGCGTTCCTGCGTGCGGCACTTGAGGCGGCGGGTAAAAGCGTTCACGTCTATTCAAGCCCGCATCTGGTGCGGTTTAATGAGCGGATCAGGGTTGCGGGCAAGCTGATCAATGACGCATCCCTCGCGCCGCTGCTGGCTGAGGTGCTTGATTGTTCGCAAGATATCCATCCCAGTTTTTTTGAGGCGACAACGGCAGTGGCATTACTTGCCTTTGCGCGAACGCCCGCTGATGTCGCGATTATTGAGGTTGGGCTTGGCGGGCGGCTCGACGCGACGAACATTATTGAACGGCCCGCGGTTTGCGGGATTGCGCAGCTTGGGATTGATCACCAGAGTTTTCTCGGTGAAACGCTCATTGAAATTGCAGGTGAGAAAGCGGGGATTGCCAAATCCGGGGTGCCGCTAGTAACGATGAAATATGCAGCGGAGATTGCGGCGGAAGTTGGCGAAGGTGCCACGCAGCGTGGTGCGATATGGCATCCCAAATCTTCAGGTTGGAATGCAGTAACCTATAATAACATGCTGTATTATAAGGACAACATTGGGAAGATTGCTCTATCGCTGCCCAAAATGGCGGGGCAACATCAGGCCGAAAATGCAGCACTTGCGGTTGCGATGCTGCGCCATCAAAAGCAAATCGTGGTTCCAGAGGCCGCGCTCAAGGCGGCAATGGGCTGGGCGCACTGGCCTGCGCGGCTGCAAAAGCTAGAGCCGGGGCCGCTGACGGGAGCGCGCGAGGTGTGGCTTGACGGGGGTCATAATGAGGATTGCGGAATCGCCGTTTCAGCGCACTTCCGCCAAATCCTGACACATGATCAGAAGATTCGGATTATCACAGGCATTCTGGCAAACAAAGATGCGCACGGTATATTGCGCCATTTTGAAGGGGTTGCTGATCGGCTGATCGCTGTGCCAGTTCCCGGCCATCTTCATCATTCACCAGAGGCGCTTTGCGCGATTGGCACCGGACTGGGCATGGTCTCAACCACCGCCGAAACGCTTGAAGAGGCGCTTGACCAAAGCAGTGATGGCCCAATCCTGATCCTTGGTTCGCTCTACCTCGCGGGCGAGGCGCTTAAAAAGAATGGGCAGATACCCGAATAGTAAGTCATTATTGCGATTGACTTGCAATAGCATATAAACCATTCTCCGAATCAAGATTGGAGAGCCCATATGCAGAGTGACACCAGCCCGATTTCGATCCTTCCTCCTCGCGCCGCGCCGGTTGAGCCTGAGCAGCGGCTGTTGCTTTATGCCATTCGCAGGATAGGCGCGCACGGATTGAATGATGCCCACGCCGCCAACGCAATGCTCGGCACGTTCGGGCAGGGTTACAGGCGTCCACTCATTCTACTGCGCGCCTTTCTTGCCGAAACAGCGCGCGTTTCGAAGCGGAAGGTCACCATCGCCGCCTGCTGCTGCGGCCGAATGACGCATGATGAAATCATGCTGATTGACGCGCTCGTTCTGGCGGTGAGCGATCTACATGCTGCGCATCAATTGCTAGCAACCTGCCTTGGTACAGTTAATTGCCTCGGCGCGCTGACGTCGGCGCAGGCGCTCAATCAGGCGTTTGGGGACTTGGGGCGGCCGTTAATCTGATCCGTTCGCCCTGAGCCTGTCGAAGGGCTGTCCTTTTCTTTCAGCCAAATGGGCAAGAAGGACAGGGCTTCGACAGGCTCAGCCCGAACGGAATATTTAGACACTACCCTTTCTCATCTCCAGCCGTGCCAAGCGCACTATCGACCATTCCGGTGCGCATCATCCACCAGAACAGGACAATGCCCGGCAGCGCTAGAATAGTGGTCAGCAGGTAAAAATTCACATAACCAACGCCTTCGATCAACCCACCAGCCGTTGTCCCCGTCATCAACCTCCCGACGACACTCGCACCCGCCGAAATCAGCGCATATTGTGAGGCAGTGAAGCGCAAATCGCACAATGCGGCAAAATAGGCGACAACGACAACGCCGCCGTAACCACTTGCGATATTTTCAAAACCAATTGCGCCTGCCATTCCCCAATTATTGTGGCCAGCGGCTGCCAACGCCGCAAAACTCAGGTTTGAAATCCCCATCAGGATCAGCGCGAGCAAAACTGATTTTTTAAGGCCAAGCTTGGCATAAATCACCCCGCCGATGAAAACCCCGATCAAATAGGCCCAGAAACCAATGCCGACATCGTAAAAGGCAATTTCATCATTGGTGAAACCAAGATCATCAAACAGCAGCCGAAAAGTGAGATTGGCAAGCGTGTCGCCAATTTTGTGAACGAGGATGAATAGCAAAACGAGCAGCGCGCCCGAACGCTGAAAAAATTCATTAAACGGCCCGACGATTGAATTCCAAACTTCGCCCAGCCCCTTTTTCTGGATCGTAACCACGCGCCGCGCGGGCTCGCCCATGATCAGCCCCGTGATCATCGCTGGCAAAGCAAAGGCGGCACAGGCAATATAGGCAACTGACCATCCCATCCGCGCCGAAACAACGAGCGCAAGCGCGCCAGCGCCTGCCGAGCCAATGCGCCAGCCATATTGTGACATGCCCGAACCAACGCCGAGCTGATAGGGTTTCAGCGTTTCAATCCGATAAGCATCAATCACAATGTCATATGTCGCGCCTGCAATGCCGACGAGGATCGCCGCCGTTACCGTAGCGCCAATATTCGCAGCCGGATCAACCAGCGCGAGGTTGATCACCGCTGCAATAACGAGCACACCTGATAAAAGCAGCCACGATACCCGCTGACCAAGCCCACCAATGACTGGCAAACGAACACCGTCAACGATCCAGGCCCAAAACACCTTCAGATTGTAAACGAGGAAGGCAAGCGTGAAGGCAGTGACGGTCTTCTTATCGATTCCGTCCTGTGCCAATCGCGTCGTCAGCGTTGCGCCAATCATTGCGTAGGGAAAGCCCGACGAAAGCCCAACGAAAAAGGCCGCAAGCGATTCCTTTTCAAAATAGGGCTTAATCGCGCCAATGATGCTCCGGTTTTCCCCTACGGTTTGGCTTGCTTCACTCAACACACTTGCTCCCAAGCAACTTTGGGGCGAACTTAGCGCGAAATTCGGGTAAGGATAGCCCCCATGAACATGATGACGCCGACCGCGGGCCAGATGGCACTGGCACAACAAATCGCAGATGGCCAAGCGCGGCAGGCTGATGCGATCAGTCATGTACCGGTCTCGGTCTATGTTGATCCGGCCCATTTTGAAGCTGAACAGGCGCGGCTATTCAAACGCCTGCCGCAGGTCATCGCGCCCTCCGCGCTAATCCCCGAACGCAATATGACCGTGCCGCATGATGGGTTTGGCACGCCTCTCCTCATTACCCGCGACGGCGATGGCAAGGCGCATGTGTTCCGCAACGTCTGTCAGCACCGGGGCACGCGCCTTGTTGAGGGGAACGAAATCCAGTGCGCGGCTCGGCTCGTCTGCCCTTATCACGCCTGGACGTATAAAACCGATGGCAAGCTGATTGGCCTGCCGCGCGCCGAAACTTTTCCTGGCCTTGATAAATCAGCGTACGCCTTGAAGGAATTGCCAAGCCATGAGTCGGGCGGGCTGATCTGGTTCGCCTTTGATGACGCCGCCGATTTTGCCGAAGCCAGTGCAATCGGCCCTGATTTCGATGCGTTCAATCTCGGCGCGTTGCACCTGTTCAATCGCCGCACGCACGATGTTGCGGGCAATTGGAAGCTGATCATGGATGCCTTCCTCGAAAGCTATCACGTGTTGCGCCTTCACGCGAATACGATTGGGCCGTTCTTCAAGGACGGCGTGACAGCGGGCGATGCCGTGGGTGCGCATCAGCGCTCAGCAGTCGGGCGCGCGGCGGAACTCGCCGATATCGATATGGGCAATTGGCCGCAATTGCGCTCCGCTGTGACCTTTGCTTACCAATTGTTCCCCGCAACGGTGGTTGTCGTCAGCCCCGATTATGTGAACCTGATGGTGCTGATGCCGCAAGGTGTGGGCCATACGCTGGTTGAGGATTTCATGCTGATCCCCGAAGCGCCAGCAACTGAAAAAGCGCGCGATCATTGGCAACGTAGTTGGGATTTGCTCGACGGCGGCGTGTTTGGAGCCGAAGATTTCCGAGCGGTTGCGCTTGGCCAGCAAGGGCTTGAAACAGGTGCAATCAGCCAGTTAACGCTTGGCACGTTAGAGGCCGGAATACAGCGCTTTCATGATGTGGTTGAGGCGCGGATGGCAACTTAGCCGTCACCCCGGCGCAGGCCGGGGTCGTTATGGCCTTGAGCGTAACATCAAAGCGACCCCGGCCTCCGCCGGGGTGACGTGTTATAAGTACCGCGCCGCCACAATCCGCCCCGCCGTGCCCAACTGCACCACCAGTGCGTAACGATCCGCACCCGGAGCCTTGAATACATTACCCGGTACAGTAAACGTCATCTTTCCCCCGCGCCAGCGCGCGACATTGGTATCGGCGAGCGCGACGTTGGTATATTTGACCGAACGGCCATCGTTTTCACCGCGACCGATCTTCACAATGCTTTCGCTTTTGAGTGCAACAACCGAAATGGTAGCAACAGACGGCGTCGTGCCGTCAATCGTTACAACGCGACCACCATCGTCTGAGCGTACTGCGCTAACCGATGGCCCGGGGCGCTTTTTCTCGGCTGCGATCAATTGGCGAAGCTCACTCTCACGGTTGCCAACGGCGGCATCGCCACCCTGAATAACGCTTTGCGGAGTATAGACCCCCGCCCCGCGCCCGCCGCGCGCGGCATAGGCATTTTGCAGCGAGGTATTGGCTTCACGCGCCAGAGTATCTTTCCAGCCTAGCCGATCCCAATAAGTCACAGGCCGGGTAATCACGACAGTGTTTGGCTCCTTCGCCAAGCGCTCGGCAATTGCGTCGGCTGGCGGGCAAGATGAGCAGCCCTGACTGGTGAAAAGCTCAACCGCGACCGGGGTTGATGGCACATTTTGCGATATGGCGGCGGTTCCGGCAACGGCAATTAGGGAAAGCGCAACAGCGCCAAGTAAAACGCGCATGGTCAATCTCCTGAAATTTCTCTAACGGCATTCGCATGAGACATATCAGAGGTTACAACAGGAACCGGCCAACGGCAACCGCATCGCCCGCAAAGCCAGCCAAAACGGGTGATGATACCCCGCGCCCCGAGGGCGACCGCATCGCCAAATTGCTTGCGCGTGCCGGAATTGCGTCACGGCGTGAGATTGAGCGGATGATCGAGGAAGGCCGCATTGCGCTTGACGGTGTCACGCTTGATACGCCCGCAACTATCTTAAAGTCGCTGAGGGGCGTCACGGTTGATGGCAACGCAGTGCAAGCCCCCGCGCCGACCAAGCTATTCCTTTACCACAAACCGACCGGGCTGCTGACCGCCGAGCGCGATCCCAAGGGAAGACCGACAATCTATGATCGCCTGCCCAAAGGGCTCCCTCGCGTGATGCCAATTGGGCGGCTCGATTTGAATACCGAAGGGCTATTGCTGCTCACCACTGACGGTGAGTTCAAACGCCAGATGGAGCTTCCCGCCACAGGGGTTGAGCGCAGCTACCGCGCGCGCACTTTTGGCAAGGTTAGCCAGAGCCAGCTTGAAGACCTGATGATGGGCATTGAGATTGAGGGCATCCGTTACGGCAGCATCAACGCCAACATGGAACGGCGCACGGGCGCGAACCAGTGGATCGAGATGCGGCTCAAGGAGGGCAAAAACCGCGAAGTCCGCCGCGTACTAGAACATCTCGGGCTTCAGGTCAGCCGCTTGATCCGCACGAGTTACGGCCCGTTTGTTCTGGGCGAGATGCCAGCGGGCGGGGTTAACGAAGTCCTCCAGCATGATCTGGTGGCTTTTCGCAAGACGTTGAAATGAGGATTATTTCAGGCCAGTGGCGCGGGCGGCCGCTCGTCACACCCAAGGGCGACGAAACGCGGCCAACGGCGGATCGCACGCGTGAGGCTCTGTTTTCGATGCTCGTCAGCCGTCTTGGCAGTTTTGAAGATTTGCGCGTCGCTGATCTCTTCGCGGGCACAGGCGCGTTGGGCTTGGAAGCCCTGTCACGCGGTGCCGCCCACTGCATGTTCGTTGAGAATGAACGATTGGCGCTTGATGCGCTCAAGGCCAATGTCGCAAAACTCGGCGCAAATGCCGATGTGCGCAGCGGTTCCGCGCTCGCGCTTGGCCACGCGGCACAGCCGTTTGACCTGATCCTGATGGATCCGCCCTACGGCACCGGGGCTGGCAGTGTCGCGCTTGACAAGCTCGCGCGGCAGGGGTGGGTTTCGCCTGCAACGCTCATCAGTATCGAAACGTCAAAGAAAGAGACAGTGGCGGTTGACGGCTTCGAAATCGATGTCGTGCGCGATTATGGGAAGGCGCGGATAACGCTCTTACGGATGACGGCGTGACGCGGCGCGAGTGGAGCCTGATTGCAGCCCTTGCTGTGCTGTGGGGCAGCGCGTTTATCCTGATCGAGATTGGCCTGCGCAGTGTGCCGCCCAACACGCTAGTGTTCGCGCGGATGGCGCTCGCGGTGCCGCCGCTGCTCCTCCTGATGCGGATGCGCGGGGCGAAGCTCCCAAGTGACGCGAAAAGCTGGGCAATGCTCAGCGTGCTTGGGCTTCTCAACGTCGTGCTGCCGTACATCCTGTTTTATTGGGGGATGACACAGATTTCGACTGGGCTTGCCTCAATCCTCAACGCCACCACGCCGCTGTGGGGTGTCGTCGCCGCGCACTTCCTGACGCGTGACGAGAAAGCTACACCTGCACGGATCATCGGCGTCCTGTTCGGCGTCGCGGGGATTGCGGTGATGATCGGCGTTGACGCACTCTCAGGGATGACAAGCGGCCTGCTCGCCCAAATCGCCTGCCTGATCGCCACGCTCTGCTATGCGCTTGCAAGCATTTACGCACGCAAATTCGGCGCAAGCGGCATGGCCCCGCTCAGCATCGCGAC
Organism: Sphingomonadales bacterium; assembly: GCA_043765635.1. Classification (GTDB taxonomy): domain Bacteria; phylum Pseudomonadota; class Alphaproteobacteria; order Sphingomonadales; family Sphingomonadaceae; genus Aquisediminimonas. Next base: position 10,860 of record JAYUIX010000091.1, read on the forward strand.
GGGCCAAGTGTTGACCTCAGCCATCATCATGCTCCCCATCGCCCTGATCAGCGACGCGCCGTGGACGCTTCCCTGGCCCGGTGCGTCATTCTGGCTCGCCACTGGGGCGATTGCGGTATTTTCGACGAGTCTGGCCTATTATCTCTATTTCCAACTCCTCGAAAGCGCAGGCGCATCAAACTCGCTGCTGGTGACATTCCTGATCCCCATCGTCGCTGTGTTGCTGGGCGCGGCGTTTCTGGGCGAGCGGTTTTCTCTTAATCAGGGGGCTGGGGTGGTGCTGATTGCGATTGGGTTGATGTTGCTGGATGGAAGGGTTTTGAGGCGGGGTATTATGTTGCCAAACTCTGAAGTTTCGCAAAGCAGCGCGTCGAATTGGGCTCGCCCACCGTTAAAAGAAATCTACAATCTTTTAGCTAACTACAAAGCGTTGATCGTTCATTTTTCAGGAACACCGCCGGGTAGCGGGGCAAATTTTGATCACGTTTATCCCGAAGACCTTTTACAAGTAATTGATGGTAATTGTCATGGCGGATTGTCCTGTTCGACGATTATGCCAAATGACATATTTCACGATTCAGAATTAGCAAATGCAACAGGTTGTGTTGGAGTAATTTTAGGTTTGAATTCTGAGAAATCGGCTATGGATGTTTCACCTCACGATTGTGGCACTTATGTGGTGAATAATATTCGAATTGCAGCGAACCAGCGCGATCTAAGCATAACCGATCTTGAAAATACGATTCAAAATCGTCCGAAAGATTCATATAATGAGTGGGTAGTAGCTGAATATGTGATTTTAGGAATATTTGCAGCCTATCCCTTTAATATCTGGAAATCAGGCATGATGACTAACTTTCCTGATGATATACCCGTCAATGATATTCCGACTAAGCCAATGATGGGAATCGCACAAACGGATATCGAGGCGATCTCAAATCTATTTCACAACCTTCCATTATTCACTTTTGCTGATGGAAAACTATTTCGTAAAGCGAAAGAAGGCTGGAGACCTGCTGAGCATAGCGATCTTTATCGCCTGAATAATGTAGGCGATAGAGAACAGTGAATCTGCATCTAGCCCCAAACTGCCACACACTTTCCAAACTTGGCACCCTCCCCCAACCATGATATCATCTCTTGTGGCAAAACTCGATCCCATCGTTTCCGAATTTGAAAGCGACGAAGCCGCTGAGGCTTATGACGTCTGGTTCAGGGCGCAGGTACAGGAAGGGTTGGATTCGACCAAACCGCGCATTCCGCACGAGCAGGTAATGGCAGAAATACGGGAGATGTTGGAGAAACATAATAATGCTCCTTCAAGAGGTGGTTCCAACACGCACCCGTCACCCTGAACTTGTTTCAGGGTCTATCCCTCAGCAAGGGAAGGCGGGACTCGTGGAGAGATGGATGCTGAAACAAGTTCAGCATGAGAGGATTTAACTAAATATCTATGAATAAACAACATTATTTGCTATAATCATCCACACAGAGCCTGCACAGCTACGGCAAACCAAGGGTTTACGCCGCTAATCTGCACGGTTTCTACACAGTGAAGCATAGCATGGCGTTTGTTATCGACAAGGAAGAACTCAAATCGGGCCTCGTCATCTTTCGGCGCGGCGATGTGGCGCACCGCAACTTTTATTGCCGTGTCAAATTGCCCAAGGCCGACCGTTACAAGACGATTGCTCTGGGTACACCGAACCTAGAAGCAGCACGGGAGCTGGCTATCGAGAAGGATGCGGAAATCTGTGTCCTGCTCAAACATGACCACCCTGTATTCAATCGCTCGTTTCGCAAAGTCGCGGAGGAATATCTCGCGGTGCAGCAGCGCCGCGCCGATACCGGTGAGATTTCCGCCGCGCGCGTCAAGAATTTGAAGAATGTGCTTTTGGGCGCGCTTGATGCCTATATCGGCAGTACCCAAATCCACCTTATCGGCAAGGATCGTTGGGCAAGCTATCCGATGTGGCGACGCGAGAACGGTACGGGCCGTCACCGCGCCCAGATCAGCGACGCTACGATTGACTTCGAAATGGGCGCATTCAATGCCGCGATGAACTTTGCCATCAGCAAACGCTATGTTTCGGCAAGCCAGCGCTTTGAAGGCAAGCCCAAACTCAAAACCATGCGCCGCGATGAGTTTACGCTTGAGGAATATCGCAAGCTACACACAGCGGGCCGCGCATGGGTGAATAAGGCGACCAATGCGCCCAGCCTATGGTCGCGCACCATGTGCTACAATTTCATGCTGATTATGTGCAACACCGGGATGCGTCCGCCCGAAGCGAAGAATTTGCGCTGGCGTGACATCATGCCCGCCAAGGATCGTGACGGGCGCGAGATTGTCGTGCTGTTCGTGCAGGGCAAGGGCAAATCGCGCAAGCTCGTCGCCCCCAAAAGCGTTGGCGATTATCTTGAGCGTATCCGCGCAATTTCCAAAGCAACCAACCTTGATGATCCAGTGTTTACCACCATCAGCGGGAAGCCCGCCAAATTTCTCTATGAGGATGCTATCGAAAAGCTTCTTACCGAAGCAGCCCTTAAAATCGGGCCGAATGGCACCCCGCGTTCGACCTATTGTTTCCGCCATACCTATGCAACGTTCCGCCTCAGTGAAGGCGTCGATGTGTATGTTCTTGCTGAGCAGATGGGTACGTCGGTAAAAATGATTGAAAAACACTATGGCCATGTCAACAGCGTCAAACATGCCGACCGTGTGCTTATGGGCATGAGCGGATGGGAGCCGATGGCGCATGACCTTGCCGATGCCAACGGCAATGGCGTAGCAGCAGTTGCGGCCAAGACACGGCTTGCTGACAAGCCGCCGACGCGCCCACGCACTCAAAAGAAGCGCTGATTTTCATTGCGGGTGACCTTAGCCTTTGGGGCTTTTTTTGGGGCGGGTACGTGTGTCGATCAAGCGCGCGAGCCTCGACGCGCCGACACTTGAAGAAGCTGCCCGCCAGTATGACCGATGCGCCGCTGGCGCGAACTTATCGGCTCATACAGGCCAAGCGGGGTTAGGAAACAGGGGGGTCGAGCCTCGAACCACCCCCAACGCCCGCGTCTTCCTGCCCCCGCATTCGCTTCGCCGCTGGCGAACCAAAAGCGGATGCGTGGGTGGGTTAATTACCGCCGCTCAATTTTTGGGCTATTTGCTCCGCATTTTTCACATGAAATCAATTCGGCGTTAAGCCCAGTCAAATAGACTTTTCCAGTAAATCCTGACCACTCCGCACCCCAACGATTCCAATCATCTGACCACATGCCAATCGTGCCCGTGCTCCCGCAGGATGTGCAAGTCAGATCATAATAATCCCATTCGCGACTCATTCCATTTTACTATCGTAAACAGCAATAAAGGCCAAGTGCGATCACCGCCGCCTACGCAGCACAGCGAGCAGTTGAGCAATCGCCGCGAGTAATTGCGCAATTGCGTTGAGAAAAAGAATGAATGTGGTGGTTGTCATGCTATCCTCCATTTGCCCCGCGCGGAATGCGCGAGCGTGAAGGAGCCAAGGGCCAACCGGATGAGCAGCCCGGTCACAGGCCGCGCCAGCGCCGCTATGCGGGATAGGTGGGCAAAGCCCCAGCCATCGCCTTGACCGGAATGCGCGGTTGACCAGCATCCGTAACCTGTGAGCCATTCTGCACGGGACAAGGGGACGCTGATGACGCCCCTTTCATACGCCCTAATTTGTTCACCTATTGAACCGATTTTAACGCTTTCTTAACCATGTTCTGTGCATAATATGCATAGAAATTCCACACGCGCATGAGGTATCTATAACCGCCAAAGTGACAGTTAGTGAGGGTCAACCGACCCTATCGGTTGACCCGGAGGCTAGCCTCCGGGCCGAATTACTCAGCACGATTGCGGGCGCGCAGGCTGATATTGATAACGCCATTGCGGAACTAGCGCGCGGCGGCGCGGATGCGTCCGCGCTCACCAACCAGCGCCAATCGTTGCAGCAACTGCACCGCCAAGTTGGCACCGCAAACCTCACCACGCTTGCCGGACTTCGCGCCGAGATTGCGGGCGCAGTTGCGACAACACAAACGCTTGCCGAGCAAGGCCGCGCCATTGCGACGACAGCAGGGCAAGCCGCCGCCGAGGCACTGGCCACCGCCAGTGCTAATAGCCGTGCGCAGGTGACATCCATCATGCGCGACATGCACCGCTTTGATGCGTATTTGCACTTTGCATCCGCCGAGGACGAAGCCGCCTATCGCAAGCATGAGGCCGAACGGCTTGCGTATATCAATGCGCAACACGCCAAGGGCACAGCCGAAGGCAATCTCAACGCGGCTGGCGCGACCGTTGCGCAATTGGCCGATGCCGAGGCACACGGCGCGGGTAATGGCTCTGAGTTTAAACAACGCCAGCGTGAATTGGTGGAATCCACTATTGCGCTGCGCAATCAAATGCACGCGAATGGCCAATCAACCGAAGAGTTTGACCAGCGCCTTGAAGCAGATTTGCGCCGGATTGCAGAGGCTAAAGGCCACTCAGATCCTATCGCTGCGCCTGCGTCGGAGACGCAGAATAGGACGCCGCGCAAGCCCGAACTTGGCAATCCACCAAAGCCCCAAGTGAATGGCGAGAACGCCAACCAGACTTCGCCGTTATCTATCGGCGAGTCTGACGAATTATCTGAAGTGATGGCCGCACTGCGTTCTGCAGGCGTACAGCCAACGCCTTCATCCGCCACCGCCAGCACGGCTCGATGCTTACCCACGAGTCAACGCGCGGGCGTTGAATGTGCGGTGCGAAGTTAGGCGCTACATCAGGCCTAACTTGATGCAGTCGGAGCGCGTCCTCAGGAAGCTGGCATCGTCCTTGAGAAACGCCCGCTGGTAAACGCGGCCATAGGCATCAAAATCGTCCGAGATGTGTTGCTTGGAAAGGCCGAGCTTGCCGCCCATGATATAGGCAGCGTCGAACGCTCGCTTGCCGCCCGCATCAAGCGCTGCTTTATTGGCACCACCGGGATTGAACCGCTTGTCCGAGTTTGCGACCGCGCCAGCGACAAAACAACGTATCGTGAAATCATACGCTTTGCGATTGGCATCGGGTGCGGGCGGCGCGGCAATGGCCGTCGTTGCTACGCAGCCAATGCCGATTATCGCGGCACAGTGCGCCAGTGCGCGCGATGCGTTCCTGTTGATGCACAAGCCCATGACAATAATCCCTCACTCGACCGAAAAACGACCGGACAAGGGTTACATTATGCGCAATAGTGTTGCGGCGAAGGTGGCGGGAATCCAGCAATAAGGGCATGGGAAAGCGACCTCATGACAGACGGTATCACGCGCACGACAACTCTCTAAAGTTGGCGCTTGCGCTTGTGTTTTTTAGGTTTTTGCCTTGCACCACTATTGCGCATTGGGGTGCATGGCGCAGAATGCGGGCTACGCCATGAGCTTTGGCGGGCAGAGCGAAGATGCGCCGACGCTGTTCGACGCGCGCGGGCAGCGGAAGTATCTTTGCGATAGCGAACGGCGCGCATTCCTTGCCGCTGCCAATCGGGCCGATGCGCTAACGCGCATCTTTTGCCACTTGCTGGCCTACACGGGTTGCCGGATCAGCGAGGGCTTGGCGGTGACACCGCGCCATCTCGACGCTGACGGCCCGCGCGCCATTTTTCGCACGCTCAAACGCCGCAAGTTGATCTATCGCGCGGTGCCGATTCCGACCGTGCTATTCGCAGATTTGCTGGTACTTGCAAATGGCCACGAGCCAGACGCGCCGCTTTGGGCATGGTGCCGTCAAACCGCATGGCGGCATGTTCACGAGGTGATGAAAGCCGCATCAATCAGTGGCCCACAAGCTACCCCGCGCGGGCTACGTCACGGCTTTTGCATGAACGCAGCAATGCACAATATCCCGCCGAACCTTATCCAACGATGGGCGGGCCACGCTTCACCCGACACCACCGCTATCTATGTTGACGCCAGCGGCGTTGAAGAACGAGCATTTGCCAAGCGCATGTGGTGACACTGAACATCAAAGTTAACCGCTAAAACGCTATGCTGTGGATGTTTTAGAATGAAGATTTTAATTATTATGCTTGTCGTATTCGCCGCAAATCGCACTGTTAAAATTACTCTTATTGCCATCAAATTGTAATAAATAACACATTACCGATTCACCAATGACTCCAACGAGAAATTTTTTCATAGATTCAATGATTTATAGCGTTGGCGACTATTGCCGAATCAGAGTCCATGCCACATAATTTGAAGATAATCCGAGTTGCGCTCGAAAGTTGACATATGCCGAAAAAGTCGGTGGTCATGGGGGAATTTTGTCGTGGTCGGAACACGTTGCGTTTTACTGTTTATATCGACGGTTGTTATTGCAACCCCTTCGTTCGCGCAGACGCCGCCTGATCAGATCAACAGAAATGCTGAGCGGATACAAGAACGCGAGAGAGAACGTGCTCGTGAACGTGAAGAAGCCTTTCGTAAATCGCAGCTTGTAGCACCGCAAGGCGTCGAGAATGAGACGCAGCCAGAAGAAAAAACTATCCCTGATAAACCAGAAGCCGAGAACTGTGCACGCGTGCAGACGGTATCGGTTATCGGGATGAAGCGCTACAAACGGCAGGTTTTTGAAAAGGAGCTTGATGGTCTAGTAGGTAGCTGTACGACTATCGAGCCAGTTAACGCAGTGCTTCGCCAAATTACTAATCGCTATATCGGCGATGGCTATGTTACTTCACGCGCCGTGATAGGCCCGCAAGCTGTGACTGATGGTATTCTTGAAATTATCGTCATTGAGAGTCAGCTCGATAAAATCATCGGCAACGGCCTCGAAAACAAGCGCGCCTACCGCAAAGGTGAATTGGCCACCGCTTTTCCCAACCTTAAGAATCGACAATTTAACTTGCGCGATATTGAGCAAGGCATTGACCAGCTTGCACGTCTGCCGTCTGCCGAACCAAGCATTGATGTAGTTGCCGGGAGTTTGCCCGCCACGAGTGATTTGGTCGTCATTCGCAAGCGCGTTGATCGGCCAATTCGCGGCAATTATGTGGTGAACAATGACGGTCAGGCGACCACCGGGCGCATTCAGGCTACCGCGTCGGTTGATCTTGATAGTCCACTTGGCATCGCTGATTTCTGGTCGCTTTATTATACACGCGACCTTGAGGGAAAGCGTGATATTGGTAGCAAAGGCTACGGCGCGTTTGTGTCGGTGCCCTACGGTTATACCACGGTGACACTGACTGGCGGACGGTTCCAATTTGAAAGTCTGCTGCAAGGCAATGACCAAGCGTTTGCCAATACTGGCGACAGCATCAACGGCGGGCTGACCCTTGATCGCCTGATATTTCGTGATGCGCGCACCAAAGTCTCGGTATCGGGAGGCTTGTCTTTTCTCGATACCGTCAACCGTATTCAGGACATTAAATTGGTAACGAGCAGCTACCGGCTGGTCAGTGGAAATGTATTTTTTCGGGTGCAGCGTCGCTTTGGCGACAAGGCAATTATTGACCCCACGACAAAAGAAAGAACGACGCAGCAGGGCCGAACGTTTCTTTCTGCCGATATTGGCGTCACGCGCGGATTTGATATTTTAGGCGCAAATGCGGTTGATACAGGCGACGGCGGCGCGCGCGTGACCTTTCGCAAAGTGGAAGCGAGCATTAACTTACAAAGCGAGTTAGTCGCCTTTAACGTCCCCCTCAAATATAGCGGCGTGGTGCGCGGACAAACCACGCTTGATCCGGTTTTTCCTGCCGAACGATTTAGCCTTGGCGGCAGTTCAACGGTGCGCGGCTTTCGTGATGACGGGATTAGCGGACGCACCGGCGTCTTTACCCGCCAGCAAATTGGTTTTGGGCTGTTTAGCCTGTTCGGCACCAAGACCAACGGCACCCAAACCCAATTCTCAGGCTTTGTGGGCTATGATGCGGGCGGGATTTTGCCGCGCAAGGATGACCCGTTTGAACGCGGATTTTTGCAATCCGGCACGCTTGGCCTGCGCTTTGGCAACAAGCGGATTGAGAGCGAGCTAGCGCTTTCCGCACCCATTTCCGCACCCAACACTATTCGCAAACGCGATGCAGAATTTTCCGCCTCCATCAGGCTCGTTTTGTAACAGGGAAGAATGCCATGAAGCAGATGAGAGCAACCACCGCGATCAGTCTCATTTTTGGATTTGCCGCTGCGTTGCAGCCTTGGGCTGCCGCATACGGGCAAAACGCACGGCCTGTGGTGGCCGCAAACAACGCGACCAATGTACGCGTCACATCGAATGGGACGCCCGTCGTCAACATCGCGACGCCGCGCGCGGATGGCACGTCATACAATGTGTTCACGCGCTTCAATGTTGGACGCGAAGGCGTCATCATCAACAACAGCCCGGTCATCGGCAGATCAGTGCTTGGCGGGCAAGTGCTGCCCAACTCCAAACTCACACGCGGCGGCAAAAGCGCCAGCCTCATTTTGAGCGAAGTCGTCAGTGGAACCCGTTCGGATTTGCGCGGTGCGATTGAAGTGTTTGGCCCGCAAGCATCCTTTGTGCTGGCCAACCCCGCAGGCATTACCTGCAATGGCTGCGGCTTTATCAATATCGCGCGCGCATCACTTACGACGGGCAGAATCACCTTTGGCGGTGACGGCGCGTTCACCGGCTTTGCGGTTGATGGCGGCGATGTTCGGATCGAAGGCCAAGGCTTGCTCGCGGGCAATGTCGATTTCTTCGACATTATCACGCGCACCGCCGTGATTGACGCCGACCTTTACGCCCGTGACCTTGTAATATCAGGCGGAGCGGCGGATTTTGACTATGCCAACCGGACGGCAACCGCGCGCGGGGCGGCAGGTGAGCGCCTTGCCATCGACTCCACCTTGCTTGGGGGCATGTATGCCAACCGTATCCGTTTGATCGGCAGCGGTGCTGGCGTTGGCGTGAATTTACAAGGGTTGGTGAACGCGCTTGAGGGGCCGCTTGCCATCACCGCCCAAGGCACGATTGCGATCAATCGCGCGGCGTCAGCCACCGACGTTACCGTGCGTTCTACGAACAATAGCATTGTTGTTGCTGATCAGCTTTATGCCGGTGGTTCGGCGCAACTTGATGCAGGCACCAACATCATTCAGGCGGGTAATTTCATTGGTGCGGCCAACGATGTAACCCTGACTGCCGGGGCTGGAATCCTGCTTGGCGGGTCAGGCGTTTACGCCGGACTTGGTGATAGCGGACGACTGGATAAAATAGGCAGTATCGCGATCACTGCCGCAGGCCGGTTTGATACAATCGGCGCGCAGCTTATTGCCACCGACGGGCTTCGCGGCACCAGTGACAGCATCAATTTCGATGTTGCAAGCGCGCTTTCAGGCCGTGACGTTACACTGGCCACGACCCGAAGTTTAATCAGCAATGGCCTGATCGAATCGACGACTAAGCTATCGCTCACCGGCGACACGGTGCGTCTTGGCGGTAGCATCATCGCGAACGACACGCTTGGGATTAGTGGACGCGCCTTAGCCCTCGATGGACGTGCGATTGGGATAAGCGGCGTCGCACTTCGCGCGACCGAAGCGCTTGGGCTTGGTGCCAGCGCGGATTTGCAAACCAATGGCCGCGCAGAACTTGCTGGCCAATCTATCGACAATGGCGGACGAGTGCTTGGTGTGGGCGGCGTAAATGTTGCTTCGGCAACCACACTTGCGAACAGCGGCGCGCTGCTTTCGGGCACGAATGCCGATGTTGCCAGTGGCGGTGACGCGACGATTAGCGGCACCATCAACGCCAACCAGAAAACAACGCTTGCCGTTGGCGGCCGCGCCAATGTGAGCGGCACCGTTGCAGCGGCTGGAGAGCTTACGCTTACCGCGCAAGCGCTTGACCTTAGCGGGACACTGTCAAGCAGTGGCAAGCTCTCTGCGAAAATCATTGAAGGCCTTATTGCCACTGCACCATCATCGATTGTCGGAGACGGCGCAGTGACGCTTGATGGGCGGACGATTGCAGCAAGCGGCGCAATCTCAACCGGACAGACACTGGATATAACCGCGACCGATAGTGCCGCCCTGCTTGGCCAGACCAACGCAACAGGCAAGCTCGCGATCAAAGGCGCAGCCGTGACGCTTGGCGGCGTCAGCGTGTCAAATGCTGACATCAGCGTGGATAGTCTGGGTGCTGCACAGATTGACGGCGCAGTTTCCGCACGCACCGCGCTCAGAGTCACCGCTGGATCAATCACGTCCGCAAGCGGTGCGCAGCTTGTGGCGGGCGAAAGCGTATCGCTCACATCGGCAGGGGCTATCGACAACGCGGGCGCAGTGAGCGCTAACCGCACGGCGCTTGACGCGTCATCAAACCTTACCAATCGCGGCTCGCTGTTTGCGGCCAATACACTCGACATCAAGGCGCGCGGCGCTGTCACGCAGTCAGGTATCGCAGAATCCGGGGGCGGCCTTACCCTTACATCCGACAGTCTTGTTTTGGCTGGAAAAACGCTCGGCACAACTGGATTAAGCGCAACCGCGCGCACGATCAGCGCCAGTGCTGCTGGTGACTTGCAAAGCGGTGGTGCTTTGTCGCTGGTTGCGTCCGAAGGCTTGACCAGTGCCGGTGCCGTGATTTCGGTTGGCGATCTTCGCCTCACAAGCGGTACAGATTTGACACAAAATGCCGCGATCACGCTTGGTCGCAGCGGAACCTTTGCTGCAACCGGCGCGCTTGCGCAAAACGGCATCGTCGAAGCGGTTGGTACGATTGAACTTGGCGGGCGCAGCATAACCGGTAGCGGATCGCTCTTGACCGATAGCAATGTTATCGTGCGCGCGCTTGCGGCAGGCATTGATTTGACTGGCGACATTTCTGCGCGTTCGTCAGTGTCGCTATCAGCCCCCGGCAGCATCCGGCTTGGCGGAAACGTCGCGACTGACGGCATGATTAACCTAAGCGCGGCTGATCTTACGCTTGGAGGTGATACCGTCGCGGCGCAAGGATTTATGACCGCAATCACCGGCGAGCTTAGCCTCACCGAAAGCGGCACACTGCGCAGCGGCACAGGCTTGGCGCTTGACCTTGGCGCACTCGACAATCGCGGGATAATCTCCGCTCTAGGTGCGCTGACGCTTGCAACGCGCCAAGATTTGACCAATCGCGGTTTGATTGTTGCTGACCGGGCGATTGCGCTGACGGCATCGGGTGCCATCACCAACGACGGACGTATTTCAGGCGGCGGTACGCTGACGGCGAACGGCGCAAGTCTGCTGAGCAGCGGCACGATTGAAAGTGCGGCAGCGCTGGCCCTAACCGCAGGCACCGTAAATTTGGGCGGGCGGATCGCATCATCCGACCGGGTTGCGGTGAGCAGCGCCAATGGCGCGCTTGGCCTTGATGGAAAGCTAAACGGCACCACCGTTACACTGTCATCGCTTGGCGGTGACGTGAGTGTTGGCGAAACCGGCGTCATCGAGGCGACTGAAGCGGCGAGCTTGCTCTCCAATCGCGCGATTGTCGTGAACGGTACGCTTGCCAGCAACCAAGGTATTACCGCGAATGCTAGTGGCGGCGCTATTACGTTCGCGCGCACCGCAGCGGCACAAACCGGCGGCGCGTTTAAAGTCACAGCGAGTGGCGCAATTACCAATGTCGCAACACTCACAGCGGGCGGCGCGATTGCGCTTGCTGGCGATAGCATCACCAGTGGCAATTTGCTTGCCAATGGCAACATCGGCCTCAACGCGGCGGGAGCCATTCGCGTTGATGGCGGGATCGACAGTGCGGGCGACGCCGCGCTCATATCGCGAAACGGCGCGATCACCATCACGTTACCCGCAACGATTGCGACGGGCAAAGCGCTGACCCTTCAAGCAGCACAGGGCATTACCAATCTCGGTAGCCTTGCGGCACAAACGGCGCTCACCGCAACCGGGGGAACACTATTCGCCAACGAAGGCCAGATTGTTGCGCGTACCGGCGAACTCCGCCTTGGCGCAAATGCACTGACGCTCAATGGCAACGTTTTCGCAGGCACCAACTTGGTGCTTAATTCAGATGCCATCACCATCGGCGGGCTTGTTGGCAGTGACGGCGCACTTGGACTAACCAGTGCCAATTTGACGATTGGCAGCGCAGGTACGCTCCAATCCAACAAGGCCGTCAGCTTAGCGCATGGTTCGGGCCAAATTGACGGAACACTCCGCGCGCTTGATACGCTTGGGCTGACAGCGACATCGCTCACCATTGGTGCGAGCGGATTGATCGAAAGTGGCAAAGCACAGAGCGTGACCACGACGGGCCGTCTGGCCAATGCGGGCCTGCTATCAAGTGCTGACACTCTTTCACTGACAGCAGCAACGCTTGATAATAGCGGTACACTGAGTGCGACCGGCAATCTTGCGATTGGTGGCACGAGCTTTATCAACTCTGGGCTTGCGAGCGGCAACGCCTTGCTCGACATCACGTCAGCAAACCTCAATGTTGGTGCGGCAGGCATCCTTCGCGCCAACAACGCACTGACCATCAACGGGCTGACAGCGGCGAACGCCGGGATCATTGAAGCAGCAGGTGCGGTGACAGTTACCGCGCGCGACGCTCTAACCAACAGCAACATTGTGCGCAGCAATGCAGCGGTTGCCCTCGCCTCAAATAGCCTTGCCGATATAAGCGGTAGCGTTGACGCTGGAACCACGCTTGCGATTTCGGGAGGTGAGACGCGCATTTCAGGTGGCCTTGCTGCCAACGGCAATGTCGCGCTCGCTGCAACAAGCGGGCCGCTGACCATCAGCGGCACCGTCGATAGCGGCGCTATCGTCGATTTGAGGGCCACAGCAGGTGCACTGACTGTCACCGCCCCGGCGACGGTGTTTGGTAACGGCGGCGTCACCGGCAACGCGCGCGATATTGCGATTGCCGGAAGCGTAGCAGCACCACGTGCCATTAACTTGAATGCGACCAATGCGTTTGATCTGACCGGCAGCGTTGTTTCCAACGAAGCCGCAACGCTTGGCGGCGGGGTATCGCTTAACGTCGCCGCGACTGGCAGCGTTAACGCGCAATCTATCGCTTTGAGCGGCGGCGTAGTGCGCACCATCGGCGATGTCGTCGCAACCAACGATGTCGCCATCACCGCGACCACCAGTACGACGGTGGATGGGTTGATTTCTGCCGGTCAGAATATCAACGCCAATTCGATGACGAGCGCCAGCTTCAATGTTGGCACCGCAGGGCGCGCACTTGCCGGACAATCGATCACACTTGGCGGCATTGGCGGCGTCTTGGTCGACGGGCTGGTATCAGCAGCGCGCGATGTAAATGTCGGCTTTAATGGCTTCGCCAACGTTCCGGGCCGCATTGAGGCCGGGAACGATGTGATTTTCACCAACAGTGGCACCCGCGCCTTGTTTGTGAACGGCCAGGTCGTTGCCAACAATAATATCACCGCGCTTGGCGGTTTCCTCTCGGTGCCGGGATCATTCTCCGCCGGGAATATATTCCGCGTCATCACCGACCGCGCCGACACCGACCTTGTGTCGGTTGGCATCAGCGGCACCGTCACCGCAGGCCGCGTAGCCAGTATCTCTGCCGCCGGTGGCTTAGTGATTGGCAACAACGGTGCGTTGCTGGTACGCGATGGTTTCCTCGACCTGCTAACGGGCTTTACCAATATCGGCGGCACAGCATCCGCCACCGGCACCGCAATCTTTGCCACACGCAACGATCTTGGCGGGTTACCCGGCAATGATTTTATCCTGAACGGCCTTGCGCAATCAGGTGGAGCGTTGACCGTAAACGGTACACGCGGCGTTTTCATTGGAAGTAATGGAACACTGCTTTCCAATGACCGGGTGAGCATAAGCGGGCCAGTAATCCAATCGACGGGCACCATTGCCGCAAATGACCTTGTGTCGCTGAGCACCACAAGTGATTTGCTGCTAGGCGGACTGGTTCAGTCAGGACGACGTATTGCGGTGCAATCTGCGCGCGACTTTACGCTCCAATCGGGTGGACGCGTCGAAACCATCGGCAATGCGCAGTCAATCGGTTTTGCGACCGGACGAGGTGCGGACGCCAACATCGACATTCGCGTAAGCCGGACATTCCTCAATCAGGGCACCCTGTTCTCGGATGGCGCAATTTCGCTGGGCAGTGGCAGCGGCGATCTTACCAACAACGGCACGATCTCAGCCGTGAACGACATCGTGCTGACCTCCAATTTTGGGCGGGTGTTTACCGGCACCGGAGCGCTTACAAGTACTAATCTTGCTATACATCAAACCGCTAATTTCTTCTCGAATACGGGTACGCTTACCGCCACTGGCAATCTGCTCGTATCCGCAATCGGAATCACTAATAGTGGTCTTTTAGGGGCTAACGGCACGCTTACCTTGGTCGGTCGCGGCTTTGGTGTTCAGAATGTCGGTGGCGGTACCATTTTCTCAACCGGGAATCTGTCCATCGAAAGCGGCATTGGTTTCACGACCGGGCTTGAAGCCTTCCGTAATGAGAATAGCACTATTCTCTCACTTGGCAACATCACCATCAATGCGCGTGACGTGCTCAACCGTTCTGGTCGCATTGAGTCGCTTGGCGGCAACGTCACCATCAACGCCACCAACCTCATCAACCAGATCAAGGATTTGGTGATTGAACAAGATCCACTCGGTGACCGGATCATCACCAATAGCGGCGCAGCGCAGATCATTGCCGCTGGCAATCTGGCGATCACCGCGACGGGTGATATTACCAACAGCAATAGCAATCTGTTGGCAGGGGGCGACATTACCCTCACCGCAAATACCGTCAACAATCTGGCGACGATCATTCGCGGCACCGGCACCGCCGATATGGTTTTGCCGACCGCGATCACCGCAGGTGGTAACGTCACCATCAATGCCGCACTAGTGAATAACGGGACGATCACACCGCAGGGCGTATTCAACGGTACTGGCGACATGCTGCCCGGTATCATGGTGACGGGTGCGAACGGCCAAGGCGGACGCGGAACCTTCACCCTACTTGGCACGCCCGCTGTAAATCCAGCCGCCATCCTCCCCACCGCGAAAACAGCGCTTGGTGGCAAGGGTGCGACTGCTGCTGGAGTTACGGTTGTAACGAGCGTAGCGGGCGGAGCGCTTGCGAACGGCACCGCTACTGGCACCGGCGCAGGCGTTATTGGTGCTGCGGCTCTCGTGCCCGTCAACACCGGCGGGCTTGGCGTTGCTGGCGTCAATGCAGTCAACGCAAATGCCGCAACCACTGCCAATGGCCTTGGTCTAACCGCCCAATTGGCACGCGCAGGTGACG
>JAYUIX010000092.1:0-2293 GCA_043765635.1 Sphingomonadales bacterium
CCGAAATGCTCAAGGTTGCACGAACGATTGAGCGCGTTGCCAATGCCGACGTATCAGTTATGCTGCTTGGCGCCAGCGGAACGGGCAAGGAATTGCTCGCGAACGGAGTTCACGCTGCAAGCGGACGGCGCAAAGGTGCGTTCATTGCGATCAATTGCGCGGCAATCCCTGAAAACCTGCTCGAATCCGAATTGTTCGGGCATGAGAAAGGTGCGTTTACCGGCGCAGTCAAAACCACCGAGGGCAAGATCGAACAAGCGCAAGGCGGCACATTATTCCTTGATGAAGTCGGCGATATACCCCTGCCTTTGCAGGTGAAATTGCTGCGTTTCCTTCAGGAGCGAGTGATCGAACGGATTGGCGGGCGTAAAGCGATTGCGGTTGATACAAGGATCGTCTGCGCGACGCACCAGAACCTTGACACAATGATTGCCGAAGGGCGCTTTCGCGAAGACCTTTATTACCGCCTTGCCGAAATTGTCGTGCGGATACCTACTTTGGCCGAACGTCCAGGCGACGCAGCACTGCTTGCCAAACATTTCGTGACCCGTTTTGCCTCGACGATGAATCCAAGTGTGAAGGGCCTTGCCCCCGATGCTCTGGGCGCGATTGACCGGTGGAACTGGCCCGGAAACGTGCGCGAGCTCGAAAACCGGATCAAACGCGCTGTCATCATGGCCGACGGAAAGCTGGTGAGTGCCGCCGACCTTGATCTTGGCGACGCGCAGGATGATGATAACGGCGATATCATCAACCTGAAAGCCGTGCGTGACGAAGCCGACCGCAAAGCTATCCGCCGCGCGATTGCCCGCACCGAAGGCAATATATCAAACGCGGCCAAATTGCTGGGGATCAGCCGCCCGACGCTTTATGACCTTATCAAGCAACATGGGTTGCATGTTTGAGGTAAGGCCATGGTACGGTGTTGCGCTGGCCCTGTTCGCCATCGCCACCCCGGCGCATGCCGCTGACCGCAATGCAGCCAAAGCGTCAATGGATCAGGGCATTATCGCCCTGTACAAAGGCAATCCTAGCGAGGCGCGGATCAGGCTGCTCACAGCGATTCAGGCCGCCCCCGATTGGGATTTGCCACGCGCAGTGCAAGCGCGCGTGATGCTGACACTGGGAGACGGCCCAGGCGCTGAGGCCGAACTGCGCGGGGCCGTTGATCGCGGCATGTCTGAGGCGCGTGTCGCCCATCTTGTGGCCCATGCCGCACTGCTTCAGGGAGATACCGCCCGTGCGCTCGACAAGGCCGCAACCGAAGGTCTATCGCCCACTGCAACCGCCTATGCCGCGCGGATATCAGCGCGCGCCTCGCTTGCCGACGGTGATTTTGCAGCGGCTGGCATGTCGTTTGACCGGGCAGTCGCATTAACGCCAAATTCGTCATCTTTGTGGTCGGATATTGGACGTTTTCGCCAGATCGCTGGCAATATCGGCGGTGCCGTTGACGCCGCACGGCGCGCGGTTGCACTCAATCCGGCGAACAGTGATGCGCTGATGTTGACCGGCGAATTGTTTCGAGGCCAATTCGGGCTTGTTGCTGCCATTCCGTGGTTTGAGCGCGTTCTTGCGGCCGATCCGAACAATCTGGCCGCCCTCGGTGAACTAGCCGCGACGCTTGGTGATGCAGGCCGCGCGCGCGATATGCTCGCGGTTACCCGCAAAATGCTGAGCGTTGATGAGGGCAATCCCAAGGCCTATTTCCTGCAAGCCGTGCTTGCCGCACGCGCGGGAAATTATGATCTGGCGCGCGCGATGCTTTACCGCACCAACAACCGGCTCGACGGCGTTCCTGCTGTTATGCTGCTGACTGCGGTGCTTGATCTGAAAGCGGGTGCAGCTGAACAGGCGATCACGCGGCTTGAGGATCTGGTCAAAATGCAGCCCACCAATTTTAAGGCCAAGCGCTTGCTTGGGGCGGCAATGTGGCGCGCGGGCGATGCGCAATCGGCGATCTCGGTGCTGCGCCCCATCGCGAACCGGCCTGATGCTGATAGCTATACATTATCGGTTATTGGCCGCGCATATGAAGAGCGCGGCGACCGCGAAAATGCCGCGACTTATCTTGACCGCGCCGCAGCGCCCGTGCGCGGTGACCCAGTGCCGTTTGATATGGCTGGCGGGCTTGTATCGCTCGCACGAGAAAATGCGGGCGATGATAATAATGCCGATATCGCGATTCCCCGCATCACACGGATGATAGCGGGGGGGCAAGCCGAGGCTGCGCTTGATAAGGCGCGCGCGCTCCAACGCAGCAATCCCGGTGCCCCCGCCGCGCCTGTGCTGG
>JAYUIX010000093.1:0-6390 GCA_043765635.1 Sphingomonadales bacterium
GGCGCTGCGCTTTTTTGAAAAAAAGACTAATTGCGCAAATTAACATTGCCGGAACTGCAATGGTTCCGCGTAACATATGATTTCTATATCCTGTTACCGGATCCATCACTTGATCAGATATAAACGAGAGATAATAAGCAAATGCGCCGATCAGCATCAATGTTTGCGAAACGCGCAGCGCGCTTTGAACATAATAATTGACAAATTCGCGCTCAAACGTTTTGTCCGCAAACGGCAAATTTAGCCATTTGAGAAAGCGATAGCCCGGCACAGACAAGAATGTTGTCATCATTATGTGCAACCCGCATTATTTTTAAGCATTGTGCACAATTAAGCTTTTATTGCCAGCAGAAAAATCGTCGGATCATTGCGACTGCGCATTTTCTGCACTTGCGCCTTTGTTCGATGACGTTGATCAGGGCATTATGAATTTTGTCCCTCGGCCTGTGCGTTTTGTCCTCGCAACCATCGTTATCGATGCCATTGGTTTTGGCATTATTATGCCGGTCATGCCCGATTTGCTGATGGAAGTTGGCAAAGCTGATGTCGCCGACGCTGCTCGGTTTGGCGGGCTATTGGCGCTGCTTTACGCGGGATTTCAATTTCTCCTTGGGCCAGTGCTCGGCAATTTGGCGGATCGCTATGGACGGCGGCCAATCTTGCTTGGCTCGCTTGCAGGATATTCAGTCAATTTCGCACTTATGGCAGTTGCGCCAAACTTAAGCTGGCTGATCGCTGGGCAAGCACTAGCGGGGGTTTTCGGCGGAACATACGGGCCAGCACAGGCAGCGCTAGCCGATATTACAGCGCCAAAGGATCGCGCGCGTATCTTTGGCTATGTTGGTGCTGCGTTCGGGATTGGTTTTACCATTGGCCCGGCAATCGGCGGGCTGCTTGGTGAGTTTGGCCTGCGTATGCCTTTTTATGCAGCAGCAGTACTGGCTGCTGCGAACTTCTTCTACGGGATGGTTTATTTCCCTGAAACGCTTTCAAAGGAGAATCGCCGTACGTTTGACTGGAAACGGGGCAATCCGTTCGGCGTGTTTAAGACGCTTGGCCGTTTGCCGGGCATCATCACTGTCGGTTTGGTGCTGCTGCTGTGGCAGGTCGCCAGCCTCGTTTATCCGTTGACATGGGGTTATTATTTGATCGCGGGGTTTGATGCGTCGCCGCGCAGTATCGGGATTTCGCTCACCTTTGTTGGTATTACACTGGCGCTGGTGCAGTTCTTCCTGACCGGGCGAATTGTCGCGCGAGTGGGTGAACGGCGCGCGGCGATCATCGGGCTCTGTGCAGCATCCACTGCGTTCACTGGATTTGCGATAGCGCCCCATTTCCCAATGGCTATGCTTGCGCTGATTATCATGCCATTTGGATCAATCATTCAACCAAGCCTTGCCGCGATGGTGTCACAACGCGGGCAGGCCAATAACCAAGGCGAGATTCAGGGCTTCACTGCGTCGATCATGTCGCTTGGCGCGATGATCGCGCCGATTACACTTAATCCAACTATTGCCTATTTCACGGCGGCCGATGCGCCGCAGCGGTTGCCGGGGGCGGCATTTATTGTGGCGGCACTGATAGCGCTGGTAGCGCTTGTAATCATGGTGCAGATGCGCAGTGCGGAATTAACTGATCAGCCGCGTGATGCAGGCAATCACCTCATCAGCCATTGAGACCGCCATCCGGCTTTTAAAATCAGGGGCCATTGCGCGCAATTTACTTGCTAGCGAAGCATTGTTCGCAAGTGCGGTGACTGCTTCCGTTACCTGATCAGCGATGATACCATTAAAACCGAGCATTTTGCCAAGTCCGAGCGTATCAACGGCGCGTGCCGTCAACAGTTTTTCAAGATCAAACGGCATCATCAGTTGCGGAAGTGCGGCAACGAGACAAGCGCTGGTAAACCCGTTCCCGCCATAAGATACTGCAACGCATGACCGGCGTGCTATCAGCGGAAACGGCACTGGTTTTGGCTCATAAATAATGCCAAGCCTTTTGAAGCAAGCAAGATGTTCGCGTACTGGATCACCCATATGAACACGTACCGTCCGCCGTGTAGCGGCAAGCCCGCCCCAAATCGCGTTGTCCGCACTAATCCGGTTATAGGCATAAACAAAGACTTCATCGCCGCCACCGCCATTCCCGTCAGCAAGCGGCAATTTGATTGACGGCGCGCAGTAATTGCCAATTCTTAGCAGGCGGTAAGGATCAAGCTCGGCAAAATTGCCAACCATCACATGATCAGCGGCAAAGAGCGCAGGCAGGCCGGCAAGCGGTGTCCGGCCAACGCTCACCAGATCGGCATCAACCGTATCAAGCAGAACGTCCTCGTCATAAGCATTTGAGGTGCCTGCAAGATTGGGAAAGCGCTCAAGCTGGTAAGGCGGGCAGGAAAAATAATCGCCAACGCTGATCGTCGGCACTCGCCCGTGTGCTGCGGTCAACAGGGCAGGCGCATAGTCTGCCACTACGACATCAGGGCGAAACGCCGCAAAAATCGTGTCCCACCCGGTCACCATCGCGGCTAAGCAACCGGGGCGATCAAGCCCAAGCTGGGCGAGGATGTCGCCCATCGTCGCTACCCGGCGGCTGCCATCCTGGATGTTGTTGATCAGAAGGCGGGGCCAGACGGGTGCCTGCCAAAGTGTGATGCGCGGATCGCGGTCAAGCCCAGCACAGTCAATCTGCTGAAGCGCGAGCGCCACCTCATGCCCAGAATCAAGTAAACGGCGCGCTATTGGCAGCAGGCGCTCGATATGCCCGCGATTGGCACCAAGCTCCCAACCAAACAGGAGGCGCGCCATGATGAGTTAGATACCACCCTCAACGGGTTCGCGGTCGATGGCGATGAGTCCAGCAATCAGAACCTCAGCACAGGCATCAAGCCCGGCTTGTTCAGTCGAACGGACAACGAAGTTTGACCCCACGCGCCCTTCACGGAAGAATGGGTAGCTGCCAATCTGGCACCCCTCATGCGCTTTCTCAGTTGCGCCGAGCATTGTCGCAATCTCGCTCTCGGCGACCCAGCAGCCAATCGTACGCGAAAGCATTGGCGCGCCGCCCTCAAGTGTGCCCGTCAGCGCATCAAGCATCCCGGCGGTAATATGGGGAACCCCCGCCATGATAAAAATATTGCCGTGGCGTATCCCCGGTGCCCCCGACATGCGGTTGGCGATCAGCGTAGCGCCGTCGGGCACGCGCGCCATTCGCAGCCGTGCATCGGTCAGACCGCCGCGCGCTTCATAATAGCCCTCAAGCACTGCGCGCGCCTGCGGGTGGATAACGACGTCCACGCCCAGTGCCTTGGCAATCGCATCAACGGTAATATCGTCATGAGTCGGGCCAATCCCGCCCGTGGTGAACAGATAATCGTTGCGCGTGCGCAGCGCATTGACCGCCTCAACAATTGCATCCTCGACATCGGGCACCACGCGTACTTCGCGCAAGCGGATGCCCTGAATATTAAGCCACAGCGCGATCTGCGCGATATTCTTGTCCTGCGTCCGGCCAGAGAGGATTTCATCGCCAATAATGGCGAGCGCGGCGGTGAAAATGCGGTTGGTCATAAGCATGCTCTATAGCCGACCAGCATTATCGGGAAGGGAAAAAACCAGCAGCCCTAAAAGCAAATAGCATATTGCTAATCATTCGCAATATGCTATGAAAATGCTATCAGCTCGCATTAGCTGAAAATTAAGGGAGTGAATTGTGAAAAATGGCCTGATCTTTGCGCTAACTGCGGCCCTATCAGTATTGGCGGTAACACCAGCACAAGCCGATGAGTCGCTGTTTGGTTACATTGTTGGTGCTGACATTATACCCAAAGGTCAAGGCGAAGCTGTGCTTGTGCTGACTCGCCGCACTGATAAGGATTTCGGCACTTATCGTGCAACCGATGCCATCGCCGAAATTGAATATGGTGTCAGTGATCGTTTTTCGGTCACAGCCTTTGTTGGTGGATTCAATCTTAAATATAAGGATGCGTTTGCACAGGAGCAGGTTGCACCCGGTGTGTTTGAGGATGTTTATCCCCAGCAGTTCAGTGGCACCCGCCTTTCAAAATTTGGCGTTGCGGGCAAATATCAATTCCTTAGCCCTTACACAGACGGCATTGGTCTCACAGTGCGCACCGAGCTTTATTATCAGTTTCGCTACGGTCGGATTGACGGTGCCAAAACACGCCAAGTATCGTTTGAACCTAACATCATTCTTCAGAAAAACTTCCTTGATGATACGCTGATTACCACTGTCAACCTCAAAGCCGAGTTTGAAAACCGCGTTTTCCCAGGTGAAGGTGCTGAAAATGAGATTAAGTTTGAACCAGGTGCTGGCATTTCATACCGGGTTGCAAAAAGGCTTTATATTGGCGGTGAAGGCTTTTACCGGGCTGATAATCTCAATGGTGAATTTAACCACGGCAGCGTGTTTCTTGGGCCAACGATTCATTACGGCGCCAAAAAATTTTACATCACCGCAACGTTTCAGCGGCAGGTAACTGGTACGCCGCCTTACAGTTATGATACCGCACCCCAATTTACGACGGCAGGCGTTAATCTTGAAGAAGAAACTCGCAATGAGTTTCGCCTGAAATTCGGCATCAATTTCTGAAGGCTTATATGATCAATCGCAGAGCGTTTCTTGGTGGCGTTCCGTTTGGGCTTGCAGTCGTATCGCAGCCTGCACGGGCGACGACTTATTTCACAGGCGCAACCGTAAGGCAGGTGTTATTTCCGTTGGCGACGCAGTTTATTGATCGCTCACTGACGCTGACATCAGCGCAGGCCAAGGCGATTTCGAACGCGTCTTCAGCGCGCGTTTCCAAATCAAAGGTTGCTGTGTGGGAAGTGCGCGGTGCAGGCGGCAAACTGGGCACGATGTTTATTGACCAAGTTTACGGCAAGCATGAATTCATTACCTATGCCGTGGCGCTTGGCCCGGACGGCGATGTCCGCCAGATTGAAATTATGGATTACCGCGAAACCTACGGTGATCAAATCCGCATTCCGAAATGGCGTGCGCAATTTACCGGCAAGCGCCACGGTCAGCCACTCAAGTTCACCAAGGATATCAAAAATATTTCGGGAGCGACGCTGAGTTGTCTTCACATCACTGATGGCGTACGCAGACTACTAGCGACTTATGCGTTGGTGATCGCGCAAGGCTGATGATGGCCGGGGATGATGATCTTATTCGGCGAGCGCAGCCGTGGTTTGGCACAATTGTCGAGATTGCGGTGCCGAAGGGATGCGAAGCCGCGATTAATGCTGGCTTTGCCGCGATCCGCCATGTCCACGCGCGCATGTCCTACCATGAAGATGACAGCGATCTTGATAAACTGCGGACGGCTCCAGTTGGTCTGAGCGTAGCAATTGATCCTGAAACGGTATGCGTCCTGCGCTTTGCGGCTTTGCTCCACGGTGAAACCAACAACCTGTTTGATGTGACAGTTGCTCGTCATCTGGTTGCCGCTAGATTTTTGCCACTGCGCGGTTTACATAATTTGGGTGCTTTGACAGGGAGCGCGCGCGACATTGAAATTATCGATGATACCCATGTTCGCTGCCACGCACCGCTGCTGATTGATCTTGGCGGGATCGCCAAGGGTCACGGCGTTGATTTGGCGGTCGCCGCGTTAATGAAGGCTGGATGCCGCCACGGCATCGTCAATGCCGGCGGTGACCTCCGCGCTTTTGGGGGTGAACCGCAATTGATCTGGCTTAATCGCGCGGATGGAGGGCTTGCCGAACCGATCAGCGTTACCAATTTGGCGGTCGCGACATCATCAAACTGCCATACCCGCACTCGCCACAAAGGGCGGGTAATGACGCTGCATATTGGCCATGAGCAGAGGCCCGTTATTGTCGATCATGCCGTGACCGTCACCGCGCCGAGCTGCATCATAGCGGACGCACTGACCAAAGTGGCGCTTGCCGATCCCGAATTCGCAAATACCCTTTTTGCCCGTTACGGCGCACAGATGATCATCCCGGAACTGCTCAAGGCAGCAGCCTGATGCCAAACACACGTTCGGCACGGCTCGCGCGCTGGCAGATCATGCTCCTCACGATCAGCGGCGCTTTGCTCTGGCTCAGCGGAGCGGCATGGCTGCTGCTTCATTATTTTGGGCAAGTCCAAGGTGAGTTTGGGCCAGAAACCAACGCGCTGGAGCCTTGGTTCCTGCGTATCCACGGGCTTGTATTGATCCCCGCACTCCTCGGCTTTGGCGGACTGTTCATTGCGCATATGCCCAAAGGCTGGAATAACCACTATCAACGCTACATCGGCATTGCCCTGACGGCAGCCTTCGCGATTTTGATCATATCGGGCTATATGCTCTATTACGTAGGCGACGAAGCTTTGCGTGATTGGACGAGCATCATCCACTGG
>JAYUIX010000094.1:0-25968 GCA_043765635.1 Sphingomonadales bacterium
CACATGACAAGCGGCTAAAATCCAGTGCATATATTGGGCAAGATCATCATCCGGAGTGTATTTGATGAAGAGAATAGCGTTTGTTGCCCTGCTCCTCACCGCGACCCCGCTTTATGCGGCGAGTGACGCACCGTTTGTGATCGCAGAAAATGGTAAGTCATTCTATCGGCTTGATGATGCGGTCAAATCAGTTGGTGATGGCGACGCGACCATCACCATCGCCCCTGGCACCTATCCTGATTGCGCGATCCAGACGGGCGGCAACATCACCTACCGTGCAGTAGTCGCGGGCCGTTCAGTGTTTGACGGCGGCATTTGTGAGGGGAAGGCAGCACTCGTGTTGCGCGGTCGTTCGGCGCGGGTTGAAGGGTTGGTATTTCAAAATATGCGCGTACCCGAAGGCAATGGTGCTGGCATCCGCCTTGAACAAGGTGACTTGCTCGTCACCAACGCGATGTTCCGCAATTCGGAACAAGGCATTCTCTCAGCGCCTGACCCGGCGTCGCAAGTGACGATTGATCGCTCGACCTTTTCAGGGCTTGGCCGCTGCGACCGTGATTTGGCCTGTGCGCACTCAATTTACATCGGTGATTACGGCGCGCTTACTGTCACCCGCAGCCGCTTTGAGCGCGGGCGCGGCGGGCATTATGTCAAAAGCAATTCGGGCCGCGTATCGATCAGCGATTCAAGCTTTGATGATACCCAAGGATCGGCAACCAATTACATGATCGACCTGCCCTCGGGCGCGGTTGGCACGATCACGCGCAATGTGTTTGTGCAGGGCAAGAACAAGGAAAATTACTCGGCCTTCATCGCGGTTGCGGCGGAAGCGCGGACGCACCGTTCGGCAGGGCTGGTGATCACCGCCAATGACGCAAGCATCGCGCCGGGCGTTGGTCGCGAATCGGTCTTCGTCGCCAATTGGAGTCGCGAACCGCTGAAGATTGGCCCAAACCGATTGGGGCCGGGGTTGAAGGTTTCTGAGATACGCTGAACCAAAGGCGGGTGGTGAAACCTAAACCATCCGCCCCCAGAGATGAACATCTGTTCAGAAAGTCTCACTAAAGCACATCCAGAGTTTGTCGAAGGGTCTCACCTAAACGCACATCTTTTCCCTCTTCGCGCCTTCGCGTGAGATCAATCAGGCTGCGCCGCGCGCCGCGATGCTCGCGCGTGATTTTTCGAGCTTGCGCGTCGGCCATTTGATATATTCTGGCGTTGATAAGGCTTCTTCAACAACATAGTCGCGCATCGTTTCACGCAATATCTGAGCTATCGTGCGGTCTTTGGCTTTGGCGAGTTTGGTGAATGCGGCCTTGAGTTCCTCATCAACGCTGAAGGTGAAAGTGGACTCGGTCATGAGAGTGGCTCTGCTATGTTCATTACTCAGTGCTTTGTAATACAATTGATATCGCTTTCCTATGCCCCGATCCTCTGCCACTTTCCCGGCGATGGATAAAACGGCGCATACCCCTTCCACTCCCTCCACCCGCCCCGCGATGGGGCTGTGGATGGCGCTTGCGCTGGTGATGGGGAGCATGATCGGGTCAGGCGTGTTTCTGCTGCCGGCGAGTCTTGCGCCGCTGGGGTGGAATTCAGTATTTGGCTGGCTCGTCACGATTTCAGGGACGCTGTGCATGGCCGGGGTGTTTGCCTCGCTGGCACGCGCGTTTCCGGCGGCAGGTGGGCCTTATGCTTATACGCGGATTGCGTTCGGGCCAGTGGCGGCGTTTGTGGTCGCTTGGGCATACTGGATTTCGCTGTGGGTGGGGAATGCCGCGATTGCGACTGGGGCGGTGAGCTATCTCAGCCGGTTGTTCCCGGTGATCGGTGCGCAGCCGGGGCTGTCTGCGGTGGTGACGGTGGCGATTGTGTGGCTGTTCGCGTTCATCAACATGCGCGGCGCGGTGCTTGCGGGGCGGGTGCAACTGGTTTCGACGATTATCAAGCTTGTGCCGCTGATCGCGGTGATCGCGCTTGCGGCGTGGGTGGTGACGGGGACGGGTGCGGCGAACATCCGCCCGTTCAAGCCTTCCGAAATCAACCTCGCGAGCATCACCACTGCGGCGACGCTGACGCTGTGGGCGATGCTCGGGATTGAGGCGGCGACGGTGCCTGCCGACAAGGTCGTCAACCCGGAAAAAACAATTCCGCGCGCGACGCTGATTGGTGCGGGATCGGCGGGGATGCTCTATCTGGTTGTGTGTTCGGCGGTTGTTCTGATGCTCCCGGCGGCGCTGGTTGCGGGTTCGGATGCGCCCTTTGCTGATTTTGTTGAGCGCTACGGCGGCGGGGTTGGCGCGGGAACGTTGATCGCGGCGTTCGGGGCGATATCCGCGCTTGGCGCGCTCAATGGCTGGGTCATGTTGCAGGCCGAAATTCCTGCGGCAATGGCGCGCGACGGCTTGTTTCCAGCATGGCTTGGGCGGGTGTCGCCGCGTGGAACGCCGGTTGCCGCGCATCTGCTTTCGGCGGGTTTGCTCAGCATCGTTGTGCTGTTCAACTACAGCCGGTCAATGGCTGACCTGTTTCAGTTCCTGATCCTGCTGACGACCGCGATTGTCTTGGTGATGTACATCGCCTGCGCGCTGGCGGCGGTGAAACTGATGCGCGAGGGGCGGCTGGCGGGATCGATAGGGTTGCGCTTGGTAAGCGGGGTGGCGCTGATTTACGGCGTGTTCACGCTTTACGGTGCGGGAGGGGAGGCGCTGCTGTGGGGACTTGGGCTGCTGTTGCTCGCGATTCCGGTTTATTTCGCGGTGCGGCGTGGGGCTGGCTGACCACCAATCTCAACCAACTCTAGCCGCTCACCCGCTGGGCCGATGGTGGCGGCGGCGCGGCGTCCGGCGTAAAGTGCGCCGTCTTGGAACGCGGGTGGGGTGATCCAATCAAGGTTCAGCGCATCGAAGCTTTCAACCGCAAGCGTGATCAGTGCATTGCCTGCTGGCAGACGGTTGGGATCACCGGGACGGACGGTTGCAGAGGGGGGATAGCCGTCAACCTCAATAATTGGCAGGCGACCCTTTTGCACCATCGTAATGGTGGACTGCGTCCCCGCTGGCAGGTCGAACACCTTGTTGATCATGGTGTATTCAAGCGTGTAACTGCCGCCCTCATCAAGCTTCAGCCGCTCGCGATACCACGCGACCGTCCCCGCCAGATCAGGCGTGGCGAGGATGCAGATGAACATCTTATCAACCGGGCATAGCGCCTTTGGCAGATTAGACGAGGGCGTATCACACGCGACTTCGTTAAGGTAGATCATCTCGCTGCCGCGCCCGGTCACTTGCATGGGAATGAAGTAAGGCAGGCCGTCGATTGGCTTGGGCGGGCCGACAATCTCAAACCCGCTGCCTGTCAGCCGTTCGGGCCAGCCGTAGACATCCTGCACGCTCAGTTCATAGGCCGCCCAGCCGTAAGTGCGCGTCGGGGTGAAGCCGGGCGGTACGGCTTGCTCAACGAGTCGGAGGAAGCAGGGCGCGCCGCTCTTTGGGCGTAGCGTCGCCATTCGCACGCTTGCGCTTGCGGGGCAGCCCCAACTTGCGGCGAGGCTGGGTGAAAGCGTGTCCGTCTCGACCAACTCAAGCCCGAGTCGATCGTGATAATCGGCAAGCGCTGCGTCGAGATCAGGCGTGGTGATGATCCCGCCCAGTATCTGCCCGTGGCTGATCATTCGAAATTGGCCTTCCGCTTTTCAAGAAACGCCGCCACGCCCTCACGGAAATCGGCGCGGGTGAAGGCATCGGCAAAGCGCGTGCGCGACTCCTTGTCATCCTCCGCTTGGCCATCAAGGATGCGGCGGATCAACGCTTTGGACTCGCGTTGGCTATGGCCTGATGTGCTGAGCATCGTTTCGATCAGATCATCGGCGCTCTCTGCGATCCGATTGATCAGGCCGATACGCTGGGCTTCGTCGGCATCGATGAGCGCTCCAGTAAACAGGATTTCCTTGGCTTTGGCGGGGCCGACCAGATCAACCAGTAGCTTGGTATCATGAAGCGGATAGACCAGCCCGAGCTTGGCGGGCGTTATCCCGAAGCGCGCGCGCGGCGTTGCGATGCGGAGGTCACAGGCAAGCGCAAGCCCGCATCCGCCACCGATGCAATCGCCGTCGATCATTGCGATCACAGGCTTCGCCGCGCGGGTGAGCGCATATTGCGCGGCGTTAATCGCGGCTTGGTTCGCCGCGCGCCAATCTGCATTGTCAGCGTTGGCGGAAAGCTCGGCAATGTCAGCGCCCGCGCAGAAGGTGCCGGGGGTGGCGGATTGCAGGACGATTAGCCGTACAGTTTCATCGGCCACGGCTTCGGCGAGCAGCATTGGTAGTTGCAGCCACATGGCCTGATTGAAGGCGTTGCGCTTGGCGGCGCGGTCGATCACCAGCAGCGCAACACGGCCTGATGTTTCGAGACGAAGGCTCATGCCGGAACGGCCCTGGAAAAATGCGCCGCAATCTCCTGCCGGGTTGTCACCCACACATCATGATGCGCGCGAACGTGGCGGAAAAACTCTTCAAGCGCCCAGATACGCCCCGGTCGCCCGATAATCCGCAAGTGCAGCCCGAGCGACATCATTTTGGGATTGCCCTCCACACCCTCGCGGTAAATCTGGTCAAAATTGCGCTTGGCATAGGTCAGCCACGCATCGGGCGTCATCGCAGGGTCAGTCCACATTTTCATGTCATTATTATCAAGTTGATACGGCATGATCACGATTGGTTTTTCGGGCACGGTCTCGCAATCCCAAAACGGAATATCGCCCGAATAATCATCCATGTGATAGGAAAAGCCTTCTTCGATCAGCAGGCGACGCGTGTTATCGGTATGGAAATAGCGCGACAGCCAGCCGTAAGGGCGCACGCCGACGGTTTGCTCGATTGAGGTCACCGCCTTGCGGATGAAGGCGCACTCTGCCTCCTCATCCATCTTGAATTGATGTATCCAGCGATAGCCGTGGCTGACGGGTTCATGGCCCAGATCAGTGATTGCTCCCGCGATTTCGGGGTGGTTCTCAAGGCTCATCGCAGCGACTGTCCAGCTTGCCTTGATGTCGAACGCTTTCAAGAGTTTGACCACACGCGGCGCGCCCGCCTTGATGCCGTAGAGATAGTTGCTCTCATTGCCGTAATTGCGGATTGGCGATTTGATATGGATGCCAAGTTCGTCAACCGGCTCCATCCCCCGGTCGCCGCGCGCAACGGTCATCTCGCTGCCTTCCTCGACATTGACGACGATCGAGAGCGCCATTTTTGCGCCGTTTGGCCAGTCGATTCGCTCCTCACGCATCAGTGCATTTCCTCGCCGCCTGAAACGTTGATTGCCTCGCCGGTCACATAAAATGCCTCATCACTCGCGAGCCAAGCGCAGGCGGCGGCGGTGTCCGACGGCAGGCCGGGGCGACCCATCGGGTTTTTGGCGGCCATGTTCGCGAGATAGGCGTCAACGCTATCAAAGCCGAGCAGTTTGGAGAAATATTGGTTTTGCAATGCGCCAAGCCCTGTCGTCACATGGTTGGGGCAAACGGCGTTGACGGTGATGCCGTGCGCGCCAAGCTCAAGCGCAGTGGCCCGCGTCAGGCCAATCATCCCGTGTTTTGAACTGACATAGGCGGGCAGATGCGGGAAGCCAGTCTTGGCGGCTTGGCTCGCGATGTTAATGATCCGACCGCCTTTGCCAGCGGCGATCATTGCCTTGGCGGCGGCTTGGGTGGCATAAAACGCGCCTGACAGATTGACCGCGATTACTTTTGCCCAATCGGCAGGGTCAACCTCAAGTATAGGTTTCATCATGAAGCCGATGCCCGCATTGTTGACGAAGACATCAACCGCCCCTGCTTGTGCGACCAACGCGTTGCACTGCGTAGCATCTGAAACATCGCAGGCAATGAGCGAGACCTTTGCCCCGCGTGTGCGCAATTCTTCCGCAACGCCCTCCGCCTCGTTATCTATAACGACATCGGAAACGACACAGTTTGCGCCTTCACCCGCGAAGCGTTGCAAGATGCCTTGGCCAAGCCCCCTCTGCTTGCCTGAGCCGGTGACGATGATCGTCTTGCCCGCAAAGCGCATTATAAATTCTCGGTCAGGATGAACTGCGGGTTGTCCGCAAAGTCGCGAAACGGCGCGGCGGCGGCCTGAAAGGCTTCAGTCATAATGTCGGTGACAAAGCCGTCCATCCCTTTGATGTCAATCACTTCGATATATTGATACGGCGACGGTGCGTCCGATCCGAACAGCCCGGTCGCGCGGTGGGTGGTGAAGCGGTCAACCGAACCAAGCGCATTGACGCCCGGAATATCGGTGTCTTTCGCCCATGCCTCATAAGCGGCGATATCAACGCCGGGTTTCA
This sequence comes from Sphingomonadales bacterium, assembly GCA_043765635.1. Lineage (GTDB taxonomy): Bacteria > Pseudomonadota > Alphaproteobacteria > Sphingomonadales > Sphingomonadaceae > Aquisediminimonas. Next base: position 6,348 of record JAYUIX010000094.1, read on the forward strand.
GATTGAACAAGACGATAATCCGCATGGGCGTTCTCCTATATCAGTAGCCGAATGTGGCGGGTGGGCGGTAGGCGTCAAGTGCTGTGTCTAGCCTCCGTGCGACGGCGAACAGTGTTGCCTCGCTTGCTGCCGCGCCAACCAGTTGCAGGCTGACAGGCAGGCCTTCCTCATTCCAGCCAGCAGGCAAAGCGAGGGCAGGCAGTCCTGCAATGCTCGCAAGCGCAGTAAAGTCGGCCTGATTAGCGGGGGCGCGGCCATGCACGAAGGCAGCCTGCGGCGCGGTTGGCATGAGCAATATCGTTTCTTCGTCAATTGTTGCGCGCAATATGTCACGCGTGCGGGCGAGGGTTTCCGGTTGGATTGGCGTTTTCTCACAAAAGCTGAGGAGGAATTTGAGTTCATCAGACAGCAGATCGGCCTTGGTTATGCGCGCCGTGCCGAGATGATCAATCAGCCATAGCCCCGCCATGCCAAAGCCTGCCATGCGAATATCGCTCAAGCCATCGGTAAAGCGGAGATGATCAATCGGCAAATCAAGCAGGATGCAGGCCTTTTCATACGCGGCGCGGACTGTGGGTTGCACGTCAACGCCGCCCAAGCCTTCAAGCAAAACCAGCCGTTTGATGGGCAGCGCTTCGATTGGATTATCCTCAGCAATCACGCTCCAGATGCGCTCAAGGATATCAAGCGAGCGTGCCAGCGGGCCGATCACATCTAGGCTGGGTTCGAGGAAGGCCAATCCTTCGCTGCTGACAAAACCATTAGTCGGTTTGAGGCCGTATACCCCGCAATAGGCCGCTGGTATCCGCACTGACCCAAGCGTGTCAGTGCCAAGTGCTGCGTCACAAAGCCCCGCCGCAACTGCAGAACCACTGCCACCCGATGAGCCGCCGGGGGTATGGCCTTCGCGGTGCGGATTGATTGTGCGCCCGTAAAAGGCGTTATCGGTGGTCGCGCCAAGTGCTGCTTCGTGCATGTTGAGCGTACCGAGGATTGCCGCGCCAGCCGCGCGTAATTTGCTGACGACTTCGGCATCTTGGCTCGCAATACGTTCGCGGTATAACCCCATGCCGCCCGTCCACGGCAGGCCAGCAACCGCGATGTTTGATTTAATCCCAAGCGTGACGCCTGCGAGTGGCCCACCCCCGCCGCGCGCGTCTTTGTCCAAATCGACAAAGGCATTTAGCGGCACATTTGCGGCTTCAAGCGCTGGCCAGTTGATCACAGCGCGCGCTCATCAATCAGGCGGATCGGTTTCTGGCGCACGTCAATTTGAGTGAGTGCCGCCGTCCCGCCCGGCGCGCAGAGCTCAACCGTCACTTCGACACCCAGCCCTTGCCGCAACAGCCCAGCAAGTGCCCTAGGGTCACTGCTGCCGCGACTTTCGATCATCACGGTCATACCGTCGCGCTGCGTAACCGGATCACGCGTCACGCGGCAGACATATTCGCCCGTCAGGTCGCTGCGATTTTCGATGAGCGCTCCGATGGCATGGGGGAAGAGGTTGATCCCGCGCAGCTTGACCATATTGTCGCTGCGCCCCTTGAAGCCTGCGATGCGTTTGAAGGCAATTTCGCCGCGTCCGCTCAATTCATGGCTGATGTCATGCGTGTTGAAACGGATGCACGGCGCGACATCATCCTTGTAGAGGCAGGTGACGACCATATCGCCAGTTTCTCCTGCGCGCACGGGCCGGCCGTCATCAACGCCGAGCAATTCGAGATACTGCGCATCCTCCCAAACATAGAGCCCGTCGCGGTCGGGGCCTTCGCCAGCGATTGATCCCGTGTCACCAACGCCGTACCAGTCATAGGCTTTTGCGCCGTGCCATGCGGCCTCGGTCGCGGCGCGGTCTTCAGTGCCAAGGTGTCCGATGATCATTTTGAGGTTGATCCGGTCAAACAGTTTTTCGGCCTCAGCGACTTCGGCGAGTTTGCGGATATAATCAACGAAGCCCACCATCACGCTCACCCCGAAATCGGCCATCAGATTGACTTGATTGATTGACCGCGTTTCAATTCCAGTGCCCGCCGAAAGGAAAATCGCATTGGTGAAATGCGTCACTGCCTCGCGGATATAATGGCCGCCGTTTATCATCCCGTGGCCGTAAACTGAGTGGATGACGTCGCAGGGTTGCAGGCCCATCCAGCGGTACATCCGCCCGACGAGCAGATTGCCAACTTCGCGCCCTTTGGGGCCGAACAGGAGTGTCTGTGGACGCCCGGTTGTGCCCGATGTGGTATGGAGAAACACCGGGGGGCGGTCTGCCCCGCCAAGGCCTGCGAAATCCCCGTAAGGGGGATGATCGGTGATTGAAGCCATCAGGTCGGCCTTGTCGTACACAGGCAGCTTGGTGATATCGGCAAGGCCGCGAATATCGCCGGGTTCGATTCCCCGCGCGCGCCATAGCCGCTGGTAAAACGGGATTTGCCAGCCGCGCACCATCAGCTTCATAAATTGCGTGTTCTGGATACTGTAAAGTTCGTCGCGGCTCATCGCTGCATAACGCGCGGTGAAGGCATCGCCGATGGGATAATCAGCGAGCATTTGCTTGATATCAATGCTTTCAAACAGCGTTGGAAAACTCATTGCGGCTCCGTGAAATAGGCAAGCGGATCATCAAACAGGCGGCGGTCGATATGGGCGGCCAGCACTTCGCACAAGTCACGTTTAGCGGCGATTTGGTCGGCGGTGAGCGGCGCATTCGGGCTGCCGAGAGTGTCAGGGATATCGATCACAACGCGGCTATCATCGGCGTAAATAATCTCAAGGCGTTGCGGCGATAACGCATTGAGATCGGGGTTCTGATTAAGCTGTATTCGCAGCATCGCAGCGCATTCTTGGATGACTGGATCAGTGAAGCTCGCCGCGTCAAACCGCCTTGGATCAATCCGCCCGCCCCGCAGCATGAGTGCAGTAAGGAACGGCAGGCACAGCCGGGCATAGGCTGGTGACATAGTGTCAGTAATCGGACGATTAATGAGGCGTGCAACGAGCGGAGGGACATGCGCTATGATTTGGCTAATCGCTTCGCTGCTCGTGCGCACTTCATCAAGTGTCGCCAGCAACCCGTGACTCGCGCGGCCCGATGGGTAGGGTTTGGTGCTGACTTCGCTGATCCGCCAGATTTGGCCGACACTCTCCGTGTAGCGCGACAAATTGCCCTGATCGATTAGCTCGAAATAGCCAAACGGCCCCTCAAGCACGTCATGCGGGCCGGTCAGGCCGTGCTTGACCAGATCAATCACCTGCACCGCCGCGCGCGCAGCATTGGCAATTTGCAAGGGCAGCGCGATTGACCCCTCAACATGCGCCTGCATCGTGCCTGCACAGTGCGAGTAGGCAAGGCCGAGGACGTCAGCGAACTGATTGCGGCTCAATCCTTCGATGCGCGCAACCGCAAGCGCGGCGCCGATGAGGCCAGCGGTCGCCGGACGGAAGAAACTGAGCGCGCTGTCAGCGGCAATGCCAAGCCCGCTGGCGATATCTACACCAACGGTAAGTGCAGTCAGCGCGTCTTCGGCATCGCACCCGCCGCGCCGGTCAATCGCACCGTGGAGCGCCGCCGTCACCACTGAAAGCGCATGGACAACCGCGCCTTCATGCACTGCGTCCCATTCAAGGCAGTGGATCTGGAAAGCATTGACATAGGCAGCCGAGGGCGCGGGCAGACACTCGTGACGTCCAAAAATGCGCGCTTCGTTACCGCTGCCCCAGCCTGCCGCTGCGGTATAAACCCCAGCAGCGCTCGGAGCGGTTGAACCCGCAGCGCCAACCGCAAGCGTATCAGCGAGTAACCGTATTGCGTCGCTGCACGCCGCCTCGGGCAATATATGCGTCGCCGCCGCGAAATCGAGTAAATCGCTGGTTGCGGTCACAGCCAATCCTCAAGCATGGCAATGATTGTAGCCGGGTCAGACCCTTCAAGCGCAAGTTCCGCCATCCGCTTCTGCGCGGGGTCGGGCAATCCACCCCAACGGCAAAGCATCTCCGCTTTTATGATCAAACCATCCGCATCTATTGGACGTTCGGGATCACCGCGCGTGTCGACCAGTTCAAGCCCGTTCACCCGTGCGCCGTAATGCGCGGGGTAGAGCGCGGTAATTTCGGGTGCTTCAGAGAGGGTCACTTGCGACCTGAGCGATGCAAGTGCTGCAATTGCTTGCACGGTAAAATCCTGCGGTTCCGCGTTTCGCCCGTCCGCAATTACCGCGACGGCGTGTTGCAGCGAAAATTTGGCTTCAGCTTCAGTTTTGGGATCAGGCTTGTCACAAAAGGCAATCGCATCCTTGTAAGTTTCAACGTGAAAGGGTGCTTTCAGTCGCCCGCCCGCGCGGAGTTCAAGTGCACAGTCAATCGTAGGATGGGCATGGCGACATGCCGCCCACGGCTTGAAACTGACTCGCGCCATCGCCCAGTTATCGCCAAAGGCCATTGGTTTTGGCGCTTTCGTAAAGGCGGCGTAGAAACCTTGTGGCCCCTCAAGCAAAGCCTTTGGCCCGGTAAAGCCTTTGACCGCTAGTCGCGCCACCCAGAGCCCGGCAAGTGCCGCGTGCGTTGCATGGAGTTGCTTGGTCATCACATTGTCATGACGCATGTGCCACAGCCCACCGGCAAATGACCCTGCATTGCCAAGCGCCCAGACCATTGCTTGTGCGTCATTACCAAAGATCGATACCGCCGCCGCTGCCGCACCAAATCCGCCAGCCGTCGATGTGTTGTGGAAATGGGCGTAGTGATGCGCGTCAAACGTCGCACCGATCATGATCATCGCCTCATAACCGCGCACCGCGCCATCAAGCAGCATCTCCATTGATTCACTGACATCACGGATCGCCGAAAGCGCCGAGGGCCAGATAACTGGCCCCGGATGGAGGATCGCCGTCCGTTCGATGTCATCCATTTCAAGCACATTGCCGAGGAGCGCGGCGCGCGTCAGCACATCGGGTTCGGCGGCTTTGGCAATCTTTGCTACTGCGCTTTGCCTCGCACCCGCCACGCAGGCGAGCCAATCAAGCAGGTGAAGCCGAGCGCGTTCGCGGGTCTCCGCATCCACCGGGCGTTGCAAATGCTGCGCAATTTGCTCAATGAGGGTGCCAGCTTCGCTCATGCGGGCAGCACAGGAGGGATGATTTGGCCGCCACGCCGCGCTACCGCGAACTTGCCGAAGAATTGCGCGAAGAGATTTTGCGCGGGGCGTATTCTGCTGAAACGTTCCCAACTGAAAGCGATTTGTGCAAGCGCTATTCGGTCAGCCGCTTTACGGTGCGAGAGGCGCTGCGCACGCTTCAGGGTGAGGGATTGATCGCGCGCAAACGCGGCTCTGGCACAGTTATTCAGCCAGCGGCGGCACGCGGCGGCGCGCTGCATCAACCGCTGTCGAACGTAGGTGAAATCCTCCAATATGCACGCGACACCCGCGCGCATTTCACTGAGCTTGGTGAAGGGCCATTGCCCAAAGCTATTGCCGAGCAGTTGGGGCTGGTTGCGGGCGGGCGCTGGACGCGCTTTCAGGGGTTGCGCACAGGTGGCGGATCGACCCAGCCGATTGCCGCGATTGATGCCTATGTGCATGAAAGCCTGCGCGACGCGGCCATCCGCGTTTCGCCCAATGAGGATACGATTTTCCGCCAGCTTGAGCGGCTCGCCGGGGTTAAAATTGCGCAGGTGACGCAGGATATTCAGGCGGTGGTGGCCTCGGCTGAGGTTGCGCGGTTGCTCGGCCTTACCAAACGTGCGCCGTGCCTGCGGATATTGCGCTGCTACAAGGATGCCTCGGGGCAAATTCTGGAGATTTCGGCGAACCATCACCCCGGCGAACGTTTTGCCTATTCGATGCATATCGAGGTTGAGGGATAGCTTAGCCATCGGCATTGAGTTCAGGCGCGTTTGACGGCACCCACCTTTCCGATGCGAAGCGGATCGCCGGGGCAATCTGACGCGCGCCGCCATGTTCGACAATCAAGCCGCGCTCGGCGACATGCGGCTGATCAAACGCCTCGCGAAAATCAAGCACGGGTGCAAAGGCGACATCTTTGCTTGCAAACCAAGCCTCCCATTCGGCGCGCGTTTTGGTGGCGAAGGTTTCGCGCAGGAAGGCAATGAGCGCGCTCTGTTCGCCTGCTGGCGCTTCGCCGAGCGCGATCAAGTCTGGCCGCCCAAGCGCGTTCAATAGGTTTTCAACAAATTTCATCTCACGCCCGCCAAGCACAACATGGCGGGCATCGCTTGTTTGGTAGACGTTGTAGAAGCCTGCGCCACCAAGCGAGCGCTGGTGCGATGATCGCGGCGCGGCTCCGCCAGCAATTGCGCCGCCAGCGGTATGCGCGCACCAGGGCAGCAGGCTGTCAAACATCGCGCAGTCAATATAATCGCCGCGCCCGCTTTTCTCGCGCCCGATCAGCGCCATCAGCACCGCTGAAAGCCCGGTTAGCCCCGCCGCCATATCGGCTGAGGGTGCGCCGGGCACAACGGGCATACCGTCTGCCCCGTCATTGACTGACAAGAACCCGGCGAGCGCCTGCACCGCCATATCATGCGCAGGATGATGAGCGAGCGCGCCGTTTTGTCCAAAGGCTGAAATGGAACAATAGATGATACACGGATTGCGCGCCGCAACCGCTTCATAGTCAAAACCAAGCCGCTTCATCACGCCGGGACGAAAACCCTCGACGAGTATGTCCACCGTTTCTACCAAGTCCCACAACCGCGCCTTGCCATCCTCCGATTTGAGATCAAGCACGATGCTTTTCTTAGCCCGATTGAGGTTGCGGAACCACACCGATTGGCCCGCTTCATCGGGGCGTTGTGCGCGCGCCGGATCGCCAGCCGCTGGCTCAACCTTCCACACCTCGGCACCCTGATCGGCCATCATCATCGTCAGCATCGGGCCGGGCAAAAACTGCGACAGATCAACCACGCGGATGCCCGAAAGTTTGCCCATAGGATTAAACGATTCCCCCTGCCTTTAACCGTGCCACTTCGTCCATGTCATAGCCAAGTTCAGCAAGAATCGCATCACTATCTGCGCCGAGCAGCGGCCCGGCGCGGTTGGGCAGGCGTTCGCCGTCAATCCTGATCGGGTTGGCGAGGATATTGAGTGCGGGATTGTCAGGATGCGATACTTGGTCACGCATTCCGATTGTCCTGAGCCAAGGATTATCCATCGCCTGATCAAGCGCATAAACTGGCGCGACCGGCACATGCCCTTCAAGCAACGCCTGCCAATGCGTGGTTGGCTGTGTACTGAAAATCGCGTCAAGCACTGTCGTCAGTTCAGCCCGGTTTTTAAGGCGATCAGCATTGCCCTTGAACCGCGCATCTTCGCCAAGTTCAAGGTGCCCAATCCGTTCGATCAGGATCGCCCAGAATTTGGGAAGCTGCGCCATCACGAACATCCAGCCATCGGCGGCGCGGAACATCTGGCTCGGTGTTGCGGTCGGATGCGCGCCGCGCGGCGCACGCTGCGTCACATCGCCTTCGTTCATATACCAAAGTGCGGGATAGCTCATTTGATGAACCGCCGCCGACAGCAGATCGACATCAACATCGCAGCCCGTGCCGCTGCGCTCGGCACTCAGGAGCGCGGCAAGCAGGCCAATCGCCATCGTCGTGCCTGACATGAAATCGACCATCGACAGGCCAAAGCGTTGCGGCGGGCCGTCCGGCTCTCCGGTCAGCGCGCAAAAGCCCGCCTCGGCCTGCATCAGATAATCATAGCCGGGCCATTTGGCGCGCGCATTATCGCGACCATAGGCAGAAATATGCGCGCAGACGATCGCGGGGTTAACCGTCTTCAAAGCCTCATAAGTCAGCCCGATTTTGGCTGGAACATTGCCGCGCAAATTATTGGCAACGACGTGCGCGTCTTTAACCAGCCGGTGGAGTATTTCCTGACCCTCGACAGTTCCCAGATCAAGCGTCAGCGAACGTTTATTGAGGTTGAAGCTCTGGAAATACAGGCTCTCGCCCTCGCGCAGCCAATGCGGGCCAACCTGACGCGCGGTGTCACCGCCTTTGGGTGGCTCGATCTTGATCACGTCAGCCCCGAGTTGGGCGAGGAACATTGTGCCGTATGGCCCAGCGCCGTACTGCTCGGCACTCAAGATGCGGTAGCCAGCAAGGGGAAGGGGGCGTTCGCTCACACCCGGTTCCGCTTCACCCATTGCTTTGAAATAATCATCCGCTGCATCTCGTTCGTGCCCTCGCCGATGCACATCAGCATTGAGTCGCGGTAGAGCCGTTCGATGTCATACTCCTTGGAATAGCTGTAGCCACCGAACACGCGCATTGCGTCTTGGCTGTTTGATACGGCGGCTTCCGAGGCATAAAACTTCGCCATGCCCGCCTCCATGTCGCAGCGTTCGCCCCGGTCATAGGCGGCGGCGGCATCAAAGGTCAGCAAACGCGCGGCGCGGGCGCGGGTGACCATTTCTCCGAGCATGAGTTGGATCGCCTGATGTTCGCAAATCGGCTTGCCCATTGTTTCGCGGATCTGGGCATATTCAGTTGCCAGCCGCAGCGCGCCTTCGGAAAGGCCAACCCCGCGCGCGGCGACATTGATCCGGCCAAGCTCAAGCCCGCCCGTCGCTTGGAAAAAGCCTTGGCCCTCAACCCCGCCGATCAGATTGTCCGCTGGAATGCGGTAATCCTCAAAAATCAGCTCAGCCGAATCAATGCAATTATAGCCGAGCTTTTTGAACTTCTTGCCAGTGCTAAACCCTGCGCCCTTTGGCGCGATCATCAGGCTCATGCCCTTGTAACGTGGATCAGCCTTTGGATCAGTTTTGACGAGCAACGCGAAACAGCCGCCATTGATGCCGTTTGAAATCCATGTCTTGGTGCCGTTGATGACATAATCATCGCCGTCGCGCACTGCGACGGTGCGGATAGCTTGCAAGTCAGTCCCGGCATTGGGTTCGGTCAGCGCCAGCCCACCGCGAATTTCACCGCTTGCGAATTTGGGAAGCCATTTGGCTTTTTGCGCGGGTGTGCCGAACCGCTCAACCGCGCAGGCCATGATCAGGTGCGAATTGAAGATACCCGTGATCGCCATCCAATAGGATGAGATCAGCGCGACGATCTTGGCATAGGTGACAGCGGACAAGCCAAGCCCGCCATACTCCCGTCCAATCGTTGCACCGAACAACCCCATATCGATCATCTGGTGAACAATTTCTTCGGGCCAGACATCGTCATGATCATATTTCTGGACGACCGGGCGTACCTCCCTGTCAACCCATTTCTGGATCGCATCAAGCAGCGCTGCCTCTTCATCAGCGCTCATGTAAGCGGGCGGGGTGTGGAGTACGGTGGCCATGGTCTAATCCCTAATTGTCCATCGGGCCAAAGCCCTTTTTCCAGATGAGCATTGTCCGGTTGAAGGTGCAGACGGTATCACCGTGCTGATTTTTGCCAGTGGTTTTAACGGTGACGATGCCCTGTTGCGGGCGTGAGGCTGATTCCTTTTTCTCGATTACTTCGCTTTCGGAATACAGCGTATCGCCGCAGAACAGAGGGTGCGTCATGCGGATTTCATCCCAACCGAGATTGGCAACGGCCTTTTGGCTGATGTCCGAAACGCTTTGGCCAACCATGATCGCGACGGTGAGCGGGGAGGCAACAAGCGGTTTTCCAAATTCAGTGCTTTTGGCGAATTCATAATCGAAATGCATTGGATGCTGGTTCATTGTCAGCAGCGTGAACCAGACATTGTCAGCGTCAGTAATCGTCCGGCCAGGGCGATGTTCATATACATGGCCGATGACGAATTCCTCATAATAGCGGCCAAATGTCTCCCGGAACCGGCCCGGAGATACCTCAATCACACCGTCACGCATTTGTTTTTCCTTCCAATGTCAAAATTCGGCGGTAGCGCGCCATCACGGGCGCTTCGAGCATCGTATTTTTGAAGCGCACCGCCGATTGTCCAGCGGCGGCATAGGCAATCTCCGCTTCGTGCGCCTCAGCAATTTGCTCGGCTGTTGGCCGTAGGATTTGGTGGACTACAGCGATATGTTTGGGATGAACGACAGATTTTGCGGCAAAGCCAATCGCTTTTATCCGCGCGACTTCAGCCTCAAGTCCGTCGAGATTATCAAGATCAAGCCACGGCACATCAATCGCGGGCACCCGCGCCGAGGCGCAGGCCATGACGATTTCAGCGCGCGCCGCAATGAGCGGCTCCCATGACAACGCAACACCGAGTTCGCCCGCAAAATCAGCGCCACCAAGCATTACCCCGCCAATGCCCGGAGCAGCGGCAACCGCGCGCGCAACACCAAGCCCGCGTACTGTTTCAATGAGTGGAAGCAGTGGAACCTCATGGCCCAGAACTGCGTGGGCAATCTCAACCTCAGCGACGGCCTCCACCATTGGGATCATCACGAAAGCGGGCTTGATCGCGCTTGCCGAAATCGCAACCAGATCAGCCAGTCCTTGGCGAGTGCGCAGCCCGTTAACCCGGACTCCGAGGCGCGCATCACCCATTGCGGCAAGCGCTGCGGCGCGCGCACCATCCTTGTCCACCGGGCCAACCGCATCCTCAAGATCAATGCACACAAGGTCCGCACCGCTTGCCAGTGCCTTTGCAAAGCGCTCGGGCCGGTTCCCCGGCACGAACAGCAAGCTTTGATATCCATTCAATGCAGACAAAATCTGATTTCCTTTCACTCTTAATTTGTCCGGACAACTTTAGAAGTCAACCCGGTTTCACCACCCCTAGCCATGATGTCGCAATCAGCAAGCCGTAGACGCACCATACCCAGATGCGCGTGCGGTTCATCGTGCGGAGCAGCGGAAGCTCGGTTTCATCGCTTGATCCTTGCGCGAGAAGCTTGCCGAGTAAGCCGCCAACGGGTTTGAACGACACATCAATCATGATCGCTGCAACAAAGATCAGCCCAAACAGCAACGCCTTCCACGCGAGCCAACCAACCGCAATCGGATGGCCCGTAACGAGCGACTCAAGACCAAGCACGAGATAGCCCGCCGCCAGAAAGTAACGCAGCCGACCCTCCCACCTGCGGTTGCGCGCCGCGCGCGGCGTCATGTCATGTGCGTGAGCGTCAAACACCAGCCACAGCCAGAACGCCGCGATGATCCATGCGACGACGACAATCGCCACTGGCAAATTCCACCATCCGCCCGCGTAAGACACGGTGAGCGACAGCGGCACCATCAGCGCCCACGCCGCACGCGGGGTCAGGTCAACAATCACCAGCAGCTTCAAGAGCGCAATCCGCTGTTCAAGCGAATAGACCTCGCGCTTCCTAAAATGCTGGCCAAGTACAAACACGCCGATATCAGCGCCAAGCCACAACACGAACAGCAGCAGATGCGCATAAACCAGCGTCGGATATGCAAGATCAGCCAAATCCATCACCGCCTCCTGTTGCAAATATGCTGCTTGACAGCCGTTTGATAAAAATGAAAGTTGTCCGGACAAATCATAAGCAGACATAATAAGCAAGCAGGAACGAACGCGACATAGGGAGACAGGAAATGGCCAACCATATTTTTCGTGGCGGTGTCGCATTTGCAGCGTTAATGATTTCACTGCCAGTTTTGGCGCAAGAGGCGCTTCCTGCTGAGGAAGGCAATCTTGACATCATCGTGACCGCGCAGCGGCGAAGCGAAAGCGTTCAGGATGTGCCTATCGCGATTTCGGCATTTTCATCGGATCAGCTTGAGGCGCAGGGCGTCAGCAACACGCTCCAACTAGGTCAATATATCCCTAACTTTGTCGCGCAGAATAATACCGGGCTTGGCGGGGCGAATGCCTACTTCCTGCGCGGGCTTGGCAATACCGAATCGATCGCGACCTTCGATCCGCCGGTTGGCACTTATGTGGATGATATTTATCTTTCGCGTCAGAATGCGAATAACCTCAGCCTGTTTGATGTTGAACGCGTTGAGGTGCTGCGCGGGCCGCAGGGGACGCTGTTTGGTCGCAATACAACAGGCGGCGCGGTCAGCATCATATTGCGTGATCCCGCCAAGGAGTTCGGCGGCTACGCTGAGCTTGGCTATGGCCGTTTCAACAAAGTGCTGGTGCGCGGATCAGTTGATATTCCGCTGGCCGAAAGTTTCGGCATCAAGGTCTCGGGCTTTTACGAGGATGACAAGGGCTACACTAAGAACGTCACTACGGGTGACCGCATCAATGACAGCGACGCATGGGGCGCGCGGTTTGGGTTCAAGGGGCAATTGAGCGAGAGCGTGTCATGGCGCGGATCATTTGCGTATTTTGAAAATGACGGTGAAAACATCCTAAACTTCACCTGTAATCCGGCCAATCCGGCGCAGTGCAATGGCCGCTTCGCGACAAGCGGCCTACGTGAGGGGAAGCGTTTTACCCCGTCGCTATTTGCGCCAGTCAACATTAGCGGACGTAAAGCCAATTTTGGCCAGGGCGTCCGCACCCAGACCAACCTTGTGACATCAAACCTAGAGTTTGGGATTGGCGAGAACGCTACGCTCAACCTGATCACTGGCTATGTTGATCTCAAACAACAATTCGCGGTCGATTTTTTCGACGGGCGCAGCGGCCCTAATATTGCGGCACCCAATCCGGCCGTGCGCGGGCTGGCGCGCGGTGGCTTCACCATCCTCAACGACGCGAAAAATGATCAGTTCAGCCAGGAAATCAAGCTGACGGGCAGCCTTGGTGATGGCTTTATCGATTATGTCGGCGGCTTTTTCTACATCAAGGAAAACAACTTCACTGACTTTGCTGATCTGTTCGGGATCAGCCCGGCCTTGACGTTGTTGCTCGCTGACCGGACGCTGCGCAACTCGACCGAGGCTTATGCCGGCTTCCTCCAGACCGATTTCAACGTCACTGATCAGATCAAGCTGACGGCGGGCATCCGTTATACCGATGAAACTAAGACGCTTGATTTCAGCGACAATCGCGCAAGCTGTCGCGACGGCACGATTGAGGCGAACTGCGTTGATAATCTTAACCTGATCGGCTCGTCAGGCGTGCGAATTCCGCGCAAGCAAAGCGCGAAGCTGTTCACGCCGCGCTTTGCGATCAACTTCAAGCCGAACGATGATTTGCTCGTGTTCGCATCGGCCACGCGCGGGTTCAAATCTGGCGGCTGGAATGCGCGCGGTACAGCGGCGAGCCAGTTGCTCCCGTTCGGCCCTGAAAAAGTGTGGAGTTATGAGGCTGGCTTCAAATCGGATTTATTCGACAACAAAGTGCGCGCTAATCTGACGCTTTATTATCAGGACACCAGCGATCTTCAGACGCCGTCCGCTCTCGTCGCGGCGAGCGGGGCAATCACCTTCATTACGCGCAATTTTGCCGATTACCGCAACAAGGGGGCGGAGCTTGAGCTAAGCTTTGCCCCCGTCAAGGGCGCGAACCTGTTCGTGAATGCTGGCTATCAGGATGACAAATACATTATCAACCGGAGCGCCCCGGCACGCGATATTTTCGGCATTCAATCAGTCGCGGCGCAGCAAGCGGCGTGCATTGCGCAGCGGGCAGCAGGACAAGTGCCCGTTGCGCCAAACACCGCACCGGCTGGTCAACCCGTCAACAATGCGCCCGCCTGTGGTGCCGGCATCGTTGCGCCTGATGGCAGTATCGCAACGCCCGTTCGTACCCCCGAATTCTCGCTCGCGCTTGGGGGTAGCTACAAAGCTGAATTGGGTGGTAGCGGTTGGTCAGCCACGCCTTCGGTCAATGCCAGTTACGCCTCAAAATCAGAAACGGGCACGAGCAATGTGAACATCCGCACCGGGCCAATCACGGGTTCAAACGGCACTTTCCCCGCCAACCCCTTCACAGGCGATTTTATCACTGGCTCGGCGAGTAAGTCGCACTGGGTGGTGAATGCCAGCCTGTCGATCAAGTCGCCCGAGGATCGCATATCGCTGTCGGTTGATTGCACCAATTGCTTTGGTGAGGAATTTGTTCAGTCAACGCTTGGCAATTTCTCATATCTCAACCGCCCTTCGGAATGGATGATCCGCACGAAGTATAAATTTTGAGGGTGGGTAAACTTCCCTTTGCACGAAAGACGTGGTTGAACAGGGCATGACCTCTACCCGTTCCGAATTCAGCCTTGGCTGGAAAGTGTTGCTCGCCGGGTTTCTCGGGACGATGTGCGGCGCGTCGCCATTGCCGTTCAATGTGCTCGGGTTTCTGTTTGAACCGCTCAACGCTGAATTTGGCTGGAACAAAACCCAAGTCAGCATTGGCATTACGGTGTTCGGGATTACGGCATCACTGCTTGCGCCAGTAATCGGCTCGCTTGCGGATCGGCACGGCGTGCGCAAGGTCGCGCTGTTATCGCTTGTCGGATTCATCATCACATTTTCCGCATTTTATTTCATGCCGGGATCGCTTGCCGCTTATTACGGGCTGTGGTTTGCGGTTGGCCTTGTCGGCATTGGCTCAACCCCTGTCACATGGAGCCGCGCGATCAGCCTGTGGTTTGTGAAAAACCGTGGTCTGGCGCTTGGCATGATGCTGATCGGGACGAGTGCCGCCGCCTTCATCGTTCCCAAAATCGCAGTGTGGGCGATCCAGAATGCGGGCTGGCGAGAGATGTTTCCAATCGTTGCACTGCTGCCGCTGCTGATCGCATTGCCCGTTGGATTGTTGCTATTCAGGGAGCCACGCCCCGACGAACGGCCAGCGCAACTGAGCAGTGCTGATGGTAGCGTTGCGGGCATGACCTTCAAAGAGGCCGCGCGCACAAAGCAATTCTGGCTGCTCTGGTGTTCGATCCTGCTCATCGCGCTCGCGTATGGCGGCGCGCATATTCACATGCCTGCCATCGTCAAAGATCACGGCATTGATGCCAAGGGTGCGGCGGGGATTATGGGGATTATCGGGATGGGTTTGCTCGTTGGGCGGGTTGGCGTCGGCTTCCTGCTTGACCGGGTGTGGGGGCCAGCGATTGCCTTTCCGGTGCTGTGTCTGCCAGCGGTGGCATGCTATGTATTGCTTGGCACCAGCAGCGACATGACGATGATTTCTGCCGCTGCCTTTCTGCTAGGTTTTGCTGCTGGTGCTGAGTCAGACTTGATTGCCTTTCTTGCCGCGCGCTATTTCGGGATGGCGCATTTCGGGCGGATTTACGGAATGCTGTATATGCCCTTCGGTTTGATGTCGGCAGTGTCGCCGTTGGTGTACGGGGTCGTACGCGATAAGGCAGGCAGCTATGATCCTGTGCTATCAGTGGCGGCGGTGGTGTTTGTGATTGGCGGCGCGCTGCTGCTCTTGCTTGGCCGCTATCCTGATCAAGCGAAGGCGCACTGATGGCAACGCGCGCACATTTTGCCGATGATACGCTTGCTGGACTTGCGCCCGACGCGCTCATCACTGACCCCACTGAATGTGCCTTTTATGCTGAAGATGTGTTCACCGCCGGGCCAGCGCCGCTTGCCGTGTTCCGCCCGGCGAGCATTGATGAGCTTGCGCGCGGGGTAGGCCAAGCGACGGCGGCGGGCATCGCAATCATCCCGCGCGGCGGCGGGATGAGCTACACCTCGGGCTATGTCGCGCCCGAGGCGGGGGCACTGATCGTTGATCTTGGCCGGATGGCGCGCATCCTTGAGGTCAATGCGGTTGATATGGCCGTCACCGTTGAAGCGGGGTGTAGCTGGAACGCGCTATATGAGGCGCTCAAACCACTCGGCCTGCGCACGCCGCTTTGGGGTTCGCTCTCAGGGATTAAGGCGAGCGTCGGCGGTGGGATGAGCCAGAACGGCCTGTTCTGGGGCGCGCGGAACGGGACAATGGCGCATAGCGCGCTCGCGTATGACGTGGTGCTGGCCGACGGTAGCATCGTGAAGACGGGCAGCGGTTTTGTCCGCCCGTTCGGGCCAGATTTGACCGGGCTGTTCGGAGCGGATGCAGGCGCGTTCGGGATCAAGGCGCATGTGACGCTCCCCCTGATGCGTGAGGCCGAAGCCTTTGGCTACGGCTCATTCGCGTTTGAAGCGCCGCCGCAATATTGCGCGGCGATGAGCGAGATTGCACGCTGTGGTCTGGCGTCAGAAAGCTTCGGCTTTGACCCGTTCCTAAAAGCGCAGCGGATGAAGCGTGACAGTCTGGTCAGTGACGCCAAGCAACTCGTCGGCATGATGAAATCGCAAGGTGGTTTCTGGAAAGGCGTGAAAGAGGGCGCGAAGGTGGTCGCGGCGGGGCGATCCTTCCTTGATGACGCGCGTTTCTCGATCCACTTGATTTGCGAGGGGCGCAGCCAAGCCGCAGTTGACGAAGACATGCGCCGGATCGAGGTGATTGTCGCTGCAAATAGCGGCACTAAAGTCGAGAATAGCATCCCCAAAATCCTCCGCGCCAATCCCTTCCCGCCAGTCAATTCAATGGTCGGGCCAGAGGGCGAGCGCTGGGTGCCCGTTCACGGGGTTGTCCGCCATTCCAAGGCGCTGGCGACCATTGAAGCGATCACCGCGCTGTTCGCGACACATGAGGCCGAGATGGGGCGTCTGAGCGTTGGTGCAGGCTATATGTTCCTCACCGTCGGCGCGACAGGATTTCTGATTGAGCCAGTGTTTTACTGGCCCGATGCGCAGGGTGAGATTCACCGCCGTTCAGTTGAGCCAGCTCATTTCGCCAAGCTAACCCGTTTCCCCGCCAACCCGCCCGCGCGTGCGCTGGTTGAGCTGCTCCGGCAGGAGGTGATCGCGATTTTTGGGGCGATGGAGGCGATCCATTTTCAGCTTGGCCGGGCGTACCCTTTGAAAGAACGCAGCGATCCCAAGGCGTGGGAATTGCTTGAGCGGGTGAAGAATGCGGTTGACCCGCACCATCTGATGAACCCCGGAGCGCTAGGGCTGTGACCTATGCCGCTGTTGCGATGCAGTTGACCGCGCAGTCGGTCGAGCGCTGCGCTGACCGGGCCGAGGCGCGCGTGCAGATGGTCGCGATGATTGATGCGCTTGGCCCTAAGATCAGGTCGTCGTCGATTTTCGTCGCGCAATATGGCGGCGCGCCGGTGCGGCTCGTTGTCCTGCCTGAATATCTGCTCACGAGCTATCCGGGGCGCATATCGATCCCCGATTTCGCGCACAAGGCCGCGCTTGATGTGGATGGCGCAGAATATAGCGCGCTTGGCAACATTGCCTCGGAGCAGAATATTTACCTCAGCGGTAACGCTTATGAGGCTGATGTGCATTTCCCCGGCCTGTATTTCCAGACCAGTTTTGTGATCGCGCCGTCGGGCGAGGTGATCCTGCGTTACCGCCGCCTCAATTCGATGTTCGCGCCAACCCCGCATGATGTGTGGGATAAATATCTCGATGTGTACGGAGTGGACGGGGTGTTTCCAGTTGCAAAGACTGAAATTGGCAATCTTGCGGCGCTGGCTTCCGAAGAAATCCTCTATCCCGAAATTGCGCGGGCGCTGGCCTTACGTGGGGCGGAGGTGTTGCTCCACAGTTCGTCAGAAATCGGATCGCCTATGGCCACGCCCAAGATGATCGCGAAGCGAGCGCGGGCGTTTGAGAATATGGCCTATGTGGTTTCCGCCAATACCGCCGGGATAAGTGACACCGCGCTGCCGCTGGCCTCGGCTGACGGCAATTCGGTGGTGGTCGATTGGAAGGGCAATATCCTTGCGCAAAGCAATGCGGGTGAAACCTTCACTGCCTTTGCCGATATCGATCTGGCATCGCTCCGTGCCGCGCGGCGCAAGCCGGGGATGACTAACATGCTGTCACGGCAACGCAACGCCCTGTTCGCGTCCACCTATTCCACCGACAGTCATCAGCGGGCGAACAGCCTAATTGAAAACGGTATTGTCAAAACGCCGGATCGTGACCATTTCAAACGGGTGAGTGAGGCCACCATCGCGCGCCTTGCCAAGGATGGTTTGATATGAGCGTCGATGAAGTCTCGCCACCCTATACTGAGGTTACGCGCCACGCGGTTTTTCCCACGCCCAGCCATGATGAGGCGGCGCGGTTCAATTTCCTCGCTAACTTCAACAAGTTCATGGCGGCGGGGATTGGCGCTGGCAATGCGCTTACTTATGAAAAGCGGGTGCTGCCCGCGCTCGTGAAGGCGCATGGTCGCGAACCAAAAGATCGCTTTGAAATTCGCCACGCGATGAACCGCGATCCGTGGCACCGCTATTGGTCGGCGCTCAAGCGTAACTCAATGGAGATGCGCCAGCAAAACGGTCGCGCGATGGTGCTGCGGCAATTGGATGAGCTTGATGCCAAGGCGCGCCAGTTTAACGAGGGCCGCGATACGCTGGTGCTTGATCCTTCGGTTGAAGTGCCCCGCTATCAGGCGGCGATTGATATCCACTGTATGCCCGGATCATATCACGGTGAGGAGCGCCCCGGCGATGTTTCGGCAGGCGCGAATTATGACTGTGGCATTTTCGCGACGACGGGTGGCGGGCTTGGCGCGCTGAATGACGGCGGCGGGCAAGCGCTGGTTGAATGGATAGGCAAGGAACGCCCCGGTTGGGTGCCAAAGCGCATCCTCGACCTTGGCTGCACGATTGGCCATAATGTCGTGCCGCTCGCGCTCGCCTTTCCCGACACTGAGGTGATCGCAATCGATACCGCCGCGCCCTCGCTGCGTTATGGCCATGCCCGTGCGCAGGCACTTGGTGCGTATAATCTCAAATTCATTCAAATGAATGCTGAGGATATGAGCGCGTTTGCCGACGCGAGTTTTGATTGGGTGCAGACGACGATGTACCTCCATGAACTGTCAGGCAGTGCTCTCCCGCGCGTGATTAACGAGGGCGTTCGTGTGCTGGCCTCCGGCGGGCTGATGCTCCATCTTGAACAGCCGCAATATTCTGACGCGATGCCGCTTTATGAGCAGTTCATCCGTGATTGGGATGCGTTCAACAACAACGAACCCTTCTGGTCGGCAATGCACGCGCTTGATCTCAAGGGGATCATGGCCGCCGCTGGCCTGCCGCATGATCATCAATTTGTCACGGGCGTGACGGCTGTGGTTGATGAGGCGATCTTCCCCAAGCAAGCACAGGGTGCGGGCGAGGATCATGGCCGCGCGGCATCGTGGAATGCTTACGGCGCATGGAAGCCCACCGCGTGACTGACGAAATCGACTGGATCGCGCGTGCTGGCATCAAAGCCAAGGGCAAACGCCCTGCCTATTTTGAAGACCCGGCGACCGACCGCACACTGTCGATTGTCATGGCGTTGGTCGCTGAGGTATCGGTGATGCGCGAACGGATCGATACGATTGAGCGTTTGCTAGAGGCGAAGGGCAGCATCACTCGCGCTGATATTGAAAACTACACGCCCGACCGCGCAGCGGGAAAGGAACGCGGGCTGCTGACCAAAGCTTATATCGCGCGGATCATGCGCGGGGTTCAGCAGGATATGGAAGCACTCGCTGAGCTGGACACCCCCAGCGTTGAGGAATTGAGCAAGACGCTGCGCGATATGTGATCCGGCTTGCTTTCGCTGCGCCACTCCCCTAATACCGCCAACTTCCGCGCTATGGTCATCCCTGGAGGCGTAGCGGGACGTTGAACTATTGGAGATACATATGAGCGATCAGCTGACACTGTCGGCCGAAGCGCGCGAAGGGGTTGGCAAGGGAGCCTCCCGTTTTCTGCGTCGTGAAGGCCGCGTACCTGCCGTA
>JAYUIX010000095.1:0-2271 GCA_043765635.1 Sphingomonadales bacterium
TGCTGCAATCAGCGCCTTGGTATAGGGCTGGGCTGGCGCCCCAAGGATCGCTTGGGTTGATCCGCTTTCAACGACACGGCCATTTTGCATGACCACAATATTATCAGCATGTGCGGCCACACTCGCCAAATCATGGCTGACGAGTAGCACGCCAAGTCCTTGTTCGGCGCGCATTTGATCAAGCAGCGCCATGATTTCATAGCGGAGCGACGCATCAAGCGCAGTAGTTGGTTCGTCGGCAATCAACAGTTTGGGGCCATGCGCGGTTGCCGCCGCAATCATAACACGCTGGCGCTGCCCACCCGAAAGGCGGTGGGGGAAGGCGTCAAGCCGCTCGTCAGCCTGCGCGATGCCAACACGTTCAAGCATTGCGGCAAGTTCGCGGCGTGATGGTTTCGGGCCACCTGACTGGCAAGCAGCCTCGCTAAGCTGTGCGCCAATGCTGAGGTGCGGCGTCAGGCTGGTGAGTGGTTGCTGAAAGATAAAGCCAATGTCCCTTGCCCGGTGCTTGCGCAAAATCTGCTCATCCGCCCCGCAAAGCTCTTCGCCAAGCAATCGGGCTGATCCGCTCGCAATTCCGGGGGAAAGACCAAAGGGGGTGAGGCAGGTGATGCTTTTGCCCGATCCTGATTCGCCGACGAGCGCGACGCACTGCCCCGCTGCGATTTCGAAGCTGACGTCGGCAACCAACGGCTTGCCGTCAATCGCTATCCCAAGTGACTGCACGCCGTAGAGCGTCACTGGGCGAACCGATCACGCAGCTTTTCCCCGGCCAGTGTCAAGCACATCAGCAACGTCACGAGTATCCCACCGGGCAGCAGCAGCGCGAACGGCGCGATATCCATATCGTCAGCACCTTCCTTCACGAGGATGCCGAGCGAAGTCATCGGCTCCTGAACGCCGAGGCCAAGGAAGGAGAGAAAACTCTCAACCATAACCACCTGCGGCACCGTCAGCAGCAGATAGGCAATCGCCACGCCCGCAACATTGGGCAGCAAATGCCCGGTCATGATCGCGCGGGCAGGCGCGCCAGCGGCTTCGGCGGCGATGATGAAGGGCCGCTGCTTAAGCTGAAGCACTTGGCCGCGCACCACCCGCGCCATCGTCAGCCACTCAACCGCACCGATCCCGATAAAAACGAGCAGAATCGAACGCCCAAACACCACCATCAACAGGATCACAACAAACATGAAGGGCAGTGCATAGAGCGCGTCAACGATCCGCATCATCAACTCGTCAGTCTTGCCGCCGACCCAGCCCGCAATCGCGCCCCACGCGACGCCAATCACGAGTGAAACCAATGCAGCCGCAAGCGCAACCCCAAGCGTAACGCGCGTGCCAACGAGTGTGCGGGCAAGCAAATCCCGCCCGACATTATCGGTGCCAAGCACATGCGCGCCTGTTAACGGGCCAGCACGCACCGCGTTCCAGTCAATCACGTCATAGCCCCACGGCAGCAATGGCGGCACGAGCAGTGCGGCGGCAACGATGACGCCAACGATGATCAGCGGCACCTTCATTGCCGCACCCGAGGATCAAGCCAGCCGTAAATCAGATCGGCAAACAGATTAAACAGGATGATCAGTGCGGCATAAAGCGTGACGACCCCAAGCACGAGCGGGTAATCGCGGTTAAGCGCGCCTTGCACGAAATAGCGCCCAAGCCCCGGCAGCGCGAAGACCGTCTCAATGACAACGGCTCCGGTGAGCAGCCCCGCCGCCGCTGGCCCGATATAGCTTGCCACAGGCACAAGCGCGGGGCGAAGTGCATGGTGTAGAAGCACCCGCGCAGGTGAAAGCCCGCGCGCACGCGCGGTGCGGACATGATCTTCTGACAATGCAGTCGCAAGCCCTGCGCGCGTCAGTTTTGCGACAGCACCCGCCACGGGCAGTGCAAGCGCGATCACTGGCAGGATCAGATTGAGCGGTGCGCCGTCGTTCCAGCCCGATACTGGCAGCCAGCCAAGCGTGAGGCCAAAGAGGAGAACGAGTAGAGGCGCAGTCACAAAACTCGGCAGCGCGGTCAGGATCGTCGTCACCATGCTAATGCTTCGGTCAACCCAGCCGCCCGCGCGCACTGCTGCCCACAGGCCAAGCGCAATGCCAAGCGCCAGCGCAAGGATCAACGCGAGGCCGCCAAGCGTAAGAGATATTGGTAAGCCCTTCGCCACCAGATCAGTGACGGTAAAGTCGCGGTAGACCAGACTCGGCCCGAAATCGCCTTGCGCCAGATTGCCGATATAGCGGAAGAATTGCTCATGCAGCGGCAGAT
>JAYUIX010000096.1:0-6320 GCA_043765635.1 Sphingomonadales bacterium
CCGCTGGTTTCGCGCAGTTGCTTGACTGCTGCTGCTGTAATCTCAGCCATATCGAGATCCTTCTAATTTGTGTCAGATGTGGCGACGGGGCGAGCGCAAATTGCGCTCTACCCCGCCTGTGTTACAATTGAAGTGCGCGTTAAACGCTTGCTTCTTCCGCTGTGGCTTCAACCACTGGTGCGGCTTCAACTTCAACCACTGGATCGGCCAAAACTGCTTCAGCGACCGGTTCAGCCGCTGCACCCAAATCAATGCCGCGTGCGGCCTGACCTGATTGACCGCCGCGTGTTGCAGCGGCTGCAATCGCGTCACAGTAAAGGCGGATGGCCCGGCTTGCGTCATCGTTTGCAGGGATTGGAAACGCGATGCCATCGGGCGAAACGTTTGAATCGAGGATCGCAACGACGGGAATGCCAAGAACATTGGCTTCCTTGATCGCAAGCTCTTCCTTGTTTGCGTCGATCACGAACATCACGTCAGGAATGCCGCCCATATCGCGGATACCGCCAAGCGAAAGTTCAAACTTGTCGCGCTGACGCGTTAGTTGGAGGACTTCCTTCTTGGTAAGGCCGGTCGTGTCGCCCGCAAGCTGTTCTTCCATTGCCTTGAATTTCTTGATCGAGCCCGAAATCGTCTTCCAGTTGGTGAGCATTCCGCCCAGCCAACGGTGATTAACGAAATGATGGCCCGAGGCGCGCGCCGCATCGGCAATCGGGTCTTGCGCCTGACGCTTCGTGCCAACGAACAGCACCTTGCCGCCGCGTGCTGCCGAAGCCGACACGAAATCAAGTGCGCGCGCGAAAAGCGGCACAGTTTGCGAGAGATCAAGGATGTGAATCCCGTTGCGATCGCCAAAAATATAGGGTTTCATTTTTGGATTCCAGCGATGTGTCTGGTGTCCAAAGTGCGCGCCAGCTTCCAAAAGCTGATGCATGGTGACAGTCGGAGCCGCCATGGGGATAGTTCCTTTCCGGTTAGTCCACTGGGCAGCGAGAATGAAGCCCCCCTGACTTGACCAAGGACAAAGCTTCACACCGGTTTATGATGCCACCCATGCGGGATTGAGAAGTGCACATAAAGGCGGAACAATATAAACACAAGGTGGTTTACGCTGTGATATAATTTTGCATTGCCGCCCAGATTCACTTTACCGCTTGACATAGGAACATGAGATGAACATATGTTGTGAACAAAGGGAGATTATCGATGTATATCCTCGCAATTTTGGTCGTTCTGGCCTTATTAGGTTTGGCGCTTGGCATCATTGGGGGAACGCTGTTTGCTCACCGTGAACGCATTGGCAATGCCCTCGCTGGCCGTTCATCAAAAGTGGATTTCCGTGTGACCTTTGTGACCTTTGGCAAAAATCAAGCGTTATCAAAACCGGTGCGGCGATTGCCTATTGAGGCACAGCCGTCACTCCCTTTGGCCGTTTGAACTTGGCATAACTGCGAATGCTGAACGGAATCGACAAGAGGTAAAGCACAGCAATACCGATCAGTGTGATCCATGGGTCTGAAAAAAGTGTTGTTCCAACCAGCGCCGCCAGCAGGATCACATCAAGTCGCAGATTTTTACGCAAACGGATTGAAGCCCAAGTGAAAGTCGCGACATTCGAGATCATCAGGATGGCAACAAAGGCTGCCCACGGTGCAACTACCATCGGCTGGCGAAACCATTCATTTTCGGTAACGATCCACAAATAAAGCGGAAGAAATGCCAATCCTGCCCCGGCAGGTGCCGGAACACCAGTCAAGAAACCAGCCGATTTATGTGGCTGTTCCTCGGTATCGATTTGTGCATTGAACCGTGCAAGCCGCAGCGCGCAGGCAATCGCAAGCGCAAGCGCGCAAATCCAGCCAAAGCGCGGAAATTGTTGAAGCGACCAGAGATAAAGGATCAACGCCGGTGAAACCCCAAAGGCCACATTATCTGATAGCGAATCAAGTTCTGCGCCAAAGCGAGTTTGCCCTTTCAGGAGACGCGCGACGCGCCCGTCAATCCCGTCAAGCAGGCCTGCAATGATGATTGCGCCAATCGCCCGCTCCCAATCCGATGGGCCGGGATTTACGCCCGTCGCCGAAATCGCATAACGAATACCTGTAAGGCCAAAACACATTGCGAGCGCGGTAATCGCGTTTGGCGCTATCGCTCGGAGCGGAAGACCGCGCCGCAATGTCGGGGCACTGTCTTCGTCTTCACTCACAGCAATATACTCACAAAGCTGTGCCCGCCACGCTGGCACCGTCGCCAATCCGCGCCAGCACCGTTTCACCGGCAATAATCCTTTGGCCAAGCGCAACCTTTGGCGAGGTACCTTCAGGCAGATACACATCAACCCGGCTGCCAAAACGAATGAGGCCAATCCGTTGCCCCGCCGCAACCATATCCCCCGACTTCACAAATGGCACGATCCGCCGCGCGACAAGCCCAGCGATTTGCGTGAACCCAATCCGCAGACCGTCACTACGCTCAACCAGGATGTGCTGCCGCTCATTATCCTCACTCGCCTTGTCAAGGTCAGCATTGAGGAATTTGCCTGAGATATAGATGACGTTCTTGACTGTTCCCGCAATCGGCGTGCGGTTGATATGCACATCAAACACACTCATGAAAATCGAAACGCGCGTCATTGGCGCTTCGCCAAGCCCGTCGATCCCAGCCATTTCCTTGGGGGGAATGACATTTTGAATGAGCGTCACCATGCCGTCGGCGGGCGCAACGATCAAATCATCACCCTGCGGCACCGTCCGTACTGGATCGCGAAAGAAAGCCAGCACCCAAAGTGTGACCCCAGCCATTGGCCAGGCGAGCGTTTCCCATGCCAGCAACGCCAGAACAAGCGTTACGGCCCCTGCAATCATGCCGAATTTGCGACCCTCGGGATGAACAGTGGGAAAGTGCCATTTGACGCCGTCAACCGGCGCTGGAAGATTTTCAGATGAGGACATGAGATATGTTGTAGGGAGCCGAGGCGACAGATACAAGCTATCAGCGGTTGATTGACGGCGCGGCACGGCTTAGACGACTGTTCATATTATCCCCGGGAGAAAGCGACCAACATGGCCAAGATCAAGGTAAAAACCCCAGTTGTCGAAATTGACGGCGACGAAATGACCCGGATCATCTGGCAGTGGATTCGAGAGCGGCTGATCCTCCCCTACCTTGATATTGATCTCGATTATTATGATCTCGCGGTTGAAGTGCGCGATGCGACCGCTGATAAAATCACCGTCGATTCGGCCAAGGCGATTCAGAAATACGGCGTTGGCGTAAAGTGCGCGACAATCACCCCCGATGAAGACCGCGTCAAGGAATTCAACCTCAAGAAGATGTGGAAATCGCCCAATGGCACGATCCGAAACATCCTTGGCGGTGTCGTGTTTCGCGAGCCGATCGTCATCAAAAATGTGCCGCGCCTTATTCCTGGCTGGACAGACCCAATCGTCGTTGGTCGTCATGCATTTGGCGATCAATACCGTGCCACCGATTTCCGCGTTCCCGGCCCCGGCAAGCTTCGCCTCATTTTTGAAGGCGATGATGGCACTGTGATTGACGAGGAAGTATTCAACTATCCCGCGTCGGGCGTGGCGCTTGCGATGTACAACCTTGACGAATCGATTCGCGATTTCGGCCGCGCGAGTATGAATTATGCGCTTGGTCGCGGTTGGCCGCTTTATCTTTCGACCAAAAACACGATCCTCAAAGCCTATGACGGGCAGTTCAAGGATTTGTTCGCCGAAGTGTTCGAGAATGAATTTGCCGAAAAGTTCAAGGCGGCTGGCATTGTTTACGAACACCGTCTGATTGATGACATGGTTGCCTCGGCGCTCAAATGGTCGGGCAAGTTTGTCTGGGCCTGTAAAAACTATGATGGTGACGTCCAGTCGGATCAGGTGGCGCAGGGTTTCGGCTCGCTTGGGCTGATGACCTCAGTGCTGCTTTCACCCGATGGCAAAACAGTTGAGGCTGAAGCCGCGCACGGTACGGTTACGCGCCATTTCCGGATGCACGAGGCGGGCAAGGCGACCTCGACCAACCCGATTGCCTCAATCTTTGCATGGACGGGCGGCCTCAAATTCCGTGGCAAGTTTGACGACACCCCCGATGTGATCCGTTTTGCCGAAACGCTTGAACGGTGCTGCATCAAAACCGTTGAGGACGGCGGCATGACCAAGGATCTCGCGATCCTGATCGGCCCAGACCAGGCATGGATGACCACCGAACAGTTTTTTGAAGCAGTGCGGCTCAACCTTGAAAAGGCAATGGCCGCTTAATCGTCAATGACAATGGCCATGCGATCCGCATAATGGGCAATGGCACTCGAACTTGCCTCTACAGGATTTAGCGATTCGCTGGTCATTCTCGGTGCGGCGGGCCTCGTCATACCGACGTTTGCGCGCTTTCGCATAACGCCTGTCATCGGCTTTATCCTTGTTGGGATATTGGTGGGGCCATTCGGGCTAGGGTCGCTGGTTGAGCGCTACCCGTGGCTTTATTACGTCACGATTACTGACCCGTCCTCAATCGCACCCTTTGCCGAACTCGGAATCATCTTGCTGTTGTTTTCAATCGGGCTTGAGCTGTCATTCAAGCGATTGTGGGCAATGCGCCGGCCATTGTTCGGCTTTGGCGCGGTTGAATTGATCGGCGCGGGCGGGCTCATCGCGCTTGCCCTGATGTTATTTGGTGAGACAACCGCAGCCGCGATAGGGCTTGGTCTTGCGCTTGCGCTGTCATCAACTGCGCTGGTCTTACCGATCGCGGGAACAACCAGCCCGGTTGGAAAACTCGCGCTGGCGATGCTGTTGTTTGAAGATTTGGCGCTTGTCCCGATCATCTTCCTGTTGAGTGCGATCGCGCCATCGGCGGACACGGGCGGGTTTGCCGAATTGGCCAAGGTCATCGCGATTGGCATCGCAACAGTGGCGGCAATGCTCATTCTCGGGCGGTGGCTGCTTCCGCCGCTTTTTGCACAGGCCGCGCGCACCAAAAGCCCTGAGCTGTTTCTTTCGGTGAGCCTGTTGACGGTCATTCTCGCCAGCCTTGCGACAACAGCAGTAAGCCTCTCTCCCATCGTTGGTGCGCTCGTGGCAGGGCTGCTGATCGCCGAAACCAAATACCGTGCCGAAGTTGAGGTTACGACCGCTCCGTTCAAGGGGTTGGCGCTCGGGATTTTCCTTATAAGTGTTGGGATGAGCCTTGATCTCAACCTGATTGCGGCATTATGGACACAGGTGATCGGTGCGGTTGTCGGTGTCATCCTGATCAAAGCACTCGTCACAACGCTGCTGCTCCGCATTGGCGGCGTTTCCACCGGCGTCGCGACCGAAACCGGCGTCCTGATGGCAAGTCCGTCGGAAACGACGCTGATCGTTTTGGCGACAGCACAAACGGCGCGGCTCATTTCACCTGAAACAGCTGCATTCTGGACTGTGGTGACGGCAGTTGGCCTCACGATTACACCGCTGCTCGCACGCATCGGCCATGATTTCGCAAGGCGGATTGAATGGCAACAGAATAAGGACGCGCCGCTGGACATCGCCGAAGGTGAGCCGCGTACAATCCTCATTGGCTTTGGTCGTGTCGGGCGGCTCGTTGCGGATATGCTTGAGGCGCACGGTCTCGCCTATGTCGCGATTGAGGCTGATGTCGATCATGTCACCATGGCGCGGCGCGAAGGGCGGCCAGTGCGCTTTGGCGATGCGGCGCGCAGCGCAACGCTTGATGCGCTTGATTTGGGCAGTGCAAGCGCAGTCGTCATGACGATGGATGATCCGGTTCAGGCGGTGCGGCTGACTGCCACGCTGCGCAAGCGTTTCCCTGATCTCACCATCGTCGCCCGCGCGCGAGACACCGATCATGCAGCTGAGCTTTACCGTGCTGGCGCGACTGATGCCGTACCCGAAACGCTTGAAAGCTCGTTGCAACTCTCCGAAGCAGTATTGGTTGACCTCGGCGTCGCGATGGGGCCAGTCATCGCCTCAATCCACCAAAAGCGAGACGAACTCCGCGCCGAAATCAAAGCCGCCGGGCAGCTTGAGTACAGCCCGCGCTTGGGGCCGATGCAAATTAACCAGAAATAGCCGCGCGGATCGCATCAAGCGCTTCACTGGCTTTGCTTGCATCGGGCCCACCACCCTGCGCCATGTCAGGCCGACCACCGCCGCCCTGACCACCAAGTGTCGCAACCGCCACCCGAACAAGCGCAACCGGATCAACCTTGTCCTGAAGCGCTGGCGTAACCCCAACTGCGACTGAAGCCTTGCCATCATTGATTGTAATTATCGCCGCAACGCCCTCACCCAGTCGTACCTTAG
>JAYUIX010000097.1:0-2267 GCA_043765635.1 Sphingomonadales bacterium
CGACCTGATCGAGGACGGCGTCAAGAAAATGGAGCTGCACTTCCTCGGCACCAATTACAAAACGGCTCAAGGCCGTCACGGCAATTTCTATTTTGACGAGTTCTTCTGGGTCGCCAACTTCGAGAAGATGTACAAGCTGGCGAGCGGGATGGCGAGCCACAAGCATTACCGCAAAACCTTGATGTCTACGCCGAGCGCAACCCAGCACGAGGCCTATCCCTATTGGACGGGCGAACGCCGCAACCGTAACCGGAAAAAATCCGACCAGATCAAGGTTGACGTCAATCACGGCACACTCAAATCAGGCGCGCTCGGCGAAGACAATGTGTGGCGTCATATTGTGAACATTGAAGACGCCGAAAAAGCGGGATGTGACCTGTTCGACGTTGAGGAACTTCGCGACGAATATCCGCCCGACGAATTTGCCAATCTTTACATGTGCCAGTTCATTGATGACAGCCTTTCCGCGTTCAAGTTCAATGATTTGGCCAAGTGCCTGGTCGATTCGTGGGTTGATTGGAAAGGCTTTGAACCGCTCGGCCCGCGCCCCGTTGGGAACACGCCAGTCTGGGCTGGTTACGATCCGCAAGAAAGCGAGGAGGGTGACAATGCCGCGCTTACGATTGGCCTTCCGCCGCAAGTGCCGGGTGGCGAGTTTCGCTTGCTTGAGCGCCACCAATTGCGAGGGCTTGATTTTGAGGCGCAGAGCGAATTTTGCCGCGCCATTTTCACCAAATACAACGTGACCTATTTCGGGGTTGACGCCAGCGGCGTCGGCGCTGGGGTTTATCAACTCGTCCAGAAATGGTTCCCCCGCGTCACCAAGATTGAATATTCGATTGAGGTCAAGGCCCAGCTCGTGATGAAAGCGCAGAATGTAATCGCTCGCGGACGACTGAAGTTCGACGTGGGCTGGACTGACGTCGTCATGGCCTTCCTCGCGATCAAGAAGACGCTGACGCGCGGCGCGCAAATCACATTTAAAGCAGGCCGCAGTAAAGACGGCGGCCATGCCGACATTGCTTGGTCAATCATGCACTGGCTTTGGAACGAACCACTTGACGGGGGGCCGGTCAAGCGCGGGCGCGCCGAGATTTTAGGAGGCGAAGATGAATGACGTCGTTAAATCAGGCGAAGTGCTTCCTGCACTTTCGCAAACCAAATTCTTGACCGTTGAGTTCGGCGATCCCGAGCCAGTGCTTAACAAGCGCGCCGGGATCATGGATTTGCTGCAGAGCCGGTACAATGGCCGCTGGTACGAACCGCCAATCCCGATGGACGGCCTTAGCCGCGCCTTTCGCGCCAGCCCGCACCACTCAAGCGCATTATTGACGAAGCGTGACATGCTCTTGGCCGATTTTCTGCCCTCCCCGCTGCTGTCGCGCTCCCAATTTTCAGGGCTTGTTCTTGATTATCTCGTCTTTGGCAACGGATATTTGGAGGAGCTTCCCAACCGCCTTGGCACTGCGGCGCGTTACGAACGGGCGCTCGCTAAATATGTCCGCGCTAGCAAGGAGGATGCCAATTTTTTTCAGGTCAGCGGTTGGCAACAGGAGGAAGCCTTTGCGCCGGGAAGCCTGACTCAGATTTTCCAGCCCTCGCTTGATCAGGAGATTTACGGCATCCCCGAATATTTGGCCGCGCTTCAGTCCGCGTTTCTCAATGAAAACGCCACGCTCTTTCGCCGCAAATATTATTTGAACGGCAGCCACGCGGGCTACATCCTCCACCTTGACGGCCAATTCACGGACGAAGATATTGACGACATTCGCACCGCAATGAAGGATTCGAAGGGGGCGGGCAATTTTCGCAACATGCTGCTCCAATCAACCGGCGGCAGCAAGGATAGCGTCAAGCTGATCCCGATTAGCGAAGTGGCCGCGAAGGATGAATTCCTCGGAATCAAGAACACGACGCGCGACGACATCTTGAGCGCGCACCGCGTCTTTCCGCAGCTTGTGGCGGTGGTTCCCCAAAACACAGGCGGCTTTGGCAATATGCCTGAAGCTGTTCAAGCCTTTCGCGATCTCGTAATCGAGCCGCTGCAGATGCAGTTGCTTGAGATCAACGCGCTCACAAACCGGCAACTGATCAGCTTCAAGGATCGTGTGAACCCAGCCGCCTAACCCCCAATTCACCCGCCCAAAAAAGGCGGAGGATGGCCTGTTGGCGCAGGCCAAACCGGCAGTGACTCCCTGCCACGAACCGACGGGCGCGCCCGCGCCGACTCGTTCCGCCTTCCCTGTCAGGGATCGGAACGAATAAAG
>JAYUIX010000098.1:0-2266 GCA_043765635.1 Sphingomonadales bacterium
AAATTCATCAATGCTAAATTGCCAGACGGCACTGTGGCGCTGTTTCGGTTTTATGACCCGCGCGTGTTCCGCACTTATATCCACGCCGCCTTACCCGAAGAACGGATGCCGTGGTTCAAGGGCGTCGCGCGCTATTCGGTCGAAAGTGCGCAGGCGGGGCATTATCACAATTTCCGGATTGACGGCGGGCAGCTTTTTGATGGTTCGCATCCTGCATGAATGAGGCTGATGCCTTTGCCGAACTGCTCGGAAATGCGCCAAAGCCTGCCGCTGCGCCCACAGCGACACCGCCCGTTGTGGCACCTTTGCCAAAGAAGAGCGCCGCCGTTCCGCTTGATTATGCCATCCTTGGCGGATCACTCATTGCGATTGGGGGCTGGGTTTTTGCCTCTGACGCCATCCTTGGTGTGCTTTACGGTGCGGGGTTGCTCGAAAGCGTCATCACCGTCGATGTGGTGGCAAATCTGCTGATTTTTGGCGGTATCATTGCGATTGCCTTTGTGTGCAGCCGGTTTGTCACCGCAAAGCCGTCGGTTAAGGCCATCGCGCCTGCGCTGGCCATTGCGCTTGGTTTGGGGCTTGGCCTTGGCGGCTTGCTTTTCAGTTTTGGCGAGGCATGGATTGGTGGTCACGCCGTCGATCCCGTCAATCCTGCAACCGCGACTGTGATGACTTTGATGCTAGGAACCGCAATAGTGCTGTTCCAGACAGGGGCCGAAGAAATTTTCTTTCGCGGCTGGTTCCAGCGCATCCTTGTTGACCGGGCGGGATTGATGATGGGAGTCACTGGTTCCGCACTCGCCTTTTCCGCGCTCCACATCATCGGCGGCGCGCGTGATCCGATGAGCTTGCTCAACCTGTTCCTCGGGGGGCTGTTCTTTGGCTTGCTTGCCGCACGCACGGGCGGGCTGGCCGCACCTATCGCGGCGCATTTCGGATGGAACTGGGGTGAACAGATTTTGCTTGGGCTTGATCCCAATCCCGGCGTTGGAGCATTTGGCGCGATGTTCGACCGCGATCTGGTGGGGTCAGCTTTATGGGGCGGGTCGGTTGAAGGACTGAACGCAAGTGTTGCGATCAGTTTCGTATTGCTGGCTTTGATCCTGCCGCTTGCCGCTTGGAAACCTCAGCCGGCATAGCCTGCGCGCGCAACGTCGATCCGGTCGCGTTCGGCAAAGAATGCCTTGCGCACATCGCCGCTCAGGGTGCGGCCTTCTTCGGTCTGGATCGTTTGGGGATCAACCTTTTGCCCGTCGATATGGACTTCATAGTGGAGGTGCGGGCCGGTTGAACA
Source organism: Sphingomonadales bacterium (assembly GCA_043765635.1). GTDB lineage: Bacteria > Pseudomonadota > Alphaproteobacteria > Sphingomonadales > Sphingomonadaceae > Aquisediminimonas. The sequence continues at coordinate 1,295 of JAYUIX010000098.1, forward strand.
GCCTGTCGTGCCAACACCGCCAAGCATCTGCCCCTGTGTCACGCGCGCGCCAACCGTGATGCCGGGGCCATAGTTGACCATGTGCAGGTAGAATGTCTCCCACCCATTGTCATGTTTGACAATGGCCAGATTGCCGTTGCAGCCCTTCATCGATGCCCAAGTAACGACGCCCGCCGCAGACGCATAAATCGGTGATCCTTGGGGGGCAGCAAAGTCAGTGCCGCCGTGCAGCCGGTTGTAATGGAGGATCGGGTGAAACCGCATTCCGAATTTCGATGATATCCGCGCGCCATCAACCGGCGTGCGCATGAATGACCGCACGATGCTGCGCCCGTTACCGTCAAACCATCCAGCCTCTTCACCCGGCGGGGTGAAGCGGTAAACGGCGCGCGATTTGGCTTCGGTGGTGAGCGAGGCATAGACAAGGCTAGGCGCGCCAACGGGCGCACCGGTTGCATTGACAGTCTGTTCAAACGCGGCCTCGAACACATCGCCTGCATTGATTTCGGTCTGGAAATTGAAATCGAAGACAAAGGCTTTGGCGAAATCAGGGATCAGACTGTCGGTGACGCCCGCGGCGACGGCAGAGGAATAAAACGAATCGCCGTCCATCTCTCCGCGTGCCACTTCAACCTGAGTGCTCAGCGATGCAGCGACTGAGCTTGCGGCAAAACTATTGTCGGCATTGCGTGTGACGACGGCCCCCGAACTATCAAGGAATGAAGCCTCAAGCCGCAAGAGCCGCGTGACGCCGCCTGCACTGTCGATGGTCATCACTGCGCGCACTTCGCCGCTTGCCCCGCCAAGCGATTTGGAGGCCGCCGCCGTGACGGCATCAGCCTCGGCAGCCGAAAGGCCATTGGCAATCAGGGCTTCACGCAGGGCAAGCGGATTGGCAAGATTGAGCGTGCGTTTTGACGTGGTGTCGGTTTCCTTGGGCGGTGGCGGTGCTTCAGGGGCTGCGGCAATTTC
>JAYUIX010000099.1:0-25781 GCA_043765635.1 Sphingomonadales bacterium
CAACAAACGCTATTCTCTTCATCAAATACACTCCGGATGATGATCTTGCCCAATATATGCACTGGATTTTAGCCGCTTGTCATGTGAATTGAGCGTTAATTGCCAAGTGGAGTCTACCCGATAATGATTGATGCCCGTTTTGGCACCTATCGCGGCGCGATCCGCTTGGGGCTTTCCTATCTTCAGGTCGGTGCTGGTCAGGCTTGGGTGAAGCCCCCGGTCGCAGCCGATGTGCGGCGGCTAGTCTTCGTCTGCCACGGCAATATCTGCCGCAGCGCCTTTGCCGATGTGGTGGCGCGAGGGGCCGGAATGCGCGTAGCTTCGTTTGGCCTTTCAACCAGTGCTGATATGCCAGCACACCCCCCGGCAGTTGCAGCGGCTGCGCGGCTTGGCTATGGCATGATGGCGCACCGCACAACGCGCGTCGAGGAATATGCGCCGCTGCCCGGTGACCTCCTCCTCGCGATGGAGGTGCGACATTTGCAAAAGATCGCAAGTAATGCGCGAATTTCAGAAGTGCCGCGTTCGCTCCTCGGGCTGTGGGCAACGCCCAAAATGCCGCATCTACATGATCCTTATGAACTTGATCCAGCCTATATGGAGACAAGCCTTCGCCGGATTGAAACCGCAATCCCCGCGCTGGTCAGCGCTTTTCCCGGCGCAAGGCTTTGATCAACACTGTCTTGATATCTGAAAAAAATGGCCCCTGATCGCTCCAGCGAAACAGGTAGTAACGCATCTTGGGGTCAAAAAATCCGCTGATATAATGCCCAAGGTCGGCGAGCGGCGTTGACTTGAACAGCGGATCAGTGATTGGCTGACGCTTGAATAAAATCTGGATCAGCCGCTTGGTTTCAGGGATCATGTACCGCGCGCGGCGTGGTTTGATCTGCGGCTGTACCGCATCACTCTGTCCTAGAATCGTGCGGCGATAACTTTCCCACGCGAACTCAGCGCCGCACTGCGATGCCAGCGGCATACTCCCCCAGAAACGTCCGTTAATCTCCATCAGCCAATAGCGCTTGGTTTCGGGATCATGGCGATATTCAACCATCGCTGGCCCCTCCCACCCGATGCTTGCGAGAAGCGCCTCAGACTTTGCCATTTGTTGAACATGGCGTGTAAGCGGTTCGCTTTCACAGAGGGTAGAGACCCCGCCCTCGGGTGGCATTTCGTGAAGCCGCCGGTGTTGAAACCGCAGCACTGCCTTCCCGCCCGCCATTTGGATCATCTGGCCAAGCCCGTAGCCGGGGCAATAGCTTTGGATCAGTGGCAAGCCTCCAAGCGGCGCATAACGATTGATCAACGCGATAAGTGCATCGGCACTGTGGAGGTATTCCGCTTTGATGAGCGGCAGGCCAAACGCCGCCAACCGGTCAACCATCGCTGGCGGATCAGCCCATTTCGCAATCACGGGATAAGTCAGCGTGCGCGCGCGTAGAGTGGTGTCCTCACCGGCCAAAGGTTGCCAGCTAATCGGCACATCAATTCCAAGTGCCGCAGCGCGGACAAGCGTCTCGCTTTTGTCGAGAACAATTGCGAGCGGCGCTGCACGCGGCGTAACAATGGCACAGCCATTAATGACGGGCGGAAGCTGCGCTAACGCGATAAGATCGCCCTCCGAAATTGCGAACAAAGCTTTGGCACCAATCTGAGCGATCAAGCCGGGTAGCCAATTCGCCACCGCACCATCAGGGCGCACCGAAAAGCCAGTGCAATGGCGCGAGGCGCAGCCAATCGCATCGGCACTGCGACCAATACCATGAACAGGCACACCGTGCTGGCCAAGTTCACGAAGCACCGCCACGCCTATCGGTGTATCAACCCCCAATAATATTGCCTTTGGATGAGGCTTCATACCGGGCGCAACTGACGTTCGTAACGCCATGTCGCAACTGCTTGCTCGGCAATGCGCACCAAAGTGCGTAGGCGATTTGGGCCAAGGCGGGTTGGTTGTTTTTCACGGGTGCGCGTGAGTGCAACGGTATCGAGATCATTGAATCCAGCACTGAAAAGCTGAGGATGCGCAGCGATAGCATCGCACATCGCCTCAAACCGGGCAATGACGGCACGATTGGCGCGCTTGCGATCACGCGACAGCATTTCAAAACTGTGTGTTACGATTACGAAAGCAGCGTGTTGCTGATTAGCTGCGTGACCGAGTGCGCCCCGCATCTCACGTGCAGACAGCGCACAAACTTGTGCCGGGCGCACGTGCCCTGCACGGTCGTTAAGGCCAGCGACGGGCACTTCAATAATCCCGTGACGCTCAACTGCACCAACTTGATCGGCGCTTAAGCCAATTTGGCACGCACCGCCAAGGTATGGCGTGTTAACACTGCTATCCCAAACAAGTCCAAGTTCAGCGAGCGCGCGCAAGCTGTTATCATCCGCCCCGTAATTGCCCGCGCGGAAAGCGGTTGGCTTCGGCGCGCCAGCCCGCGTTAGCAGGTCAATCGCAAGGCCCAGCAAAACGCGCTGGTCGTCAATCCCAAAGTCAGCGAGGTTTTGCCCCAGACGCCCGCCCACTGGTGACTCATTTGCCCAAGCAAGCCATTCTGTGTGAATATGAAGCTGAACCTCATGCCCGCGTGATATGATCGGTTCAACAACATCGGCCAGCCAAGCCTCACCGTAGACCAGCGATGGCAGCGGATCGACAAAGAACACCCCCTTCAGACCGCGCGCCTCCATTTGATCCATTTGCCAACCGATGCCAAAGCCGCCGCCTTCACATTCGCCGTTGATTGAACTGGCAAAATTGGCGGCAAGCGGAACCCCGCGCTGATGAAGCAGCGCTGAAAGCTCGGTATCAACAGTGATGAGTATTTGCGTCACTTCGCTAACCAATCAAAAAATCATTTATATTCAGTAAGTTGGGTGTCATGATCAACAGCAATTGCATCTTCGCCATTTTGATAGACCATTAGTAACGCTTCTTAGACAATTTTTGCTGTAATAGACAGCGTGATGAGGCAACAAGATAATATATGTTTATCAGCGCTTGCGGATGGCTGTGCGGATCGGACACTAATATCCGAAAATAATTGGATATTGTATCATCAATTGTCTGATCATGCCAAAGGTGCCCGCGCATCGGCTGCAGCCAACATAACCAATGCGGCAGTCTTGGGTATTGTTTTTATCTATGCTCTCGACATATGGGTCATATTCTTAGGATTTTTGACCATCGCTTCACTGATGGCGCACCGTCTGTGGTGCAATGGCAAAGTGCCTGCCGAATTTGGCAACAGCAATGCAGATTTGCCAAATATTTATCGCCATGTCGAATGGAACACGTGGCTGTTGGGCATCTGGTGGGCATTGGCGATTGGCGTGCCCTTAGCCAGTATAACCCAGGAGCAGCAGTTGCTTGTCGGCATCATTGGATCGGGCATGATGGGGGCTGGCACAATTTCGTTTCGAACGCTCGCACGGCCAGCGCAGATATTTGTTGGGCTTTGCGCAACGGGAAGCTTTGTCGCCCTCATTTCAATTGGCACGACCGCCGCTTATGCTGGCTGTGTTTTACTTGCGTGTTATTGCACTGTTTTATTCGGGGCAATAAAGCGGGCTGCGGCAAATTTTATCGAAGGCAAACAACGTGAAGGCGCGCTTGCCGAATCGACTGAAACCATTAGCCTGCTCCTGAATGATTATGAACAGCAAGGCTCTGACTGGCTCATCGAAATCAGCAATATCGGTCTGATCAAAAATCCATGCGATCGGCTTTCAGCCGCAACCTGCCGCCCGCGTGAAACATTGGTAGACCTGCAATTTACCGAGTTATTTGATCACGGCGCACAACAGATCGAATTCACCAAGCTAATAGCTTCGAAACAGCCGTTTCGCGATCATATCATATCGCTCCACGTTGGGCAGAAACGCCATTGGTGGTCAATTACGGCGCGCCCCAATCACGACATTCAGGGCGGCCATCGGGGCGTTATCACAGACATTACCGCACAGCGGCTGGCCGAAGAAAAAGTCCGTTACATGGCGCATTATGACAGCCTGACCGGCTTGCCCAATCGGTTCTTATTCAATGAAAGTCTCGACCATGCGCTAAAAGCTGAGGAAAGCGGCGCAGGCTTAATGTACCTTGATCTTGATCACTTCAAATCGATCAATGATACGCTTGGCCATCCGATTGGTGATAAACTGCTCAATGCCGTTGCGCTGCCGCTTGAGGCCTGCGTCCGCACGGGCGATCTGATTGCACGTCTTGGCGGCGATGAATTTGCCATTCTTGTCGGCGGGGAAAACCTAAAAGCAATTGATCAGCTTGCCAGCCGGATCATCGAAGCGATTGGCCTGCCTTTCCTGATCGACAGTTATGAAGTCATGACCGGCGCTAGCATTGGCATCGCTTATTCGCCTGATCATGGGGGTACGCCTGAGCAACTTCTGAAGAACGCCGATCTCGCGCTTTATGCGGCAAAAGCACAAGGACGTGGCCGTTTCATCCGGTTTGAACACGGCATGGACAGTATTGCCGAAACCCGGCGTGAACTTGAACTCGACCTTCGTTCAGCACTTGGCCGTGATGAGATGCGTCTTCATTATCAACCCCTCATCAATTTGAACAGCGGCGAACCCAGCGGCTATGAAGCGCTTGTCCGGTGGGAGCATCATACGCGCGGAACTGTGATGCCAGGTGATTTCATTCCAATTGCTGAAGAAACCGGCATGGTGATCAAGATTGGCGAATGGGTGATCCGCCGCGCGCTTGCAGAGGCCGCCACTTGGCCAGAGCATCTGAGCATTGCGGTGAACCTGTCGCCGGCGCAAATGCGCAGCACCAACCTGCTGCCAACGATCATTCATGCGCTGGCGCAAAGCGGTGTTGCCGCGCACCGGCTTGAGCTTGAGATTACCGAGTCAGTGCTAATGAATGACAGCGAAGCCAACCTCGCGGTGCTTCACAAGCTCAGCGCACTTGGCATTCGGATCGCGCTTGATGATTTCGGGACTGGATTTTCGACGCTCAATTACCTGCGCAGTTTTCCGTTTAACAAAATCAAGATTGACCGCTGCTTCATCAGTGAGATTGACAGCCGCGAGGATTGCCGGGCGATTGTCCGCTCAATCGTCTCACTTGCCAATAACCTCGGCATGACGACCACGGCTGAAGGCGTTGAGCGTCAGTCGCAGCTTGATGCATTGCGCCGTGAGGGCTGCACTGAAGTCCAAGGCTTCCTGTTCAGCAAGGCCGTGCCATCAGAAGAGCTAAGCGACCTCCGCCCCATCGCAGGACTTCGCCGAGCAGCTTGATGACCTAATCTCGGCATCAGAAAAGTGTAAGACAACTTTACATAGTTGACATAATTGACACCTATTCGATGATTTTACGCCACTTAACTGTCCCGTTTTGATACAATCTAATACTTCACACCTTGCTTAGCTGAACGCGGCTGCAAGGCACTCAAATTATTTACGCATAAATGACCATTGTAGGAAAGCGGTAATTTATTTGGTTTGCATGAGTAGCAACATTGTCAGAAATGCTTTGCGCTGTTCGACCGAAACTTTTCCATATCTCGCAATCGCTGATCGACCTGTCTCGATCACTAAATTCGCATCAGCACTCTTGAAGCGCTTAAGCGGGTCATAGTCGGCCTCGTGCCGTCTTTCTTTAAGTTCGCTTACCGATGATGCGAAAGCTTTGAAATCGCGCTCAAAGCCGCCCACTGGCAGATATGGTTGAAATTTTGCTTTGGGGGTTTGCTTGGAAAGCTCATCACAAAGATCAGTCAACCATTTATGCGAAACCGACCTGTAGACCAGCGCATATCTCGATGTTTTCTTTAGCGTTCCGCCAACAAATTCATCCGCCAGTGACGCAAGCACCATATGAAAAACAGCATAGTAAGTTGCCGAGATGGCTCGTCTTAAATCGACCTGCCTTGGTGATCCTTTTGGACGCGGCGCAACAAGTAAGACAGCCTGTTCAATAAGGTGATCAGGATTCAAAATCGCCATCATCTACCATGTCTGAAACAGTCGCAAACTCGAGAATCGGAATACGTGTTTCACCGCTTGCTGCGAAAGACTCTTTGAGATCAAGCAGTAAATCTAACAATTGATCACCCGTAACGCTCTCAATTTTCCCATCTTTAAAAATGATAAGTACACGTAATCCGTCACCGCCATCCGAGTTTACAAATGGCGTAATTTCGATGTCATCAACCACGCCCTTGGCAAGCCTGCCTTCCGTTGCCAATCTTGCATGTTTCAAAATATCGGTATGTATGCCCATCATTAAGACATATCCGATTGCCAAATATCATGCATCAAAAATCATCACCCAACCCTAAACCGTATCGGCAAGCGTTTCAGCCCGCCAACGAACACTGATTCTACGCGCGCTGGTTCACCCGCTAATTCAAGCGATGATAGACGCGGCAACAATTCCTCCATGAAAATTCGCATTTCCATCCGCGCGAGATGCTGCCCCAAACAGACATGCCCGCCGTAGCCGAACGCAATCTGATTATTGGGCGTGCGATCAGGGTTGAAGGTGAAGGGATCATCAAACACCGCCTCATCACGGTTGCCACTGGCGTAGCACAGCATCAGCCAGTCACCCTTGCTAATCTTCTGCCCAGCGAGTTCACAGTCCTCAGTCGCGCTGCGCATGAAATGCTGTACTGGTGTTGCCCAGCGGATTGCCTCCTCAATCAGGCCTGCGAAATTGGCATCGGGCAGGCGGTAACGCTCAAACAATTCAGGGTTTTTCGCAAGTTCCATAATCGCGCCGCAGGTTGAGGCTGAGGTCGTGTCATGCCCCGCCGTTGCGATAATCATATAATAGCCATTGGCTTCAAAATCGGGGATTGGCTTGCCGTGGACGGTGCTCGTCGCGATGATCGTTGCGATATCATCACGCGGGTTGGTGCGGCGATCCTCAGTAATCTTGGCAAAATAGGCCTCAAAATCGGCAACCACATATTGCAGCATCTGGATGGCGTGCGCCGAATCGGTAATTTCGGATCGCGTGCGATTGATCTCAGGATCGGTTGGGCCAAACAGTTGCTGCGTGAGCATCAGCATGCGCGGCTCATCCTCGGGCGGGACGCCGAGGATGTTCATGATTACGCGCAGCGGATACATCGCCGCGACGTCCTTCGCGAAATCGCATTCTCCATTCATCGCGAGCATTTCCTCGACACTATCCCGCGCGATTTCGCGGATGCGCGCTTCAATGCTTTTGAGATTTTTGGGCATGAACCAGCTCTGTGTCAGCAGCCGGTATTTCATATGATCGGGCGCATCCATCTGGACGAGCGAGCGGATCAAATGCCCATCACCGTTGGGCGATGCTTGGGTGGCCAGCGCGACGCCTGCCTTGTCAGTCAGCGTCGTCAGGCGCAGCCCATTGGCAAAACGCGTATTGTTGCGGCTGACCTCTAGGATATCAGCATGACGCGTCACCGCCCAGAAGGGGTCAAAAGTCGGACTCTCCACCACTGCAAGCGGCATGTTTGCGCGCACCCATGTAAAATGGCGGTGCAACATATCCCATTCGCCATAAGATTTGGGCTCAACGAGCGCGGCGGCAATTTCGGGAGGAAGGACAGGCACCATGCTCAACGCCCCCGAAACAAGCCGCCAAGCAACCCGCGCACTAGCTGCCCGGCAATGCCGCCGCCGCGCCCGCCGACAAGCGCGCGTCCGACCGAGGATGCCGCCGAAGTGACAGCACGCGCAACCATTTTTTCAGCAAGTCCGGGTTTGGCATCTTCACGCGCCTGACGCGCAGCTTCTTTTGCTGCCGCTGCATCAAGCCGCGCCTGTTCTTTGGCCGCAGCCGCATCAAGTTTGGCCTGTTCCTTGGCCTGCTGCGCCGCGAGTTTGGCTTCATCCTCCTGTGCATCAGCTTCGGCAGCCGCAGCCGCAGCCTCGCTTCCCTTCGCCTGCAAAATCTCTTCGGCAGAATGGCGGTCAATCAAGGCATCATATTTATCACCAATCGCATCAGTCGAAATCATCACCGCGCGCTCCTGCGGCGTGACTGGGCCAACGCGTGATGCTGGTGCCTTGATCAAGGTGCGCTCAACTGGCGTCGGCGAACCATCAGCTTGGAGCAGCGAAACCAGCGCTTCCCCCACGCGAAGTTCAGTAATTGCGATTTCAACGTTTACACCGGGGTTGGCACGAAATGTCTGCGCGGCAGATTTGACCGCCTGCTGATCACGCGGAGTAAAGGCACGCAGCGCGTGCTGCACCCGGTTGCTGAGCTGGGCCGCCACCGTATCGGGAATATCAATTGGGTTTTGCGTGATGAAATACACGCCAACGCCCTTTGAGCGGATGAGGCGGACGACTTGCTCAATCTTTTCGAGGAGCGCCTTGGGGGCGTCGTTAAACAGCAAATGCGCCTCATCAAAAAAGAAGCACATTTTGGGCTTTTCAGGATCGCCTACCTCGGGCAGCGTTTCGAAGAGTTCGGACAGCATCCACAACAGGAAGGTTGAATATAGCTTGGGGCTTTGCATCAGTTTATCGGCGGCGAGGATGTTAATAATCCCGCGCCCGCCATCATCACACACCATGAAATCATCGAGATCAAGTGCCGGCTCGCCGAAGAAATTGTCGCCGCCTTGGCTGCGCAACTGGAGCAGCGAGCGCTGGATCGTGCCGACACTTTGCTTGCTGATATTGCCGTAAGTGGTGGTCAGTTCGTCGGCACGCTCGGCACAGTTAACCAGCATCGCCTGAAGATCGTCAAGGTCAAGCAGCAGCAGCCCGTCCTTGTCCGCCACATGGAATGCGATCGTGAGAACGCCTTCCTGAACCTCATTCAAATCCATCAGCCGCGCGAGCAGCAGTGGCCCCATTTCGGAAACAGTGGTGCGGATCGGATGGCCTTGTTCGCCAAACAAATCCCAGAATTGCACTGGATTATCACGGTACGTCCAATCGTCCTGACCGATTTCCTTTGCGCGCGCGGTGAAAATTTCGTGCGTTTTGGTCTGCGAAGAACCCGCCATCGCCATGCCTGAAAGATCGCCCTTCACGTCGGCAACAAAACTCGGCACACCAATCGCGGAGAAGCCCTCGACAATCCCCTGGAGCGTCACCGTTTTGCCAGTACCGGTTGCACCTGCGATCAGCCCGTGGCGGTTGGCGCGTTTGAGGTTGAGTATCTGCCGCGTACTACCGCCAACCCCAATAAACAAACCGTCGTCCGCCATCAAAACCTCCCGAATATAAAAATGCCGTTGCCGCTTTGTCTAGCGGCAACGGCAGAAATGACAACGGGGGTTTAAGGATCAACCTTGGCGTAGTTTCACCGCAACATAACGTGCGGGGCCGTTACCACGCTGGAGAAATAACAAGACATTAGTGCGGCCTGCCGCTTTTGCAGCAGAGGCGGCAGCGGCAATATCGGCTGGCGCGGTTGCAAGTTTGTAATTCACGGAAAGAATGATGTCGCCGCGTTGCAAACCCTTTGCCGCAGCATCACTTGATGGATCAACGCCACCAACCACGAGCCCCTTTACAGGAACACGCAGGCCAAGCTGCTGCGAAATTTGTGCGGTCAGTGGCTGCACTGAAAGGCCAAGCGACTCACGTGTTGCGTTGGCATTTGATGCATCATCATTTGGTTTGAAACTATCACCTTCTGGCGCACCGATGCTGGCAAGCTGATCCTCAGATGGCCGCTCTCCAAGCACAACCGTTGCCGATTGACGTTTGCCATCACGAATGAATTCCAATGGAATGCGTGAACCGATTGGTAGATTGCCAACAAGGAACGACAACGTAGTATCAGGCGTTACCGCCTTACCATTGACCTTGACGATAATATCGCCCTGCTTAATGCCCGCCTTTGCCGCAGCTTCGCCGGGTTCAACGCGGCTGATCAGTTCGCCGTTATTCTTGGGGAGGCCAAGCGAGTCAGCAATGCCCTCATCAAGCGGCTGAATGCCAACGCCGAGATAGCCGCGCTTCACCTTTGCGCCGCCCTTAAGCGTTTGAATGATCGGAAATGCCTCTTCGGCTGGAATTGCAAAACCAATCCCGACATTGCCACCGGTTGGTGAGAAAATAAGGGTATTGATGCCGATGACGTTGCCGTTCATGTCAAACATCGGCCCGCCTGAATTGCCGCGATTGATTGAGGCGTCAGTCTGAATATAACGATCATTCGCGCCGCCTTGTCCGGTAACGCGGTGGAGCGCGGATACGATACCCGCTGTCACTGTGCCGCCAAGGCCGAATGGATTCCCGATGGCGACAATCCAATCGCCTACGCGAGTGCGCGTTGAGTCACCAAATTTGACGAACGGCAGATTGTTGGCCTCGATCTTGAGCACTGCCAGATCCGAGGTTGGATCACGGCCAACCAGCTTTGCCTTATATTCAGTGCGATCAGGCATGATTACCGTAATCGCGCTGACTTCGGCATTTGATCCGGGCTCACCCGAAACCACATGATTATTAGTAACGATATAACCGTCAGCCGAAATGATGAAACCCGAACCGAGCGACTGGCCCTCGCGGGTTACCGGGCGACCACCGTTTGGAGCGGCATTGTCACCACCAAATAAATCACCAAAAGGCGTTCCTGAAAAGGGATTGCCACCGCGATTAAGCGTGACACGCTGCGTCGTTGAAATATTAACCACCGCAGGCTGCAAGCGCGAGGCAAGATCGGCAAAGCTCATCGGCGCACCGGGCCTTGGTGCACTGGCAAGCGCAATCGCGCCCGGCTCATTCTGTGCGATTTGCGCGGTTCCGGGGGATTGCAACGCAAATGTTGCGGCTGTGCCTCCCAAAAGGAGCGCTGCGGTAATGGCATAAGCGTAACGCACGGACATATTCTCCATATCTATGGCCACCACTGGCCGGTGATTTCGTTCATCTATGTGAAAGCGTTTGGCTTAACACATATTGAACGCCCCCTTATTTTCCGCCTCTAAATTGCCGAAGATATTCATTATCTGGCGAAAGGATCACATTGGTTGATCCGCTGGTTTTGGTAGTAAACGTCTGCCGGTATGATTGCATCGCCCGGTAGAAATCATAAAATTGCGGATCTTTGCCAAAAGCTGCGGCATAGGTTTGCGCTGCCTTTGCATCTGCCTCGGCCCGAATAATCTGTGCCTGGCGCAAGCCGTCAGCCTCAATCGTAAGTGCTTCCTGCGTTCGCGCGGTACGCATCCGCTCATAAACGCTTTCGAGCGGAGTACCGTCGGGCAGATCAGCGCGCTTGATTCGAACGTCAATGATTTCAGCACCATATTGGCGGGCAATCGTCGCAAGCCCTGCCTGAACATTGTCCATCACTTGGCCACGTTCAGGGCTGAGCAAAGTTGCAAAGGTACGCTTGCCAAGCTCGTTGCGCAGTGCCGAGCCAAGGATCGGGCGCAGCGCGTCGGAAACATTCTCAACCGAACGCGCAGTGGTGTACATCTTGAGCGGGTCAACAATGCGGTAACGGGCATAGGCATCAACATTGAGGCGAAGCTGATCAGTTGACAGCACCTGCTGCGGCTCCATATCAACATCAAGGATACGCTTGTCGATCCAGACAATATTTTCAATAAAAGGAATGCGCGCGACAAGCCCCGCGCCTGTCGCGCCGAAAGCCTCTTTGGGATTATAAGCATTTATGATCCGGTCAGCCTTACCAAGACGAAGGACAATCCCCTGTCGCGTTTCGGGCACTACCGACACTGTGCTGGCAAGCAGGAACAATAAAATAATTGCTGCAATCAAAAGCTTGATCGGGTTGCTTGCACTGATCATTTGACTGGCTCCTCAACTGTCGCGCGGCCACGACCCTGCCCAAGCGGCAAGTACGACATTACGCCATTGGGTTCGACAATCGTTTTGTCAGTGTTCGACAGAACAGCCTCCATTGTTTCATAATACATACGTCTTCGGGTTACATCTGGTGCCAACCGGTACTGCTCATAGACTTTATCAAATGATGCCGCGTCACCCTGCGCACGGGCAAGTATCTGCTGCGCATAGGTATTGGCATTGTTGATGTTGCCCTGCTTGGCTTGCTGCGCCGCCGTCACCGATTTGAAAGCATCATTGACGACTGCTGGCGGATCGGCCTGCTTAATCGCAACGCCGCGAATCCGTACACCCGCTTTATAGTCGCTAAGCAATTGCTGCATCCGCAGTGCAACCCTCTGCTCAATCTCGCTACGGCGCGGGCCGAATGCATCGGCGAGCGTTACCGTACCCATCACTTCGCGCATTGCGCTTTCAGCAACTTCCTTGATTGTTTCTTCGGGCAAAGCCAACTGAAACAGGAAAAATTCCGAGTATTGCACACCCCAACGCACTGAATAGGCGAGGTCGACAATATTCTGGTCACCTGTCAGGATCAGATTTTCTCCCGAACCATCGGGAATATTAATCGTTTTAATTTCCTGAATATCCACCTTTTGCACCGAATCAATCGGTGACGGCAATGTCATGCCAATGCCTGGCTGAAGCTTGCCAGCATATTTGCCAAAACGCGTGATCACACCCTCTTGCTGCGGGCCAATCCGGTGGAAGCTTGAAAGCAACACCCAGATCAAAACAAAGGCAATAATGCCGTAACGGATCAGCGGGCCACTGTTCCCGCCGGGGAAATTACCGCCAAATTGACTGCGCAGCCGCTGCGAAAGCTCATCCACAGCAGAATTTCCGCGCGGGCCGCGTGGTTTGCCACCAGGAGGAAGGTTCCAAGGATTGCGTGGGCCGCCACCACCTGAACCACCGCCTGAGCCGCCGCCCGAGCCGCCGCCATTGCCTTTGCCACCCCAAGGGCCGCCCTCGTTAAACAGCACGCCAACGCGTGCGATCCATCCAGTATTTTCTCTCATAATTGCGATATAGGGACATTGTTTTGTGAAAAACAGTGGCAGCCTTAGAATCTCTGCGTAAAGCAGACGAATGACTGAAATTACTGTACTTACTGATGCGCTTGAACGCATTGACGATCCACTTGGTAAAGGCGGGCTGATCAGCGCCAAACGGATTAGCGCGCCGCGCCTATCGGATGGGCGCGTCAGCCTAATCCTTGATGTGACCGGGCTTTCGTTGGCGAAGCGTGACGCGCTAGAAGCGGCCGTCCGCGCGGCCATTAAACCGCTGCCCGGTGTCACTGACATCCGCATCGCGATGACTGCCGAAAAGGTGGGTCGCCGTCTTATCGCGGTTGGCAGTGGAAAAGGCGGCGTCGGTAAATCAACGCTTTCGGCCAACCTTGCGGTTGCACTTGTGCGTCTTGGCCATAAGGTCGGGTTGATTGACGCAGATATTTACGGCCCGTCGCAGCCGCGCCTGATGGATAGCGAAGGCGCGCGCCCTACCGCCAAGGACAAGCAACTTGAGCCAGTGCAAACGCGCTACGGCGTGCCGATGCTTTCAATGGGTCATCTTGTGAAACCAGGGCAGGCAGTGGCATGGCGCGGGCCAATGGCAGGCAATGCGCTTGGGCAGTTGATTGATGCAGACTGGGGCGACTGCGAAATCATCATCGTCGATCTGCCGCCGGGAACGGGTGACGTTCAAATATCGATGATGAGCAAGCAAAAACCCGCAGGCGCCGTTATAGTCTCAACCCCGCAGGATTTGGCGCTGATAGATGCGGCCCGAGCGATTGATCTGTTCAATCAATCGACCGTACCGATCATCGGCATGATCGAGAATATGGCAGGCTACGTCTGCCCCAAATGCGGCGATGTTTCCGAACCGTTCGGCCACGGCGGCGCTGAGGCTGCGGCAAGCGAAATGGGGCTGGCATTCCTTGGGCGTATTCCGCTTGATATCACCATCCGCCAAGCCTCCGATGACGGCAATCCCCCTGCCGCAGGTGATAGCCCGGCCGCTGCAAGCTTCACCGCAATTGCGCGACGGGTAAGCAACTGGCTTAACAATCAAGGGGTAAGTTAAAAAAAGTCCCGCCAGATCGCTCTGACGGGACATTTTGATAAACCTAATTTGGAAATAGGTTCGAATTAAGCGAAAGTCACTCGCAGTTTTGGCCGACGGCGCACCGCGCTGCCAACCAGCCCGAAACCAACAAGCATCATCGCCCATGATGCAGGTTCAGGTACGCCAGCGAGTGCATCAATTGAAACATTATCCACACCAAGCTGGAAAAAACCCTGATTGTCGACTTGTCCGAAGCGAATTTGATACTCTGTGCCGCCAGTCAAGCCGAGCGCCTTGAGGTCAAAATTGAACGAACGATAGGGGTTCGTCGCATTTCCATCAGCGCCGAGGAATAAATTAGCGACAATATCACTAGCGATATTGGTGAATGGATCGGCACCTGCACGCAAGATATCGACACGGGCATGCTGATTGGGGTTAAAGTTGTGGTTGAGACCATTAGGATTGACTGTAACCACGCCTGCCCGGTTGTTAGCGAAAAGCTGGAATGCCAACGTTAACGATGAAAGCGAAGTTGGCACTAAAAAGTTTTGCACGAGTGAATATGAACCTGGTCCGTTTTGATCCGTCGTCGAGTAAAAATTGCCACCGAGCGGGTTTGCGGCAGATGTAAAGCCTGATCGCGGCGTGGTTGTGCCCGGCGTATCGATAAACAAGCCGCCGCTTGATCCAGCACGAACATTGGCACTCCAGCCAGCATAGCTGCCCGATTCAAAATTACCGTTGGTGAGGAGTTCAGCCGCAAAGGCGGGAGTCGCGATCACCGAAGCGAGCGCGAGCGTTACTACAAATTTAATCAATTTTGGTCTCCGAGAAACAAACACAAATGAGACCGTTGTCCTCTAACAAGCGACATTAATTAACGTTTTGCTAACAGAATACGGAACGCGGCGCAAACACCAACTACATGCTGACATCACACTTCTGACTGATTATGGGTCATTTTGAGACGACAAGCGGTTTTTAAACTAGCAACTGCCGTGCTTGCCCTGCAATTTGGGCGAGCATTGCGGTTGAGGGCAGTGCCATATGGTGCGCGCGGTTGGTAATGTCACGGAAACGCATAACAGCGGGGCCTTTAATATCAAGCCAGTGCTGCACGGCTTTTTCAGGGTTTTTATCCGCAATTTTGGCAAGAAAATCGAGCCGCATCGTTTGGAAATCGCGTGCAAGGCCCGCCGCGAGCAATCGCTCCCAAGGATCACTTGGGGTCAGTTGCATCGCAGCCCCTTGCGCCCAGTCAAGCCCAAGTTCAGCACCGATCAGCGTAAAAGCACGGGCAAGTGCAAGTTCATCAACCTTGATCCGTTTAGCAAGCGAAGCGATACCAATCGCGCCATCAAGCTTCGCCATGCCGACCACTGCGCTAATGATTGCTTTTGGTACGCCAGCATCTGCAAGCCGCAGTGCAAAACCGTCAGTATGGCGGCGCGTTTCGCCGAGCAGGAGGGCGTCTACCTCAGCGGTCACCCGCTTCATCCCTGGTGCCAGCGCTGAGACGACTTCGCTGGGTTTCATCCCCTTCCACCCGTTGCGCAGCAGATCCGCCATTTGCACACGTAGCTCAATTGCAAGCTGATCAAACAGCATCAGCCGCGCGGATTCCTCAACGTCGGCATTTTCAATACTCTTCCAGATCGCGGGTACATTATGCAATGCCTCCGCCGCGACAAAGGCGAGCGCAACCTCACCAAGCGTAACGCCCTCTTCCTCGGCGAGTTCAAGCGGATGAATGAGCCCCATTCGGTTGACCATCCGGTTGGCAAGTTTGGTCGCGATAATCTGGCTGCGAAGCTGATGCGTCGCGATCGCCTGCGCATGATTTTTCTGCATCGCGGGCGGGAAGGCCGCGCTAAGGCCTGCCGCAAGGATCGCATCGCCGCTGGTGTCCACCGTTTCAATCTCAGCTTGCAGCCAGAGCTTGGCCGTCGCCAGCAACACTGCGAGTTCGGGCCGGGTCAGCCCCTGCCCGCTTTGTACGCGGCGGAGCAGCTCGTCATTACTCGCAAGTCCCTCAACCGCGCGGTCAAGCCGCCCTTCGGCCTCAAAAATCTCGATCAGCCGCGTGAGCAAGGGCAGTGCAGCCGCCCCGCCGCGTTCAGCAATTGAAAGTGCGAGCGTCTGAAGGCGGTTATCCTCAAGCACCAGCGCACCAACATCGTTGGTCATGCTC
This sequence comes from Sphingomonadales bacterium, assembly GCA_043765635.1. Classification (GTDB taxonomy): domain Bacteria; phylum Pseudomonadota; class Alphaproteobacteria; order Sphingomonadales; family Sphingomonadaceae; genus Aquisediminimonas. Next base: position 16,085 of record JAYUIX010000099.1, read on the forward strand.
GCGAGCAGCTTATCACGATTGGGCATGGTAAGCGCGCCACGCGCCACCTCTGCACCAAGCGCGATCTTGATGTTGACCTCATTATCCGAGCAGTCAACGCCTGCGCTATTGTCAATAAAATCAGTATTTACCCGGCCACCGCGCAGCGCGAATTCGATCCGCGCGGCCTGTGTCACACCCAGGTTCGCGCCTTCTCCGATGACCTTGGCGCGCAGTTCGTCAGCATTGATCCGGTGCGCGTCATTGGCGCGGTCACCAACTTCGCCGTTGCTCTCACTCTTGGCCTTTACATAAGTACCAATGCCGCCGAACCAGATCAGGTCAGCCGGACTTTTGAGGATTGCCGCGATCAGTGCTGACGGCTCCATCTCAGCATCAGTCACATCAAGGATCGCGCGCACTTGCTTTGACAGTGGAATTGATTTGGCACTGCGCGCGAAAACGCCGCCGCCTTTTGAAATCAGCGCTTTGTCGTAATCCTCCCAGCTTGAACGGGGTAGCTTGAACATCCGCGCGCGTTCTTTCCAGCTTTTGGCCGGGTCAGGATCGGGGTCGAAGAAAATATGCCGGTGGTCGAACGCCGCAACCACCTTGAGCGACTTTGAGAGCAACATCCCGTTACCAAAGACATCGCCTGACATATCGCCGCAGCCGACGACGCGCACTGGGTCTTTCTGAACATCAACCCCGCTTTCGGCAAAGTGGCGCTGTACCGAAACCCATGCGCCCTTGGCGGTAATTCCCATCGCCTTATGATCATACCCAACTGAGCCGCCGCTTGCAAAGGCATCGCCAAGCCAGAAACCGCGTTCAAGCGCGATGGCGTTGGCCACATCAGAGAAAGTGGCTGTGCCCTTGTCAGCGGCTACCACGAAATAAGGGTCTTCGCCGTCATGAATGACAACGCCCTCGGGATGGATCACCTTGCCCTCAACGATATTGTCAGTAACAGAAAGCAACGTGCGGATGAAAATACGGTAACATTCAGTGCCCTCGGCCAGCCACGCCTCACGGTTGGCGGGGCTTGGCAATGCCTTGGGATAAAAGCCGCCTTTCGCCCCGGTTGGCACGATCACGGCATTTTTGACGCGCTGCGCCTTCATTAACCCAAGGATTTCAGTGCGGAAATCATCGCGCCGATCCGACCAACGCAGGCCTCCGCGCGCGATTGGCCCGGCGCGTAAGTGAATGCCCTCAATGCGCGGGCTATAAACGAAAATTTCGCGCCACGGCTTGGGTGCAGGCAGGCCGGGAACAAGCGCACTATCAATCTTGAACGCCAGCGCCTCGCGTGCGGCGGGCGCGAACGCATTCGTGCGCAGCGTTGCCTTGACGACCGCGCGGTAAAGGCGGAGGATACGGTCGTCATCAATCCCTTTGACGTTTGCCAGCCCGCGCGCAATCGCTTGATCGGCATCGTCAGCGGCTTTGGCGGCGCCCTTTTTCTGCGCAGGATTATGGCGCGCGTTGAACAGGCCGATGATTGCGTGCGCCACTGTCGGCGCGCCGCGCAGTGCATCGACAACGGTGACAAGTCCGTAAGCAAGCCCGGTTTGGCGCAGATAACGGAAGAACGCGCGGAACAGCGTGACTTCACCGCGGTCAAAGCCGAGCTCGACAACCAACTGGTTAAAACGGTCATCCTCGGCCACACCCTCAAGCACGCGCGCGATGGCACGCTGAATAGTGCCGGGTGCCGTAACGATTGTTGCCGCATTGCTGCCAACTGGCGCTTCAATCACAAATTTCTGGATGTGGCCGAGCGTGCCGCCGCCAACGGGGGTTGAAAGCTCTTCAATCACGCGGAAGCCGAAATTTTCAAGCGCAGGCACCGCGTCTGACAGCGCAACCGCGCTCAGGCTGTAAAGCTTCATCCGCAATTGTGCAGGCGTATCATCAGCATTGCGGTAAAAACGGACATTGCGACTGGTTTCGCTTGCCAGCGCGTGGAGCCCGACAATATCGAGCGCAGCCTCATCAGCACCAGCGCCCGTGCGGTATCCCATCGGGAATGCGCCAGCATAACGCAGCGCCAGCCGCGCCGCCTGCCCACGATCACCAATCGCGGTCAAGCTTGCCTCGACCGCTGGTTGCCAACCGCGAACCATCGTCTCAATCCGTTGATTGAGCGGTGCGGTTGCCGGGATGATGCCGCCCTCTCGAACATCAAGTGTATAACGCAGAAGCGCGACTTCGCCGTCGCCAAGCTCGATTGACCAGCTTAGCAGCCGTGCCGAAGCGGCGTCGGCGAGCATATCGCCTATTGCTACGCGGCGCGCAGTCGTCAGTTCATCACGCGGCAGCCAGACAAAACCAAACAAATGGCGATCAAGCGGAGCACCAACCAGTTCAAGCTTTGGCCGGGGCCGATCCGCAATTGACATGGCGGTCAGCGTCAGCGTCTCCAAGTCACCTGCACTAATGCTCACCAAAATGTCGCGCGGCAATGTCGCCAACGCATGACCAAGCGCTTTGCCTGCATGTCCTGAAGGATCGAATTTATATTTGGCCTGAAGTGCCGCCAAACGATCACGCAGAAAAGGCACGTCTTGCGGCGGCGTGCCAAGCGCGGCACTTGTCCACAAACCAGCGTGGATCGAAAGCCCGGTGACTTTGCTGCCATCGCGGAGCGGCGCGATGATCAGGTCAAGCGGAACCCGGCGGTGCACAGGTGAAAGCAAATTTGATTTTACGACCAGCATGGCGCTGTTGCCCGCCTGAAACCATTCGGTCGCTCGCGCTCTTGCGGGTTGCGACAGCAGGCTTTCGGCGCGCGTCCGGGCAATCCCGATCGCATGTTTCACATTACCTTCTTGATCAAATTCAACTTGGCCCAGCAATGTGAAGCGATTGCCCGCAAACCAATTGAGCAAAGCTGTGTCAGTCGGATCAGTCATTGCTGCTGCTTCGGCTTTCATCTTGCTCGTCAGCGTCTCCCAGTCACTCACCGAATGGCGGACATCAATCATATTTGCGCTGATCATCTCGCGGATTTCAGCGCGCGTTTTTGCGTCAGCACGTTCAGTTTCAATGTAAATAACTGACTCAGGTTTGCTGCCTTTTGCACCTGATTGCGCGATGTCAGTCAACGCGCCGCTCGCGTCCCGGACAATCGCCATGATCGGGTGAAGCAACCGGTCAATCACAATCGCGTGCGACGCCACCACCGCCGCAACCGAATCAACCAGAAACGGCATGTCAGAATTGATGACGGCAAGCCGCATCTGCCGCTGACCATTTTCATTGACAAGCGTATCAATGACAATGCTGGTTTTGCCCGACTTACGCTGCTGCAGCGCAGTCAGCACAAACTCTGCCGCCGTCCCGCGCGCCTTGGGGCCGAAATCGTGAAGCTCTCCGGGGAGGCTGTCGCTTGCCAGCGCTTTTGCAATCTGGGCAATTTGTGCCGTATTATTGGGTGTTTTGGTCACCGTCATGTCTCTGCTCTGCCTGCAAATTTGCGCCGCATATTTATACGGCATCATTGTTGCGCCTTTAATGCGCGCTGTAATATTATTGCTCAACCCCCCATCGCTAAATCAACCACCTTACAAGTGATGCAACCGTTGCCTTTTTGCAACGCACAATGATCAAGCTGTAGATATCTACCAATTGCGACTCGCCTGTCACAAAGCCGCAATATATGGGCGAGAAAGGGAACGCGATCAGCCAGAAGATTCTGATTCGCCTGTTAAGGGGTTTATTACCATGAGAAATTATTTATACGCAGGCGCAGCAATTGCCGCGCTCGTAGCGCCAGTCGCAACCTATGCGCAGGAAACAACATCAACGATTCGCGGTGTTGTTCAATCAGAAGGAACCCCTGTTGCGGGTGCCACCGTCACGATCACACACGAACCATCGGGTACGGTTTCGTCAGTTACAACCGGGAATGACGGTGGTTTCAATGCTTCGGGCCTTCGCGTTGGCGGGCCGTTCACAGTTAAGGTTGAAGCCAGTGGCTACGGTGATAGCAGCGTTAGCGACATAAGTCTGACCGCTGGTCAGCCACTCCGCGTCCCGTTTGAACTTGCCAGCCAAGCCGCAGATATTGTTGTGACTGCGGCAAGCTCAGCCGCCAAAGTTGTTTCAACCGGCCCGATTACTTCGTTTGACCGCGAAGACATTAACGGCGTTGCCTCAGTATCACGTGACATTCGTGACATCACCCGTCGCGATCCCTTTGTCACAATTGACCAGTCAAATCGCCGCGCGATTGAAATCGCCGGGCAAAACGGTCGCCTCAACCGCTTCTCGGTTGACGGGGTGCGCTTCTCGGATAACTTTGGTCTTAACAATGGCGGTTTGCCAACCGCGCGCGGCCCCGTATCGCTTGATGCGATTGAGCAGCTTTCGGTTAAGATTGCCCCAGTCGATGTCGCCGAAGGCGATTTTCAAGGGGGCGCGATTAACGTCGTCCTGCGTTCGGGCGGCAACAAGGTTAAAGGTTCAGCCTTTTACACTTACTCCGATGACAGCATTACCGGTGACCGCAGCAAAAACACCCGTGTTAATCTTGATTTCAAGAGCAAGAATTACGGCGGGTTTTTCTCAGGCCCGATCATCAAGGACAAGTTGTTTTTCGCATTCTCGTACGAACGCCTTGATGAAAACCAGCCACCCCAATTTGGTTTAACTGGTGCACCAAGCCCGATCCCCAATTTGACACAGGCGCAGGTTGATAATGTTACCGCGATTGCAAGGTCAAACTTTGCTTACGATACGCTTGGCGTTTACCAAAACGTCAAAGAAACTGACGAAAAATATTCGGCCAAGTTTGATTTGAACGTTTCAGACACACAGCGTTTGTCGGCCACCTATATCTACAACAGAGGTACGGTTGGTAACGAACAAAATGGTTCAGTTTCAACAACCTCGCCAGGGCTTGGTTTGCTCTCCAATGCCTATCTGCTTGAAGAAGTTGTCAATTCAGGCGTTGTTGCGCTCAATTCGGATTGGTCAGATAATTTTTCAAGCGAAATCCGGCTTAACTATCGCAAGACTGACCGTGCACAGGATCCTTTTGGCGGTCGCAGCATTGGCCAGTTCACCGTTTGCACCGATCTTGTGAATCCAGCTGATATTGCAACGACAACAACGATCCGTGAAGACAATCCCAACCAATGTCGTCAAGGCAATGCGGCAAACCCGGGCAGCCCCCGCGTTGTTTTCGGTGCGGACGTTTCGCGGCAAGCTAACTCGCTGAGCACACAAAGCTACGGCGGTGATCTCACGTTGCGTTACACAGCGGGTGATCACTCGATTAAGGCTCTTATCGGTTACAACCGCTTCAGCGTTAACAACTTATTCCTGCAGAACGCGCTTGGTACTTTTTTCTTCGATTCAATTGCTGATTTCCAAGCGCGTAGAGCAGGATCGTTGGTGCTCGCTGGCTCGGTATCAGGCAACCTTGATGACGTGACAGCGATTTACAATTATTCGACCTATTTGTTTGCACTGCAAGATAGCTGGGATGTCACTGATAAGCTCAACTTCACCTTCGGTGTGCGAAGTGAGCTTTACGACTCAGACACAACCCCGGCCCTCAATAGAAACTTCCTTGCGCGTTATGGGTTTTCGAATACCAAGACTTTTAAGGGCTTAACGTCGATCCAGCCGCGCCTTGGTTTCACTTATGAAGCCACTGATCGTCTGAAAATTCGCGGTGGCGCTGGTTTATTTGGTGGTGGTACGCCCGATGTGCTACTCTCGAACAGCTTTTCAAACACGGGCGTCTTTGCCAACCAAGTCACGATCCAGCGCAATATCAATCAGGCGACTGGGGCAGTGACATGTAGCGTTACCCCAGCAACGCTCTGCGATCAGGCACTAAACAATGTGAACGGCAGGACATTTGATCCTGCGGTAACGTCGTTCGTCCGCACAAATACTGGCGCGCTTGCGCTTGCCAACGTCAATACGCTTGCGCAAGATTACAAGTTGGCATCACAGTGGAAGGCCAGTTTTTCGACTGATTATGAGGCTGACCTAGGCCCGCTTGGCGATGGTTGGAATTTTGGCGGGGACTTCCTGTTCTCGGCGGCGAATAATGTTACCGATTATACTGATCTTCGCTCAGTCCAGATTGGTACAGCACCTGATGGTCGCCCGCGTTACGGCCCTTTTGGAGGTGTTGCGACAGGCAACCAAGATTTGCTTCTTACCAATTCCAAGAAGGGGCGGGGGATTATCCTGGTCGGGCGTGCCCAGAAATCGTGGGATTTCGGGCTTTCGGCGAACATCAGCTACACTTTCCAAGATATTCGTGATGTTAATCCGTCCAATTCGGCGACAGCGAGCTCAAATTATAATCTTCAAGCAGTTCTCGATCCAAATCGTGGCGTTCTTGGTACATCCATTTATCAAGTTCGTAATTCGATTAAGTTTGGGATCGATTATGACAAGGCCTTTTTTGGGGACTATAAAACACGCTTTAGTCTGTTTGGAGAAAAGCGTTCAGGTCGCCCCTACAGCCTTACTGTTCGCGAAGACAATGTGACTAACAATACAACTAGGGGTAACGTGTTTGGAGTTCTGGGCGCCACGGAGCGTTACTTGCTCTATGTACCCAATGTTGCCAGTGAAACTGCTGACTCAATTGTCTCATATAATAATACTGCGACGTTCACAGCTTTTCAGAAGTTTGTACAAGATAATAAGCTCAAGCAAGGTGCAATCATCAAGAAAAATAGTGAGCGTTCGCCATCATTTTTCAAGATCGATTTGCATGTTGATCAAGAAATCCCGACGTTCATCGGCAAAAGCCGAATCAAGCTGTTTGCCGATATGGAAAATGTCTTAAACTTTATTGATAAGGATTTGGGCTCGCTCCGTCAGGTTACAGGTTCGCAGCTTGCTCCCATCGTCAATGTCTCATGTGCAACCGCAATCGTAAATGGCAGTTGTGCACGCTATCTGTACTCAAACTTCCAAAATCCTCAGATTATCAACCAGACCCGCATCTCATTGTGGAGCCTGCGCGTTGGGGCAAAGTTTGAATTTTAATCACACGTAACGCTGCAAGAAATTCCGCCGTTCTTCACACCGAAGGACGGCGGTTTTTGTTAGTCCATCGCACGCTTGTAAACACTGTTCATTGGCCGCGAAAAAAGTGTCATCACCATTGGCTCAAAGAATTCGAGCGGGGCACTATCATAATTGGGATCAAACGCCGGACAATCATATTGATCGACAAACTCAGCACAGGCGGCTGCGTGAGGGTGACTAGTGAAATTATCGCGCATGTTGCGGTCAAGGCCGATGTGGTGGAAAAAATTATAGCCCTGAAAAATCCCGTGATGCGTGGTGATCCAGTGAAGCTCTTCTGAGACAAACGGCTTGAGGACTGCCGCCGCAATGTCAGGGTGGTTGAACGCGCCGAGCGTATCGCCAATATCATGGAGCAGCGCCATGACGACATAATCCTCGCTGCGACCGTCACGGTGCGCACGCGTTGCCGTCTGGCGGCAGTGGGTGAGGCGATCAACCGCAAAGCCGCCAAAATCACCGTCGAGCAATTTCAAATGCTCAAGCACGCGTTTTCCGCCTTGCGGCGCAAAATCTTTAGCGTTGTCCATGATGATGGCCCAATCCTCTTGCGTGCTTTGCGCCATATCGTGAAATTCAGCGCGCGGCGCACTCAAATCAGTCATTTTTCAACTCCTTGTGATGCACCGATGATAGCTTCTAATCGGCATGGCTTCAATCCACCACAAATTTGCGCTACGGGGGATCATGGCATTGCTCGGGCTACGCTCCCAACCCTTCTTTGATGATAAGAACCGCGCGTTTTGGACGCTGCAATCGGTTGGTTGGGCGTTTTACCTGCTGCTGCGAATCGCCAGTGGTATCGGCAACGGGATGAGCATTTCATTCATCATTCCAGTGCTCGTCTCAGCGGCAGCGGGATATTCAATTACGTTAGTGCTTGGCGCGATGTTCCGCTGGCTGATCAGCCGCAAGCCGATTGTCACATGGAGTGGCTCCGTCGCAGTGATCGTGATCGCCGTGGCGGGTTATTCAGCAATTGACACCTGGATGTATAATATGGTGAACCGCGAAGGGGCCGGCTTTGATGGCGGGCTTTTTATCGGGTCAATCACGATCAACGCGCTCCTGCTCGGGGCATGGTCGGCACTTTATTACGGGATCAATTTCTACTTGATCGTTGAGCAGCAGGCCGATCAGATGATCGCGCTTGAGAGCCAGGCAACCTCGGCCCAGCTTGCGATGCTGCGTTATCAGCTCAACCCGCACTTCCTGTTCAATACGCTCAATTCAATTTCGACGCTGGTGCTGCTCAAACAGACCGAGCGGGCCAATGCGATGCTCTCGCGGCTGTCCTCATTCCTGCGCTACACACTCGTTTATGAACCAACCGCGCAGGTAACGCTGGCGCAAGAGGTAGAGACGCTTAAACTCTATCTCGAAATTGAAAAAATGCGGTTTGAGGATCGGTTGCGGCCCAATTTTACGATTGATCCAGCGGTTGTAAAAGCACGGTTGCCATCGCTATTACTTCAGCCGCTCGTCGAAAATGCAATCAAATATGCGGTGACGCCGCGCGAGGAGGGGGCAGATATTGACGTTCAGGCTCGGCTCATCGGCGGGCGTGTTCATATCGTCGTTTCAGACACAGGGGGAGGGTTGATCGAAGGCGCATTGCGTCCGAATGACTCGACGGGTGTTGGCTTGGCCAATATTCGCGAGCGACTGGTGCAAGCTTATGGTGAGGATCAAAGCATTGAAATCAATGATCAGACAAGCAGTGGCTTTTCAGTGACTATCGACATTCCCTACCGCGAGCAGGAGGCCGCATGAGCATTAGAACTATTCTCGTTGACGATGAAAAACTCGCCATTCAAGGATTGCAGCTTCGACTTGAAGAGCATCCCGATGTCGAGATTATCGAAACCTGCCTCAATGGCCGCGAAGCGATCCGCGCGATCAAGACGCACAAACCCGACCTAGTGTTTCTCGATATCCAGATGCCCGGATTTGACGGCTTTTCAGTTGTAGCAGGCCTGATCGAGGTTGAACCGCCACTGTTCGTCTTCGTGACCGCGTACAGCGACCATGCGATCCGCGCATTTGAAGCGCAAGCGACCGATTATCTGATGAAACCAGTCGAGCCCGAACGGCTTGCTGATACGCTTGACCGCGTCCGCCAGCGTTTGGCCGAACGCAAAGGCAGCGGAGAGGCCGAACGCCTTAAGGAAGCGCTCGCTGAACACGCCCCCGAAGCGCATGAAGAATTTGTCGATAGCAGCGATACGCCGATGGCCAACCGCTTCGAGAAACTGATCAACATCAAGGATCAGGGCCAGATTTTCCGCGTAGAGGTTGACAGTATCGAACGGATCGACGCGGCGGGCGATTATATGTGCATTTATACCGGCGGCGAAACGCTAGTGCTGCGCGAGACAATGAAGGACCTCGAAAAGCGCCTCGACCCCCGCAAGTTCCAGCGCGTCCACCGCTCAACCATCGTCAACCTCGATCTCGTCAAACAAGTAAAGCCGCACACCAACGGCGAGTGTTTTCTGGTGCTCGACTCGGGCGCGCAGGTGAAGGTGTCGCGGAGTTACCGTGATGTTGTGGCGCGGTTTGTGCATTAGGGCTGGGCATCGACAATAGCTAACTTTCATCCGTGTGAGAGATGTTCGGTAATCGTCTCACCAATGAGAGCGGTTACTAG